>DASPWU010000016.1:0-6185 GCA_035637675.1 Candidatus Limnocylindria bacterium | reverse complement strand
AGCCCCAGCCGTAATGACCCACGTACACAGGGGCCACGGTTCCCGCGGCTCCGGCGGCCCCGACCGGCACCGACGCCTGCCCGGCCGCAAAGGCCACGGCGGCAACGATCCCGATCAGTAGCAAGGCGACCAGCGGGCCGATCACGCGGCCCATGTTTCGTCCGAACATCGCATCTCCTTTGGATGTCGTGCGGAAAAGTTGATGCGACGATCGTCGGTCCGGCGTATGGGCGAATTGTGAAGACGGCGTGGAGGCCTCGCGAAGGAGCCGAACGCCTCCCGGCAGCCTCGAAGTCCACCATGACTAAAGACCGCCACGAACGAGCCTGTTCATTACGGCTTTCGGCGTTTCGACGCCTCGGTCGTGCAGGCTCATATCGAAGATGAGTCAGGGTGGACTTGTCGCGTCTCCTTGGTCCTGAGGCTCTGCGCCGCGGTCCCAGCGTAGGATTGGCTGGTAATCCGACCAAACGAGGAGGAGCGGCAACGGCGGTGACGAGCACGTTCATGGGCTTCTGGCCGGAGGCGATCCAGTTCCTGGCCAACCTCGCCATCAACAACGATCGCGCCTGGTTCCAGCCGCGCAAGGCCGATTACGAGCGCCTCCTCCGTGGCCAGTGATGTGCTCCCAGACAAGCGTCGAGAGGATGGGGCTCCAGTCGCCGTGGTGATCGTCTACCTCAGTGAGTACGTGAAGGACATTCCGCTTCCCGCGGGAGCTGTCGTGACGTGGTAAGCGCCGAGTTGGAGACGAGACATGAGCATCGCGGCCCCATCCTTTAGCGGCTTCCGGCCCGAGGCAATCCAGTTCCTGGCCGACCTCGCCATCAACAACGACCGAGCCTGGTTCCAGCCGCGCAAGGCCGAATACGAACGGCTTCTCAAGCAGCCCCTCGAGGAGCTCTGCGTCGCGCTCGACGAGCGGTTCGTCGCGCGGGGCATCCCGTTGCGGGCGGACCCGGCTCGCTCTCCGTTCCGGATCTACCGGGACGTCCGGTTCTCCAAGGACAAGTCGCCGTACAAGACGAACGTCGGCGCGTCGTTCCCCTGGGCCGAGGGCGGACCGGAGCGCCAGGCTCACGCCGGCGGCGGGTACTTCCACCTGCAGCCCGGGGAGATCTTCGTCGGCGGCGGGATGTGGCATCCCGAGCCCGCCTACCTGGCGGCATGGCGAAGGATGATCGACCGCGAGCCCGAGCGGGTCCATACCGCCATCGACGACCCGGGTTTTGTCGCCCAGTACGGCCATCTCTCGCACGAGGAAGGTGCCCTCAAGCGCGTGCCCGCCGGCTTCGCGGCGGATCACCCCGATGCGGAGCTGCTGAAGCTCAAGGACGTGGTGTTCGGGCGTCGACTGTCCGATCGAGACGCGTTCTCGCCGGGTCTTCCGGACCTGCTGGCCGATGCCCTCGAGGCCGCGCTGCCGGTCTTCCGCCTCCTGGCGAGCCTGCCGGCCTGATCAGTCCGCGGCGGGGAGCGGCTGGAGTCGCAGGGTCGCCGCCGGCGAGGGCATGTCGAACGGTAGATCGAACGGCTGGAACTCGAACTCGGCGGCGCCCGCGCGCTTGATCAGACGCAGGAACTCGAGCGTATACAGCGCGTACGTGTCATGCGCGACCGTCACCGCCTCGCGGTGGGCGGGCCGGCCGGCGGCAGCCCGCGCGTGGGCACGACTCGTCCAGAGGCAGAACGAGAGGCACTCGCCGCGGTCGTTTGCGGGACCCTTGAAGTAATGGACGAAGCCACGCGCCGACTGCGCCTCGTGGTGGGCACGGTCGTCGTAGTCGCGCAGGCGGTCCCGATCGGCCCGCTCACGGAGGACCGAGCGGAAGGCGACCAGGTACCACTCTCCGGCATCGCTCGCGGACGCGCAGTCGGCCCAGGTGAACGCGGCCGCGACCGGGAGACGAGCGTAATCCGGGCAGCTCGGCTCCAGGCGATCGAAGGCGGGGCGTGACGGACGGCCCATTGGTCCGCCATGCTACACGGCTTCGCGGCTGAATTTCCACATTCTGGGAGTACTGCTACCCGCAGTACGAGAGACCCACGCCGGCAAGCGCCCCTCAGGCCTGGAGATCCTCGGCGAGCGAGGCCATGATCGACTCGGCGGCCGAAGGCAGGAGCCGGCGAACGCGGGACCGCCACGCTAGCCCGCAGCGTGACTCGGGCCCCGTCACCGCCAGAGCCGCCACGATCCCATCCTCTCGGAATATGGGAACGGCCATCGCCACGGAGCCGGCGACGAACTCGCCCTCGCTCACGGCGATACCCTTCGAAACGATCTCGGCCAGCCCCAGCTGCAGGTCGGACTCGCTGGGCGTGCCATCCGTGACGGGCTGGATGCCCTGGGCCACCACCTGGTCGAGGATCTCCGGCGGGGCGAACGCGAGCAGCACCCTCGACATGGCGCCTGCATAGAGCGGCGTCATGGCACCGGGCTCCAGCGCCACCCGGAGGGGCTGTTTCGCCTCGACCTGGTGGAGGCAGAGGGCCGACAGTCCCACCCGGCGGACGATGAGGGCCGTCTCGCCGGTCTCCTCGGCCAGCATGCGCAGGACAGGATCGGCAAGGCGGATGAGCCGCTCGCTCGTCACCTTGGATCCGGCCCCGATGAGGAGGCGCGGCCCGAGCCGGTAGCGGCCGTCGTGCCGGTCGACGAAGCCGAACTCGCCCAGCGTGCGCAGGTAGCGGTAGACGGTCGAGGACGGCATGTCGAGGATCGAGCTGAGCTCGTCCGCGCGGACCTCCCCGCGGTCGGAAATCGTCAACAGCAGGCGCAGGCCGCGGGCGAAGGACGTATCCTCCGCCGCTTCCTCGGGTGGGCGGTCGCGGGCGGTCGACTCACGGGTGGTCGATTCAGGAGTCACGCGGCTATTGTCGTCCAAGGTCCCCGGATCGAACGATCGCCACCAGTGGCTCAAGATCGGGTACCTCCCCGCCGAGCCCCAGGAACGGCACGACCCCGCGGACCGCCTCGACCGCCAAGGCGGTTCCGTGCCCGTGCGGCCCCAGTCCGCGAAGCTCGCAAGCCTGTGCCGCCACGGCCAGCTCGATCGCGACGATGCGCTGTCCCAGGCCCACCATCTCGGTGGCCCGCCGGGCGGCAAGCGGAGCCATGGTGGCGCGGTCCTCGATGCCCTCGGCGTGCGCGGTCGACGCCATCTCGTGCGACACCGGCGCTGCCAGAGTGCGCGCCTCCGCGGCCAGCGACTGGCTGGCGATGCCGAGATAGGACAGACCCGCCTCCGTCGTGTCCTGCTCCGACGTCAGGCCCGTGGGCAGCCCGGACCAGGGCGTCTCGAGCAGCTTGACGATGCGCTCGCTGGCGGCCGACAGGGCCGACGCCAGAACGATCCGCAGGTAATCCACGGCCACGGCGAGCGGCAGGATCTCGTAGTTCGCGACGGACACCACCCGCTCTTCGGACGCGACCACGATCGGGTTGCCCTGGGAGGCGTTGAGCTCGATCGCGAGCTGCGCGTCGACGTGGTCCAGGACGTCTCGGCACGCACCCAGGATGTGGGGCAGGTTGCGGAAGGTCAGCGGATCCTGGAGGTTGCGTGCCGCATCACCCTCCCACAGGAAGCTGCCGTCGAGGAGATCCCGCATGCGGCCGAGCTCTCGCCGCAGCCCCGGATACGGTCGGATCCGACCGATGGCCGGGTGGAGCATGGACGGATTGGCGGCGAGGGCCTCCAGGCTGAGCGCTCCGGCCACCTCCATCGTCGCCAGCAGGTCATCCGCATCGGCCACCGCGAGAGCCGTCCAGGCCGTGGAGAACGCGTTGCTGCTGACGAGCGCCAGCCCCTCCCCGGCGGCGAGCTCGAATCCCTCGAAGACCGACGCGGCGAGGTCGGCCATCTGGGCGAGATCCGCCTGGCCCACGGAGCCCAGGATCCGCAGGCGCGGCTGGAGGTCGTCGTTGAGCGCCTGGACCAGACGCTCGGCCAGCTCGGGGCGGACCCCGGTGCTGCCCTCGGCGAAGCCGTTGGCCAGCCGCAGCATCGTGGCCCTGACCACGTCGGCCGGCGCCGGGTCGCCCTGGCCCACGAGGTGATGCCGGATGAGGCGGCGGGCGTAGGCGGCGGCCTCGGGACCCGAAACGGCAACCCGCTTCAGCACCCCCACCGCGGTGCTCAGGCCGTAGACCGCATCGCCTCGCGCCAGCGCCCGCTCCGCGATCTCGCGGGTGGACCGCATCCGGTCGGCGGCCGCCGGATCCAGGCGGACCGCCTCGGCGCCACGGGCGACGCGCACGACCTCGGCCCGGGCCAGGTCACGCCCGGTCAGCACCACGGTCATCGCGGCAGGCAACCCATGGCCGAAACGTAGCATGTGAAAACGGCGTCGTACGATGTCGCCGTCGAACCGTCACGGAGACCGGGCCCGGCGATGTCCAAGCTCGACGACTACCTCGCGCGGACGCCGCGTTCCGCGGAGCTCTTCCGGCGGGCGACCGCGTCGCTGCCCGGCGGGTCGACCCGAACGACCGTCTACGCGCCGCCCTACCCGCCGTACATGGCCGCCGGGGAGGGCATCCGCGTCCGTGACATTGACGGCAACGTCTATCGCGACTTCCTGGGCAACTACACCGCGCTGATCCTGGGCCACGCCCACCCGGCCGTCGTCGCCGCAGTGGAGGACCGGGTCCGCCGTGGCTCCGCGTTCGGGGCCCCGACCCAGGTCGAGGTCGAGCTGGCCGAGGAGCTCTGCCGCCGGCTGTCGTCGGTCGAGCGGATCCGGTTCACGAGCTCCGGCACGGAGGCGACGATGTTCGCCATTCGGGTGGCCCGGGCCTTCACCGGACGCCAGGTCGTGGTGCGGTTCGAGCGCCACTATCACGGCACCCACGACACCGCGATGGCCGGCTCCCCGGGCGTTCCGGCGGCGGTCGGCGATCTCGTCGTGGAGCTGCCGTGGGGCGACGCCGCCGGCGTCGAGCGCGCGCTGGCCGGGCGCGAGGGCGATGTCGCAACGGTCATCATCGAGCCCATTCAGGGGGCCGGCGGCATCAGGGTGGCCGAGGCGTCGTTCCTTGAGTTCCTGCGGGAATGGTGCACGAGAAACGGCGCTCTACTCATCTTTGACGAGGTCATCTCGTTCCGGGTCGGCCCCGGTGGCGCCCAGGAGATGCTCGGTGTTCGGCCGGACCTGACCACGCTCGGCAAGATCATCGGCGGCGGATATCCGCTCGCGGCATTCGGCGGCCGAGCCGAGGTCATGGAGCTGTTCGATGCCCGGCGGGATGGCGCGCTGACCCACGGCGGCACCTACAACGGCAACCCGATCGCAGCGGCGGCCGGGCTGGCGACACTCCGCGCGCTGACGCCCGCGCGATTCGAGCAGCTGGCCGGACTCGGCGATCGCCTGCGAGGTCGCGTGGCAGATGGCATCGCGGCCGGTGGCCTGGCTGCGCGTGTCGAGGGCGCGGCGTCGCTCTTCCAGGTCCACGCCGGGGAGACCGTGGCGGCCACGGCCACCGGCGCTCCGGCGGCCGGCCTCTGGCTGGGCCTCCTGCTCGAGGGCTTCTACCTCGCGCCGCGCGGCATGGGCGCCATCGCGCTGCCGACCACGACCGGCGACGTGGACGAGCTCGCCGACGCCACCCTTCGGGTGCTCGCCAGCCTCCAGCCGGTCACCGCCTGAGATATAGGCTGTCCGTCGCAACCAGATGTCGGCCGGCCACAGACCGAGGAAGACTTATGCACGCCGTTTCCGCGTTCTTCACGGCTTACTCCGCGAGGCGCGAAGGAGCACCCGTTGAAGCTGTTGCCTTGGTTGTCAGCGAGGGACCGGGCGCCGAGCCTATCCTTCGGTTCGTCATCGTGGATGAGCGCGGCCGGGCTTCAGTTGTTGAGGCGGACGAACTGGACCTGTTCGGCGTCATCGACGACGCCCGAGAGGCGGAGGAAGCTATCGCCCGGGACCGCGAGGGGACCGAAGCGGCCGGTAGGAGCGTGAAGCCCTCCGCGGACTGATCGCCGGTCGTTACCCGCCGTAGTGGGTCGAGGAGCAGCGCGGAACTGCGGTCGAATGAGGGCGATTTGGAGCGGGAGACGGGTCTCGAACCCGCGACATTCAGCTTGGAAGGCTGACGCTCTGCCAACTGAGCTACTCCCGCTCGGGGCGGCGGCAACTATATCGGAGTGGACCGCGCGCCACCTCCGAGCCTTCGAGGCATATCG
>DASPWU010000015.1:0-48371 GCA_035637675.1 Candidatus Limnocylindria bacterium | reverse complement strand
GGTCCCGGCTTTCGGTAGGGAGACGACCCCTCGCCAGAGGGTGGCGTCGGTCGGGTCTCTGGCGAGCGTCAGCGGGACCTCGGTCCCGTCCTCATGCTGAGCGACGACGTCGAATGGGTAGTCAGGCCAGTGATAGAGGATGTTCCAGGCGCCTGATGCCACGGGATAGGGCTGGAGTGGGCTCTCGAACGGGAGCGACAGGTCGGCCCGGTCGACGACCCGAAACGTTCGCACGAGCACCTCGACGGGCTGGCCGACGGCCACGCTCGTCGGCGAGACGGCAACGACAACGTCGCCCGAGGCTCGCACCGCGCCGGCCGCCGCGAGCGTCACGGCAAGCAGAGCGCCGCTGGCGAAGACTCGCGCCGCCGTTCGCGTCATCACGGGCACGGTACACCGCTCGTTCATCCCTGGTTCACCGGTCCGAGACCCCGCGGCGCCCTGATCAGTCCGATGGGCGCGCGTCCAGGATTCCGACGCCGCTTGCACCTTTCGCGAGCGACGGCCCGCATATTCGGCTCGTGTGGTCTCATGCCCAGTGCGGGCTTCGATCCGGGATGGACCGAGGGTGACCTTGCGAATGCATCTGCCAATCTCGCGATGATGCCCGACGGGCATCCTGGATGAGACCCATGCCGGGGCAGCCCTGATCTCCAGCCCCGTCAGCTACCAGCGCCGGCGCCGCTCGCGAACCCTGGACCCCGCCACTCGGGCGCTCAGCGCCAGCCGCCCGCGGGTCCGCCGACCAGGCGCCGTGCCGACCGGCGGCATCGCGGGTTCAGGCGCGGCCAGCCAAGACCTCTTCCCTGCACCAGGCGTAGAGCGCGTCGTAGACGGGCAGCTCGAGCTCCAGCTGTCGGAGGTCGTCGACGTCCAGCAGGGCGAAGCCGTCGGCAATCGCGAGCAGCCCTGCCGACTGCGGGGTGGCGGAGACATCCTCGGCGACGTCAGCGCCATGCACGATGGATGCCATCAGGGCGACAGCCGGGTCGGCGATCTTGTACTCCTCGACGAGGACCTCGAACGAGCACAGCCCGTCGCGGTGGGTGTAGCGCGCGCCTGGCGCATCGAAGGAGATCGCATCCTCGCGCTCCGCGGCTGCCAGCACGTCGTCGCGGGGCACGTACAGGATCTCCGCTCCCGGGTCGATGAATTTCCGGATCAGCCAGGGGCAGGCAATCCGGTCGGTCCGTGGCCTCTCGCGCGTGACCCATTTCATGATGGCAACCTCTCGAAGCGGGCGGTGAAGTGACGAAGAGTCGGGGGTTCCGACACGATGCGAAATCCGCGGAGGTCGCCCGCGCCGGCGGCCACCGAGGAGATCACCTCGATGCAGTAGTCGATGTGGCTCTGGGTGTACGTCCGGCGTGGGATGGCCAGCCGAACCAGATCCATGGCTGCCGCCGTTTCCGACCCGTCCGGATGGCGCCCGAACATCACGGTCCCGATCTCGCAGCCTCGGATGCCGCCGGCCTCGTACAGAGCGACCGCCAGCGCCTGGCCCGGATACTGGAGCGGCGGCACGTGTGGCAGCAACGCGCGGGCGTCGATGTAGACCGCGTGCCCGCCGATCGGCTGCACGACCGGCACAGCAGCCGCGGCCAGCGCCTCGCCCAGGTACGCCGTCGAGCGGATCCGGTAGTGCAGGTAATCCTCGTCGACCACCTCTCGCAGGCCCTGTGCGATCGCCTCGAGATCGCGGCCGGCCAGGCCGCCGTAGGTCGGGAAGCCCTCGGTCAGGATGAGCAGGTTTCGACAGCGTTCGGCCAGGCCGTCGTCGTTCATCGCGAGCCAGCCGCCGATGTTGCTCAGGCCGTCCTTCTTGGCGCTCATCGTCATGCCATCGGCGAGGGCGGCCATGTCGTGGACGATGTCCGGGATGGGCCGGCCGCCCTGTCCCTCCTCGCGCTCGTGGATGAACCAGGCGTTCTCCGCGAACCGGCAGGCATCGAGGAAGAGCGGCAGGCCGTGGCGGTCACAGACCGCGCGTACCGCACGCAGGTTGGCCAGGCTCACTGGCTGGCCACCGCCGCTGTTGTTCGTCACGGTGACGAAGACCACCGGAACGTTGTCAACCCCACGCTCGCGAATGAACGCGTCCAGTGCCTCGACGTCCATGTTGCCCTTGAACGGGTGGATCGTGGCCGGCTCGCGGCCCTCCGCGATGACCAGGTCCACCGCCTCCGCCCCGCTGAACTCGACGTTTGCCCGGGTGGTGTCGAAGTGGGTGTTGTTGGGGATCGCCTTACCCGGTCCGCCGATCGTCGAGAAGAGGATCTTCTCGGCGGCCCGGCCCTGGTGCGTCGGGATGACGTGGCGGAACGGGAAGAGGGCCTGGACGCTTTCGAGGAACGAGAACCACGATGGCGACCCGGCGTAGCTCTCGTCGCCGTGCTGGATCCCGGCCCATTGATCGCGGCTCATCGCCCCGGTCCCGGAATCGGTCAGCAGATCGATGAGGACATCGTCTGCGTGGAGATTGAAGAGGTTGTAGCCCGCCGCCCGGATGGCCTCTCGTCGCTCGGCGACCGTTGAGATGCGGATCGGCTCGACCGAGTGGATTCGGAACGGCTCGATGATCGTCCGCCAGGCGTCCATCCGCACCATCGTAGCCGGGCCACGGACGCTCCGCGGCGTGCTGGACGGATCCAGGCAACTCGGGCTACCGTGACGGCATGTGCCGCAGCATCAAGACCCTACGCAATGCCACCGAGCCGGCTTCCTCTGACGAAGTTCGCGCCGCCGCCCTCCAGTTCGTCCGGAAGGTGAGCGGGTACCGCGTCCCGTCGCGGGCGAACTCCGAGATCTTCGAGGCCACCGTCGACGAGATCGCCGCCGCGTCGCAGCGGATGCTGGACTCGCTGACCACCCGCGAATCGGCCGTTCACAGCCACTGACCGTCCGTCTGCGGCCTACGCCCGATCAGGCGCGCAGGTCTCCCCAGCTGGTGGCTGAAGCGATCGAGATGCGGATCAGGGGCCGCTCCCCGAGGGCGTGGTCGGCATATTGCGCGTATTTCGCCCGCAGGGCGCCGATCGCCCGTACGCGCTCCTCGCCGACGGCCGGATCGTCCGGCTCCAGAAGCTCGCCCCGGCCGCGAAGCCGGAGCCAGCCAAGCCGGCCCCAGTCTTCCGACCAGCGATCGACGAGGAGCGCGACCTCCGGTCGCCGGCGGATGTCGCGAACGCGGGCCAGCGCGTGCGGGTCCTCCGAGCGCTTCGGCTTGTCGTCGATGGGCGTGTGCACGACGAGCGGGCTCGTCGCGTCCGCCCGCTCCAGGACCGAGAAGCAGCACGGCACGAGCCTCGGCCGGCCGCCCTCATCGATCGTGGCCAGGATGGCTCGGCGCGCGGCGGACAGGAACTGCAGCTCGGCAGCTGTGAGGATCGGCTCGGTCACGGTCCGGTGAGCATAGACTGCGACCGTGGCCACGCCAGTTGACCCTCTGCCCGCCGCGGCCCCGCCCGCCGCGGCGCTGCCCGCCGCGGCCTTGCCCGCTCGCCACGTCAGCTCGAGCGAGGTGATCGCCGTGCGCGGCGCCAGCGTGGAGCGCCGGCCCGATCGCCTGGTGGGGGAGGAACCGATGGCGATCCGGGCGGCAGGCCCGGGCCAGGCGCCCGTCGACGTGGCGGTCACCATGCGAACGCCGGGCGGCGAGGCGGAGCTGGCGATCGGATTCCTTCGGACGGAGGGCCTCATCGCCGGCGGGCGCGACGTCCTCGGCGTCGACTTCGGCGACCCGGCGGCGACGAGCCAGCCCGACGACGAGGTGACCGTCCGGCTTGCGCAGCCGTTCGACGCGTCCGTCGTCCCCGAGCGGCACTTCGTGGCCACGGCCTCGTGTGGGATCTGCGGCAAGGCGTCGCTCGACGAGGTGGCGGTCCGCTGCGACCCGCTCCCCGCGGCCCGCCCAGTCGTGGCCCGCGACGTGATCCTCTCCCTGCCGGCCAAGCTGCGCGAGGCACAGGCGGTCTTTCAGGCCACCGGCGGGCTGCACGCGGCCGGGCTCTTCGATCCCGACGGCAGGCTCGTGACCCTGCGCGAGGACGTGGGCCGACACAACGCCCTGGACAAGCTGGTGGGAGCCGAGCTGCTCGCCGGCCGGCTGCCGCTCCACGAGCGGGTCCTGCTCGTGTCCGGGCGCATCTCGTTCGAGATCGTCCAGAAGGCGGCCGTGGCCGGGATTCCGATTCTCTGCGCGGTGTCGGCGCCGTCCGACCTCGCCGTCGAGGCCGGCCGGCGCCTGGGCATGACCCTGGTCGGATTCCTCCGCGGCGACGGCTTCAACGTCTACACGCACGCGGAGCGGATCTCGGGGATCTGACGGTCACCGGTCCCCGCGATTCCCGATGAACTGCGTGCCGAAGCGGCCCTTGATGCACAGGTGGCCGCTGGTGATCTCGTGGTCGAGCGGTGACGTGACCTTGACGATCTCATTGTCCTGGACGTGCAGCGACAGGGTGCAGCCGACGCCGCAGTAGGGGCAGATCGTGTCCGTGACGATCTGGCTCGACTCATCCCAGGTGCCCGCCGCCCGCATGTCGTGCTCGGACTTGAACATGAGCGCGCCCGTCGGGCAGGCGCCGATGCAGTTGCCGCAGTAGACGCAGGCCGAGTCGGGCAGGCCGACGTTCCATTCGGTGGAGATGCGGGCGTCGAAGCCGCGCCCGGCGACCGCGATCGCGAACGTGTTCTGGGCGTCCGCGCCGCAGGCCTCGACGCACTTGTAGCAGAGGATGCAGCGTGCGTAGTCGCGGACGTAGAGCTCGTTGTCGACCTTCACCGGCTGGCCGACCGTGGCGGCCTCTGCGTCACCGGCGGGAGCGTGGTGGTGGCCGGTCCCGCGCACATCGCGCTCGCCGGCCTCGGCGGGCGCGGCCGCCTCGCCGTATCGCCCGGGATCCGCGCCGTAGCGCTCCACGTACGCCGCGACCGTGCCGTCGGGCGCGGCCGGCCCGGCCAGCGACACGTCGACCGACGACGCTAGGAACTCGAGCACCATTTTCCGCGAATGGCGCACGCGGTCGCTGTCGGTGAGGACCTCCATGCCGGCCTCGACCGGGCGCGAGCAGGCCGGAACGAGCACGCGCGAGCCGGTCACCTCCACGACGCAGACCCGGCAGACGTTGACCGGCGTGAGGTTCTCCAGGTAGCACAGGGTCGGGGTGTCGATGCCCTGAGCCCGGCACGCGCCGAGGATGGTCGTGCCGGCCGGCACCGTCACCGTCTTGCCATCGATCG
Source organism: Candidatus Limnocylindria bacterium (assembly GCA_035637675.1). GTDB lineage: Bacteria > Chloroflexota > Limnocylindria > Limnocylindrales > CSP1-4 > C-114. The sequence goes on along the minus strand of DASPWU010000015.1, from coordinate 43,130 downwards.
TCAGCTCGACCGGCTGCTGCTCCGGAACCGGCGGAGCGGCCGGCGGCCGGCTTGGCCGGGCGGGCGGCTCGTAGATGATCCGTTCGGTGCTCACGGCGCCACCACGATCTCCCGCAGCGCGCTCTCGATCGCCGACGAGGCGGTCTGGCCGAGCCCGCAGATCGAGGCGTCGCGCATCGCCTGGCCGATCTCGCGCAGCAGCTCCACCTCGTAACCGGGCCCCTTCAGCGGCCGCTCGGCTGCGAGTCGGGCAAGAAGCTCCTCCTGGCGGACGGTGCCAACCCGGCAGGGCACACACTGCCCGCACGACTCGTCGCGGAAGAACGCGGCGATCCGGCGCATCGTGCCGATCATGTCCGCTGACTGGTCGAAGACCATGACGACCCCCGAGCCGAGCGTCGCCCCGATGGCCCGCGTCCCCTCGAACGTCAACGGCGTGTCGAGCGCATCCGGCCCGACGAAGACGCCGGCCGCGCCGCCCAGGAGGACCGCCCGGATCGCCTCGTCCATTGGCTGACCATCGGCGCTCGGGACGCCGCCGCCGATCGCCAGCAGCTCGCGCAACGTCGTCCCGAACGGGACCTCGTACAGCCCCGGCCGGCCGACGTGGCCGCTCAGGCAGAAGAGCTTCGTCCCGGTCGAGCCCTCCGTCCCGACGTCGGCGAACCGCCGGCCCTCGCCCTCATCGGCCATGATCAGGTTGACGTTGGCGAGCGTCTCGACGTTGTTGACGAGCGTGGGCTTGCCGAACAGCCCGACCGCGACCGGGAACGGCGGCTTGTTGCGGGGCTCGGCCCGCTTGCCCTCGATCGAGTTGAACAGCGCCGTCTCCTCGCCCGCGATATACGCGCCGGCTCCGCGGCGGAGCTCGATGTCGAACGCGAGCTCCGAGCCGAGAATGCCCGCCCCGAGCAGACCGGCCTCTCGCGCGCGGTCGATCGCGTTGGCAACGCGGTCGGCGGCGAGCGGATACTCGCCCCGCAGGTACAGGTAGCCCTGCTGGGCCCCCACCGCGAAGCCGGCGATCGTCATCGCCTCGACGATCGAGAATGGATCCTCCTCGAGCAGGATCCGGTCCTTGAACGTGCCCGGCTCCGACTCGTCGGCGTTGCAGACGACGTAGTGCGGCTGGGCCGGCTGTTCCGCGACGGCGGCCCACTTGCGACCGGTCGGGAACGCGGCGCCACCCCGGCCGAGGAGTCCGGACACGGTGATCTCCTCGATGACCGCCTGGGGGCCGACGGACAGGGCCCTGGCCAGGCTCCGGTAGCCGCCATGCCCACGGTAGTCGTCCAGGTTCGTCGGGTCCGCCCGTCCGACCCGCGCGAGCAATCGGAGCCCGCCCTGGCCTGCCTGGGGAAGCGTTCCGAGGACGCGGGTCTCGGCGCCACCAGGGCCCAACTCTGTCTGGGACTCGGCCTCCAGCCGTCGGGAGATCCCGGCCGCATCCACCGGTGCCGCGACGAACGTCTCCGGCCCATCCCCGGCGACCGTGAACATCGCGGCAGGAGCTCGCTCGCAGAGGCCCAGGCACGGGCTGCGCAGCCATGTCGCGCGGCCGTCGAGTGCCGGCTCGCCGGCCGGGCCGAGCGTTCGCTCCAGGGCGCCGCATGTGTCCTCGGCACCGGACAGCCGGCAGGCGATGTCGTCGCAGACGTGGGCAACCACCGGGGGGCGCACGCTCGTCGCGAACAGGGCGTAGAACGTGGCCACGCCGTATGCCTCGGCCGGCGGCACGGTCAGGCGGCGGCACACGTACGACAGGGCGGGTTGGCTGATCCAGCCCATGCGGGCCTGGACGGCGTGCAGGGCCGGAAGGAGGAGGTCGCGCCGGGATCGGGCCTCGTGGCCGCCGCGTGCCGAATGACCGGTCGCTTCGCTGCGCACGCCGCCCCGAAAGGCGGAGACCGGTGGACCGATCGCCGGGTCGAGGACCGAGTCGGCGGCGGCTCGCTCGGCCGGACTGGCCAGCGGTGCCACGACGTGGAGATCCATCTCGGGCTCAGTGTAGCCGCGGATCCGCACGCCACGACGGCCGCGGAATCGGCGGACTCCGGGCGTATGCTGCCCGGATGGCTGGCGAGGTCGAATACGTTGGACTCATGGCCGAGTCGTGGGATGCGCTCCGCGGCGATACCTCGGCCTGGGAAGACCGCGCCTTCTACCTCGACGTGATCAGGGAGCGCGGCGAGCCGGTCCTGGATGTCGGATGCGGGACCGGCCGGCTCCTGCTCGACTATCTGCATCTCGGGATCGACATCGACGGGGTCGACAACTCGGTCGACATGCTGGCGATCTGCCGCCGCAAGGCAGCGCGGGACGGCCTGGCGCCGAGCCTCTACCAGCAGCCGATGGAAGATCTGGACCTGCCGCGGCGCTACGCTACGATCATCGTTCCGTCGAGCTCGTTCCAGCTCGTGGTCGAGCCAGCCGACGCCGTTGCCGCGCTCGCCGGGCTGCGCCGCCACCTGGAGCCCGGCGGTGCGCTGGCAATGCCGTTCATCGCGATGGACGCTCCGCACCAGGAACACTGGGTCCGCGAGGCGCAACTGGAGGACGGGTCGACGATCCGGCGAACGGCGAGCGCGGTCTACGACCCGGACACCCGGCTGGAGTCCACCGACGACCTGTACGAGCAGCTTCGTGACGGATCGGTCGTGCGCAGCGAGCGATATCGGCGGCCGCAGGCCACCCGCGGCTACAGCCCCGAGCAGGTGAGCGAGCTGCTCGACGAGGCGGGCTTCGACGAAGTGGAGTGGTGCTCGAACTTCACGCGTGAGCCGGCCCAGCCTGGCGACGAGATCTTCACGGTCCTCGCGTCGGTGGCCGAGGACTGACATCGGAGGCCTGGCCGGTCAGCTGGTCGGGACCGATTCGCTCGTTTCGCGCTCGAACAGCCAGCGATCGTCGCCCGATAGCAGGCTCCGGATGTGGTTGATCTCGCCGGCGTGGTAGAGGTCGTGCTGGAGCATGACCGATACGATCCAACGGGTCTCGCGCTGCTCGCCCCAGTTCGTCAGCCGCGGGACGGTGAGGTCCGCGTCCGATAGTGCGGCGACGTGCTCGACGAGCCGCTCGTGAACTTCCTCGAGCCACTCGATCGTCTCGACCATCGGCGCCTTGCCGGCGGGCCACGGCTCGACCTTGCTGTCGGTCCAGAACAGCGTCCCCGGGCCGAATGCGTAGTCGTCGTACATCACCTTGCACGCCCCGACGTGGAGCACGATCTTCTCTATGGTCCGGTCGGCGCCGGGCAGGACCGCGCGCCAGTCCGCCTCCCGGACCGTGGCCAGGTTCGTCAAAAGCGCCTGGGACTCGTTCGATGCCTCGAGGCCCTTGCCGCGAAACGCCTCGTCGACGAGATAGAGGACCAGCTCGAGAGCCGGACGGCTCATTGGATGTGGCTTCCGGCCGGAGGCTCCGGACCGGGCGTGGCGATCGCCCCCAGGTCGACATTGACTGCCTCCGCGGCGTCGAGCGCCCATGCCGTCGCCATGTTGCTGCCGAGGAAGTGCTGCACCTCGAAGTCGTCCATCAGGCCTTCCAGATCGTGCATGAGGCGGGCGGTGGAGACGAGATCGCGGCCGCCCACCCACTCGTAGACGGCCTGCATGTCCTGCCACGTGGTGACGTATACGAACGACTCGCTCCCGTCACCGTGGATCTGGCGGCCGAAGACCGCGCCGATCTGGCCCCTCGGGGGCTCGATCCCGGACATCCGCTCAGCCAGAGCAGCCCAGAGGAGCGTGGCGTTCCTGGCCGAAACGTGCCCGCGTAGGACGCGAACGATCACGGGACGCGAACGATCACGGGGCGCGTTCGATCACGGCGGCGCGTTCTCCCTTCGTTCGGTCAGGAGACTGCGAGCCCAGGGTGCAGTGCGAGGTCGGGAGGAGCAGCGCCCATAACAGCTGCCTTGCAACTACGGGATCGTGATCCGCCCGTCCGGACCGATCGGAAAAGAGGGATTGAAGGCGACCTCCCAAGGGTGTCCGTCGAGGTCGGCGAAGTAGCCCGAGAACCCGCCCCAATCGGTCCTCTCGGCGGGCTTGAGAATCCGCGCACCCTTGCCGGCGGCCTCGGCCAGGGCAGCCGTCACTGCCTCCTCGCTCTCGAGGCAGATCGCCAGCGTGATCCCACCGAACGCGCCTGGCGTGCCGAGCGCGACCCGAGCGTCCTCCGCCAGCAGGCCGTAAGGAAAGAGCCCGAGATACGAGTCGGCCGTCCTGAACCAGCAGATCTCATCGCTCGACGACGGGCACCGCTCCCACCCCAGCGATGCGTAGAACGCCTCCGACCGTTTGAGGTCGGCCACGCCCAGCGTGACGATGCTGATGCGAGCGGGGATCGTCATTCCGCCTCCTCCTTCCGCCACGCTGCCTCCGCCGTCGCCCGAGCCGCGCTCAGCGGAGGGCGATCTCGAAATGCCAGGAGCCCGGCCACTCGGCGGCCTGCCAGGGAAACCGGCGCTCCTTGAAGCCCGTCACCTCGAGCCGCAGTGTTGCCTTGCCGGGTGGCGCGGGTGTGATGAGGATCTCACCCTTGGTCTCGCGCTCGTTGCCAGTGCCGCCGATCGACCGGACGACGTAGTCCGTTCCGGCATCGTCGCGAACCGCAAGTTGTGGCTCGCCGAGCGGGCGCTCGAGATCGGGACGAGCCCTCCAGTAGAGGATGGCACCGGCATCGCGGATCTCGAGGGCGATGAGCTCGACCGTGACGCCGGCCTCCGTCACGACCTGGCCGAGCCCGACGACCCGTCGCAGTGGGTCCGCCGCGACGCGCCAATACGCCTGCGAGAGCTCGAGCGTACGCCGCGCCTCCTCCACCGGCAGGGGACCGGTCACAGGATCCAACACGCGGTAGGTCTTGCCCGCGGGCCCCACCGCGGACGCCGTCGTCAGGGCCCGGACGACATCGTGGCGGACACTGTCGAGCTCGACCCCCAGGGACTCGAGGACGCCGGCCGCGATGCCCTCACCCTCGCGGACGAGCCCGAGCAGCAGGTGCTCGGTCCCGATGTAGTCGTGCTCGAGCCCGCGAGCCTCCTCGATGGCCAGCTCGATGACTCGCTTGGCGCGAGGCGTCAGACCAACCTCGCCGACGATCGGACGATCGCCTCTCGCGATGATGAATTCAACGGCCGTCCGGGCCTTGTCCAGCTCGACGCCCCTGACCCGGAGCACCCGGCAGGCAACCCCATCGTCCACCCGAAGGAGACCGAGGAGGATGTGCTCCGTGCCGATGTAGTGGTGGTTGAAGCGCTGGGCCTCGTCCTGCGCGAGCGTCAAGACCGTGCGAGCGCGATCCGTGAACTTGTCGAATCGGTCCATGCGCGCAGTGTGCCTCAGGCCGGCGCTAGCCATCCTCGGGCTGCGACGCCGCGCCGGATCCGCCACGGAACCTCTCCACGCGATCCGATGTAGAGGGGGCGAAGCGAGAGACTGCCATGTGGAGCCTGGCCCGATGCACCCAGAGTGCGATCGCAGTAGCGGCGATCCTCACCGTGTACATGGCCGCCCCGGTAGCGGCCAAGATGAGGCCATTCTTCACGATCGCGATCGTTCCATCGCAGCCGGTGGCCGGCCAACTGATGGTCGTTGTCGTGCGGACGTGGGAAGACGCCGGGCACACGGTAGCGGCGCGTTTCACCTCGGCGGCGTCGCTCGACGGGCTGCTCGTCCTGCGGCCGGCGACCGGTAGCTCCGCCGACATCGCGATCCCACTGCGGTTCGAGGCACCCGACGAATTCCGAGCCACCGTCATCGCCCCTTCTGCCGGCGAGTGGAATCTCGTCGCATTCCCGGATCGGACGGGCTGGGGCTCACCGGAGGTCCCGCCCGGCTATCCCGATACGATCGCCGTCACCGTTGCGCCCGAGAGCGGCGACGCCACGGCGCTGTGGGTCGTCGCCGGGCTGGCGGCTGCAATCCTCGCCGCAGCCACCGCTCTCGCTATCGGGCGAAGGCGGCGAACGGGTTGGTCCGGGTCAGCTGGGTGATCGACGCGTCGTCCAGCTCGGCGGCCCGGAGCGTCGGCAGGAACCGTTCGCTGAGATACGTGTACGGCCTGGGGGTGCCGCCGTGCGGCCGGGCCGGATCGTACCAGCCACGGTCCTGGCTCAGGAGCAGCCGGCCGCCCAGGCCGGCATCCAGGACGCGTTGGACCGCCTGAACGAAGTACGCATCGTCGAATTCGTCGCTGCCGATCGCGTCGTACTCGATCCAGGCGCCGCGTCGGGCGATGTCAACGTGGATGTCGAAATCCGGCTCGGCCTGGGTGTGGATCCAGATGAACCGATCCGGGGTATGGCCGGCAGCCTCGATGACGTTCAGCTGGTCGCGCACGACCCGGCCGCTCACGGTGTGGCTGCCGATGGCGCTGTTCGTCGCGCTGGCTGCCCGCGCCGCGGCCCGCAGGATCTTCGTCTCGGTCGCGGTCATGCCGTCGTCCCCGGCGCTCAGCTTGATCCAGCCGGCCTGCACGCCGGTCGACTCGATCTGCTCGGTGAGCTCACCGAGCATCCAATCGCAAAGCTCGTCCTCGGAAGCCCGATGGGCCCACGCCGGAACCCACGGCTCGCGATAGATTCCGGTCGGCACGACGAGCGGGAATTGCGTCGCCTCGGACACCGTCCTGAGGATGTCAGCCCGCCTGCCGACGCCAACCGTGCTGGCCTCCACGATGGCGGTCACCCCGACTTGCCTCGCGCGCTCGATCTCGGGCGCCATGACCTCGATCACGTCGGCCGGATCCGCCTCCGCATATCCCGGCTCGTCGGACGTCCGCAGGTCGACGAATACGTGCTCGTGCGGCAGAACGATGCCGAGCTCGTCGGCACGCCTCGGACCGAGGGTCGTGATCAGCCGCGCCACGGCTCGAATACCCTCCGCGACGTTCAGGCCAGGCTCGGCTCCCGTGTGGGCAGCTTCTCGATGCGGATCGCGGTGGCCTTGAACTCGGCCGTGCCGGACTTGGGGTCGGTCGCATCGATGGTGAGGAGGTTGGTTGCGACGTCGTCCTGGAAATGGAGCGTCATGAACGTCAAGCCCGCCCGAAGCGTTTCGTCGACTCTGACCGGGACTTCCACCTGCCCGCGACGCGACACCACCCGAACGCGCTCTCCGGACGTCAGGCCCAGGGACTCGACGTCCTCCGGCGAGACGTCGAGGGACTCGCCGCGCCGGAGTGGCGACGTGTAGCCGGCGCTCTGGACGCCTGTGTTGTATGAGTCGAGGCGGCGGCCGGTGGTCAGCCGGATCGGGTAGTCCTCCGTCAGACGATCGACCGGCGGATCGTGGTCAACCGGCGCGAACGGCGCCGGGTTGCCCGGCACTGGGTCTTCCCAGAGCCGGCTGTGCAGGAACAGCTCGCCCGGGTGGCTCTCGTCGTAGCACGGCCACTGGATCCCGCCCAGCTCCTCGAGCCGGCGATAGCTCATGCCGGCATGCATCGGCGACAGCGAGCGGACCTCGTCCCACACCCGCTCCGCCGCCGGCTCGCCCCAGTCGTGGCCCATCCGGCGGGCCAGCTCGAAGATGATCGCCAGGTCGTCGCGGGCCTCACCCGGCGGCTCGAGCGCCTTTCGGCAGCGCTGGACCCGCCGCTCCGAGTTCGTGACGGTGCCCTCCGCCTCCGCCCACGCCGCCGCGGCCGGCAGGACGACGTCGGCCAGCTCGGCGGTCCGCGTCAGGAACATATCCTGGACGACGAGGAAGTCGAGCCCTTCCATCAGCCTGATCGCGCGGTGCTGGTCCGCCTCCGACTGGACGGGGTTCTCGCCGATCACGTACACGGCCGTCAGGTCGCCACGATCCATCGCATCGAACATGGCCGACAGGTGCCAGCCGCGGGTGGGCGGGATCGTGACGCCCCAGGCTCGTTCGAACTTGCCGCGCAGCTCGTCGTTCTCGACGTGCTGGAAGCCGGTCAGCCGGTCGGGCAGGGCGCCCATGTCGCCGCCACCCTGGACGTTGTTCTGGCCACGGAGCGGATTCAGGCCGCTGCCATATTTCCCGACGTGTCCGGTCAGCAGCGCCAGGTCGATGAGCGCGAGGACGTTGTCGACCGCGTTGTGATGCTCGGTGATGCCCAGCGTCCAGCAGATCATTGCCCGGTCGGCCTTCGCGTAGGCGTGGGCCAGCTCGCGGATCAGCTCGGCCGGGACGCCCGTCTCGCGCTCGGCGTAGTCGAGGGTGTACGACTCGACCTTGGCCCGGTAGTCCTCGAAGCCGACGGTCGCCCGACGAATGAACTCCCTGTTCTCCAGGCCGGCGGCGATGGTCTCCCGGGCGATCGCGTTGGCCAGGGCGATATCCGAGCCGACGTCGAGCCCCAGCCAGACGTCCGCCCATTGGGCCGAGGAGGTTCGCCTCGGATCGACCGCGTACAGCTTTGCCCCGCGGTTGACGCCGCGGAGGAGGTGATGGAAGAAGATCGGGTGCGTCTCGCGGGCGTTGCTGCCCCACAGCACGATGAGGTCCGTCTCCTCCGCCTCACGGTAGGAGCTGGTGCCGCCTCCGGCACCGAAGATGGTCGCCAGACCGGCGACCGATGGGGCGTGTCAGGTTCTGTTGCAGCTGTCGATGTTGTTGCTGCCCAGGACGACCCGGCTGAACTTCTGCGCCGCGAAGTTGACCTCGTTGGTCGCCTTGCTGCAGCTGAAGATGCCGAACGTCTGCGGGCCATGCGCCGCTCCGGCGGCTCGCAGGCCGGCGACCGTCCGCTCCAGCGCCTCGTCCCAGGTTGCCGGCCGGAGCGAGCCGGTCCGGCGATCGCCGTCGCGGACGAGAGGGGTCGTCAGGCGGGTGTACTGCTTTGGCACGTGATCATCTCCTCGCAGATACCTGAGCGCAGTGTATCGCCGGGGACCACACTGGCGTGATGGTCGGCGAAGGTGTTCCCTACCGGGAGTCTGCGATCGCGATCAAGGTCCGGCTGCCCACCGATCTCGAGCGCTTCCGGGTCGCGCATGTCCCGAACGCTGCGCTCGGCGTCCCTGCCCATATCACGCTCATCTACCCGTTCCTGCCGGCCGACGTGCTGAGCGCGGCGGTCCGCCGGCTCCTGGCTCGCGCTCTGGCCGCGCACCGGCCGTTCACGTTCCGACTGTCGGGGGTCCGGCGATGGCCCAACAGCTACTACCTGGCGGTCGAGCCAATGGAGCCGTTCCAGGCCATCGTGCGCTCTCTCGTGGACGTCTTCCCCGAGTACCCGCCGTACGCCGGGGAGTTCGAGTACGTGCCACACGTCACGATCGCGGAGGGTGCCGATCGGACGGTCGAGGGGCTGGCCCGTGACCTGCTTGTGGCGGTGACCGAGCAGGATGTCACGAGGATCCTCCTGATCGCTCAGGTTCGCGACGGAACGTGGCGAATCCGGTGGACGTTCGCCCTGCGCGACTGATGTTTCACCGCGAAACCCTCCAATAACATGCTAGGTGGTAGTAACATGTATCAATGGCGAGCCCGGGAGGCGTGGCGCGGAGCAGTCTTCCAGCTTTGGCGGCAGCACTGATCGCCGTTGGATGCCAACGAGTCGACCCATCACCGTCTTACGCGGAACCATCGGTGCCATCGACAACGGTTCCCTTCGCGGCCGGGTTCCTGGATGGCATCGCCTGGTTAGGGGACGGCCGGATCGTGTTCGGATACCGTGCACCCGAAGACGAGATCGGCGGAGAGACGCACCTTTGGAGCGTTCGACCAGACGGCTCCGGAGCAGGACCCGTGGAGATCGACACGGGAGCGCGGTGCACCTCGATCGGAAACACTGGCCCCGCTCGCCCTTGCAGACGGACGATTGTCCTTCCAGCTCCGCTGTGCGCCGGGCAGCCGAGGTCCGTTCAGCGAGAAGACGTCGCTCCTGGCCGTAGACGCGAGCGGTCGCTCGACACCACTGATGCCGTTGATCGACGTGCCATTCATCCCGCGGCAGGCTGCATTCGCTCCCGACAACAGCGAAGGGCTCCTGGGGGGTGGAAGCGCGATCTGCGAGGGCATCGTGCGCGTCGATAAGTCGGGGACCCATCCGCTGACACTCGCAGTCACCGACGGCGGCCAGTCGTTCGATCTCGGGGACTTCCATCCACCCTCGGATTGTGGGACGGCACCGGCAACGCCGACCTTCCGGCCTGGTCACGCGATGGACACACCCCGCATTCTTCGCATCAACCGCGGTCATTGGCTTGAGCGGCCAGTCGCGACTCGACGCTCCATGGGCCCTCTTTGTCGCCGCCGCCGACATGACCAACGCTCGGGCGATCATCCAAGGTGTCGAGGACCCGGCGGGCCTGGCGTGGTCGCCCGACTCGCGCTGGCTGGCGTTTGCGAGCAACGACGGCGATCGCCAGGGGCTGTGGATCATCGAGCCAGCCTCCGGGCGCCTCGTCCGGATTTCGTCAGGGTCTGGGTGGCTTCATGTCACCTGGTCGTCAACCGGTACGAAACTCGCCGCCCTTCGCGACGAGGCGCCACTCGGGGAAGACCGGACCCAGATTGTTCTGTTGGCCAAGTGTCAGTACCTCCCGGTCACCTCACAGGCGCGCAATGAGCACGCAAGTGGGCCATCCAGGATCAAGCACAACCTGTCGATCCGAGGCCCTGCCGTACTCCAAACGATCCGCGACCAGACGCTCCCAGAGGTCCCTCCTTGAGGCGAGTCTCCTCGAACGCCTGTACCAACGACTGACCGGGACGTGGTGTCACCTGGCCTTCTGTTCGATATAGCGGCCGCGACCTCGTTGTCGCCATAGCCTGCGACCCGAAGCCGGGATTACTCACAGCTTCTTTGCCCGCGATCTCACTCCAGGACGATGGATGGAGCGTCGGCCGCTTCCACCCGACCGACTGACCAGCACTCCACGCCGGCAGTGCGCAGTACGGCGGCCACGGCGTCCGCGGGGTCGGCGGGCACGGCAACGAGCAGCCCGCCCGACGTCTGAGGATCCAGGGCCAGGGCGACGAGCTCGGGGACGACGCCGGCGGCCACGCTCAGCGAATCCGCCACGAAGCGGCGGTTGTGGGCCGCCCCGTCCGTCTCGAGGCCGGCGGCCGCGAGGGCGAGCGCGCCGTCGAGCGCCGGCAGGGCCGACACCTCAAACACGAACCGGGCGACCGACGCCCGGGCCATCTCCAGGCCGTGCCCCAGCAGGCCGAAGCCGGACACATCCGTTGCGCCCGCGACGCCCTCGCGGACCACCACTTCCGAGGCGACCCGGTTGAGCGCCCGCATCTGGTCCACGGCCGCCCCAAGCACTCCGTCCGTCGCCTCTGGCCGCCCCTGCCGCCGGCCGCTCACGATCAAGCCGGTGCCCAGGGGCTTGGTCAGCAGGAGCACGTCACCCGGCAGGGCGCCACCCTTCCGCAGGATCTTGTCCGGATGGACGACACCGGTGACCGCCAGGCCGTACTTCGGCTCGGCGTCGCGGATCGTGTGACCGCCGGCCAGGACGCCGCCCGCCTCGCGCACCTTGGCAGAGGCCCCCGCAAAGACCGCGGTGAGTGTGTCGCGCGGGAGCTCCTCAGGAAACGCCGCGATCGACAGCGCGAAGAGCACCCGGCCGCCCATCGCGAACACGTCGGACAGGGCGTTGGCCGCTGCGATCTCGCCGTACGTGAACGGGTCGTCCACGATCGGCGGAAAGAAGTCGAGGGTGCCGACGATAGCCAGCTCGTCGCTCAGCCGGTAGACCGCGGCGTCCTCTGGCGGGGAGAGGCCGGCCAACAGATCGTCCGGGCGCGCCTCCGCGCCGAGCCCCGCCAGTGCCTCGGCCAGCAGGTCCGCCCCGAGCTTGGCCGCGCAGCCGCCGCAGTCGGTCAGCTCGGTGAGGCGGGTCGTTGCCACGTTCGGTGCAGAGGTCACCGCCTGATGATAGGGAGCGGCCGGCAGACTGCCGGCTGCGCACCCCGTCAGTACAGATAGAGCCTGAGGAAGGCGTCCACATCGACGCGGGGATGGCCGGGGGTTCCGATGACGACCACCTTGAGTGTGTGGGTGCCCACCGACGCCCAGCGGGCGGCGTAGACGATGGGTTTGGCGGTGGCTGTCGAGGCGTAGAGCGAGATCGTCTTCTGGTATACGCCATCCAGGTAGACCTTGGCAGATCCGCGAGTCGGGCTCCGATACGCCACCCAGGCAACGCTCGATCCCGAGAACGAGTAGCTGGCCGAGGCGCCGGCGGCCGTCGCGTACCTGAGGCTGCCTCCAGACGCCAGCGACGTCGACACGGTCCGCCAGGTCCCGCCGTACAGCACCGCGGTGCTCGATTGCTGTGCCAGGAGCGCCCTGAACGGAGCTCCAGCGACCCAGGAGGCCACGTTGCCCTGGCGGTCGGTGGCCGTCACCCGGTAGCGATAGAGGGTCCCGAGCGTCAACGATTGGGCGATCGAGGTCGACGTCGCGGTCGGCAGGGCGACCGTGCTCCACGTACCGGCGTTGACCTGCCGATGCAGCCGATACGAGGCGATCCCGCTCGGGTCGGTTGCCGACCACCTGATTCGGACCGGGGCGGTCGTGCTGCCGAGCCGCCCGGTGGCGAGGGTGGAGGTTGGCGCCACGAGGACGGGCGCGATGCCGTCGGTCACGGCGAGGTTGACCGTCGTAGTGCGGCTGTCCCCGCCGCTCTCGCCTGTGATCGTGAGCGGATACGTCCCGACGGGAGTGGGCGAGGCCGCGGCCGACGTCGTGAGCGTCAGGACAGAGGACGTGCCGGTCGTGGGGTTATCGCTGAAGTCGCCGCTCACTCCGGCGGGCAACCCACTGACGGTCAGGTGGACCTGGTTAGTGAAGTTCGTCCGCGCGATGCGGATGGTCGTGCTCGCGGACCGTCCCTGCTTCACCGCGAGACTGCTCGGCGAGGCCGACAGGCGGAAGCCCGGGTGATAGGTCACTGCCTCGAGATTGGTGCCGTTGTATCGGTCGAGGTCCACGCGGACGCTGATCCCGGGCACGCTGCCGACGTTGGAGTACTGCCAGAACGTCCAGCCGTTGCCGCCCCAGTTCTGGGCCGGCACGGTCGGGTTCGAGACGCCCCAGTGGGCGATCCACAGGATCTTGTAGCCGGCGTCGGCGAAATATCTCGTGTCGCCCAGGTACTTCACCCAGAACGCGGGGCTCACGTAGATCATCGGCTTGACGCCGAGTCGGGCGGTCACCTGCCCGAGCCAGGCGGCGACCCAGTTCCGGAGCGCCGTCGTGCCGAGTCCGCCGCTCTTCTCCAGGTCGAGCGCCGGAATGAGGTCCCCGTCCCCCAGCTGAGCGACGTCGACGAAGTGGTTGGCCTCCTCGACGGCTTCGCCCGCGGTCGCGTCGGGGTTGGCGAAGTGGTAGGCGGTGGTCGCGATGCCGGCCGCTCTCGCGCCGGCATGGTTCGTCGCGTACATCCAGTCGACGAACCCGGTCCCCTCGGTCGCCTTCATGATCACGAACTTCTTGCCGGCAGCGGCGACCTTCGGCCAGTCGATCGTCCCCTGCCAGTGGCTGACGTCGATGCCCTCCAGCGTGCCCGCCAGCTCGGTCAGGGTGGGCTGCACGCTCGCGTCCGGCTGCCGTGGCGGCTGGTTGTGGTCGACCGCCTGGACGGGAGCCGCGGACCCGAGCAGCGAAACGATGGCCAGCATCGCGGCCAGGACGGCGGCGGGAAACGACCAGCCGGGGCCCGACACCCGGCTCGCGCTGGTGGCTCGAGGACGGCGCAGGCGTCCCCCCGTTTCAGTCGTCCCTGTCCGCAAATCCCTCGCCCCGAGACCGATGATCCGCCCCGCCTCGGTCGTTGGCCCGTGGCTTCGGCCCACCAATCATCGCCGATGCCGTCAAGGAAGCCCACCGCGCGACGCGGTAGCATCTGGCCGCGTGGGGAGCGGAGGGGTCCCGGTGGGTCCCCCGGTCTTCAAAACCGGTGGCGCCACGCTCGACGTGACGCGGTGGGTTCGACTCCCATGCGCTCCCGCCATTGCCGGCCCACGCCGACCAGCGGAGGTTCGATGAGCCGAATGGCACCAGCCGCCCGCCCGCCGAGCGTCGAGCGGCTGCTTGCGGCCGCTCGCTCGCTCCTCGATGAGCCCGAGCGCGAGCATGGCGCGCTGGTGGCTGCCGCCCGCGAGCTGGTGGCCGAGGAGCGCGTGTTGCTCAGCGGTGGGGCCGAGCCGCGTCAGCTGGCCGCCCTTGCGACCGAGCTTGTCGGACGCCTGTCTGAGATCACACGTCCGGGATTGACCCGGGCCATCAATGCGACCGGGGTGATTCTTCACACCAATCTCGGTCGGGCGCCGTGGCCCGATGCGGCGATCGAAGCCGCCAGGCGGGCGGCCGGTGGCTATCTCACGCTCGAGCTGGACCGGGCGACGGGCCGGCGCGGGGCGCGCTTCCGCGAGGCCGAAGAGCACGTGGTCGCGCTCACCGGCGCCGACGACGCACTCGTCGTCAACAACAACGCCGCGGCGGCCGCCTTGGCGGTCGGCCTGGCCGGACGCGGCGGCGGCATTGCCGTGTCACGCGGCGAGCTCGTCGAGATCGGCGGCGGCGTTCGCATTCCCGACATCCTCCGCCGGGCCGGCGCTCGCCTGGTCGAGGTCGGGACGACGAACCGGACCCGCGTCGCGGACTTCGCCGAGCAGCTGGCAGGCGGTCACGTTCGGGCGATCCTGCGCGTCCATCCCTCGAATTTTCGGCAGGTCGGGTTCACGGAACGGCCGGATGGCCGTAGCCTGGCGGACCTCGCCCACGCTCACGGCGCCTTCGTCATCGACGATCTCGGCTCTGGCGCGCTCCTCGACACGGCGGCGTATGGCCTGGCCCACGAGCCGACGCCGGGCGAGTCACTGGCCGGCGGCTCCGACCTCGTCACGTTCAGCGGTGACAAGCTGCTCGGCGGTCCGCAGGCCGGCCTCATCGCCGGCAGGGGGGACCTCGTGGCCCGGCTGCGGCGCGACCCCCTCGCCCGCGCGATGCGACCGGACAAGGTCACCCTCGCGGCACTGGCGGCGACCCTCGGCCTGTACCGGGCGGGCCGGGCCCTCGCGGAAATTCCCGTCTGGCGGATGATCGCGAGACCGGCCGAGGAGCTGCGCCGGCGTGCGCTGCGCCTGCTCGCGGAGCCGGGTCTGGCCGCGCTCGGCGCGGCCGGCGGGCAGGTCGTGGAAACCCGGGCAACCGTGGGCGGCGGCTCGCTGCCCGGCGAGACCCTGCCGTCCTACGGCCTGTCCATCCGCTCGCCCGACATCTCTGCGGACCGGCTCATGGCCAGGCTGCGATCCGGCGATCCACCGGTGATCGGCCGGGTGGTCGATGGCGCTGTCCTCCTCGACCTGCGGACGGTGGACCCCGCCGACGACGGACTCCTCGGCGCCGCGGTCCTGGCCGCCAGTCGGCCCATCGCCAGTCGGCCCATCGCCATTCGGCCGGCTGCCATTCGACCCGCAGCCGGTCCGCCGGCGGAATGAGCGTCGTCGTCGGGACCGCCGGCCACATCGACCACGGCAAGACGACGCTGCTGCGGGCGTTGACCGGTATCGACGCCGACCGCCTGCCCGAAGAGCGCCGGCGAGGCATGACGATCGATGTGGGCTATGCCCACCTCCGCCTGCCCGACGGCGACGAGCTCGACTTCGTGGACGTGCCGGGCCACGAGCGGCTCGTGGGCAACATGCTGGTCGGGGCGGGCGAGATCGATGGCGTGCTCCTCGTCGTGGCCGCCGATGACGGGCCGCGTGCGCAGACCCTCGAACATCTCGAGCTGCTCGATGCCCTGGGCATTCGGGCCGGGTTGGCGGCGGTCACCAAGGTCGACCTGGCGGATCGGCGCAGGCTCGCGGCGGTCGTCGAGGCGGTGGCCGATCTGCTCGGCCGGACGTCCCTCGCCGGCGAGCCGATCGTGGCCGTTTCGTCGGTCACCGGCCAGGGCCTGGACGAGCTCCGGACCGCGCTGGTGGGCCTTCGGGACCGGGCGCGAGCGGGCGGCATGTCCGGTCATGCACGGCCGGCTCGGCTCGGGGTCGATCGTGTCTTCACGATCCGCGGTCGGGGCACGGTCGTCACCGGCACGCTGCGCGGCGGCCCGCTCACACGCCGGGACGTGCTGCGCCTGGAGCTCGGCGGCGCGCGCGTCCGAGCTCGCGAGCTCCAGGTCCACAACAGGCCGGTGGACGCCGTCCACGAGGGTGGCCGGGTCGCGATCAACCTGGCCGGAGAGACGGTGCCGTCTCGAGGCGACGTCCTCACCCTCGATCCGGAGGTCCGGGCCACCGCGCGGCTGACGACCGTCCTCCGCCGGCCACCGCACCTGGACCCTCGCCTGCCAGCGGCCGATTGGCCGCCACCGGCTGGCGGCGCCGTGCGCCTCCATCTCGGGACCGCCGCCGTCGACGGCCGCATCGGTCGGGGCAGACGGCAGGTCGTCGACCTGCCCGATGGTCGCCGGGTCGCTGTGATCCGCCTGGATCGCGCGATCGCCGCTGCGACTGGCGATCGGATCGTCCTGCGCCGGCCCTCGCCGGCCACGACCCTTGCCGGCGGGCTCGTCCTCGACCCGTCGCCGCCGGAAGGGCCCTCCATACGCCGGGCAACGCCGGAGCGGCTGGTTGCCCTGGCGAACGCGACGGGCGCGGCCGCAGTGGCTGCCCGTCTCCAGCTGCATGGCGTGCTACCGGGTGTCGCCGGCGGCACCGCCCAGGGTGAGGAGAGCCTGGACGCCGGGGCCCATGCGGGCTATCGGCTCGCGGCAGACGTCCTTGCCGACCTCGAAGATGGGGCGGTGGCCCTCGTCGCCGAGAGCGATACGGACCCGCCGGCCGGTGGACATCGCCTGGCCGCGGTTCGGACGGCGCTCGTCGGAGGGCTCCGTCGGGCGGTCAGCGTCGAAACGCGTGCGGCTGCCGCCATCGTCATGGCCGTCCTCGACCGGCTGGTCGAGGACGGCCGGCTGGACCGAGAGGGCGACGTCATCCGGCTGGCCGGCCGCTCCGCTCCGGCGCTGCCGGCGACGACTCTCGCCTCGATGGACCGCCTCGAACGGTTGCTGGACGCGGCCGGGCCGCCGGCACTCGGCGAAGCTGTCCGCGTCGCCGACTGCCCGCCGGAGGGGGTGCATGCCCTGGAGTCGACCGGCCGCATCGTGCGGCTCGGCCCCGACCTCGCCTACGCCGCCTCGACGTACCGCGACCTCGAGGAGACCGCCGTCCGCCTTGCGACGTCGGGGCCGGTCAGCCCAGCGGCGCTGCGCGACGTCACGGGCACGAGCCGCAAGTACGTCATGGCGCTCCTCGAGGACCTGGACCGGCGCGGCGTGCTGGCCCGGACCCCGGCCGGCCACGTCCGTGGCCCCCGAGCCGGGCGATGACCGGAGAACCGGCGTCTCCCGCGGGCCTCGTCCTGGCGGGCGGCCGCTCACTGCGCTTCGGGCGTGACAAGCTGGCGGAGCCGATGGCCGACGGCCGGACGATCCTGGCCCATGCCGTCGACGCCGTGGCGTCGGTCTGCCGCGAGGTCGTCGTGGTCATCGCGCCGGAGGGCGGGTCGCCGGCCGGGTTGCAGCACGTGGCGCGCGTCGTGGTGGATCCGGAGGCATTTGGCGGGCCACTCGTCGGGCTGGCGACAGGCCTTGCGGCCATCCCCACGGAGGTCGTCGTCGTCGTCGGCGGCGACATGCCAGACCTCGTGTCGTCCGTCCTGGCCCGCCTCGCGGACGCCCTCAGGAGTGGCTCGGCCGACGCGGTTCGGCTCCAGAGAAGCGGTGAGGCGGTGGCGCTTCCGTGCGCGGTCCGCCGCGCGCCCGCGCTTCGGGCGGCCGAATCGGCGCTGGCTGACGGCGACCGGCGCCTCCGCGCCCTGTTCGAGCGCCTGGCCGTGCAGCTCGTTCCCGAGGCGGAGTGGCGCGCCCTGGATCCGGCGGCTCGAAGCCTGCGGGACGTCGATCGGCCGGAAGATCTCCTGGCGGAGGCCCTCCGGCCATACGACGATTAGCGGGGGACGGACCAGCTAGCGCTGGGCCGGATAGCGTGTGAGCGGGGGCACGACTCCCGACAGCCACTGACCCTCGTCGGGCCGGCGCCCGCCGAGGAGCCCTCGCAGGCGAGTGGCAACCCCGTGGCGGGGCGTGCGGCGTGCCGACAGGCGCGACGAACCGCGCCGCGGGCTGGGCTCGCGATCGGTGAGCCGCCAGTCGGGATCCTGGATGCCGCTGGCGATTGCGTGGGCGATGGACGGGTGCATGGCGAGTTCCTTCGGGTGGATCGTGGTGATTCCGTGGCCAATCGTCGGCGGCCACGCGGGCTCGAACCATCGACACTCGTCCATGTTCGACGCCGACGAACGTGCGATGACGTCCACGGGCCTCGGTCGACGTAGACTCGAAAGCCGATGGCCACGGTCCACCTGCTCCACGCCGGATACGCAGCCGACCGCGTCGCGAGCAGCGTCGTCCTCGTCCAGGACGGCGACGTCCGGATCGTCGTCGATCCGGGAATGGTCGCCCACACGCGCCTGATCCTGGATCCGCTGGCCGCGCTGAGCGTCGATCCCGCGTCGGTCAGCCACGTCTTCCTCTCGCACCACCACCCCGACCACACGATCAACGTCGCGCTCTTCGCGAACGCAGAGGTCGTCGACTTCTGGGCCCGCTACATCGGCGACGAGTGGCTCGACCACGATGGCGACGGCTACCGGCTGTCGCCCCATGCCCAGCTCTGGCTGACTCCCGGTCACACGGAGGAAGACGCCTCGCTCATCGTCGAGGCCGAAGACGGCGTCTACGCGATGACCCACGCGTGGTGGCGCAGCGACCGCACGCCGGAGGTGGACAAGTACGCACCGGACCAGGCGGTCCTGGCCGCCAGCCGGGAACGCATCCTGGCCGTGGCGCATGTCGTCATCCCCGGCCACGGCGGCCCATTTCGCGTCCGGTAACGACAACCGTCAGGCGGCGCGCTGGGCCACGATGTTCAGCCGGACGTAGTCGATCTCGCCGCCCGGGATGCGGCCGGCCACCGCGCGGACGAAGCTGGCCCGCTGCGACTCGGGCAGCCGGGCGAGATGCTCGCGGAGGATGACCGTCGCCAGGAACGTCTCGAGCGGCTCCCCGGGCTCGATCCGCGTCGGTTCTGCATGGAGCCAGGTCTCGACGCGGTCGAAGCCAGCCACGCGCAGGCGATCGGCGGTCTCCTCTGCGGTGGCGAAGAGTGGTCGGCGCAGTGGCTCGAGCCACGACGACGCGCCCACGTCGTCGGCCGCCCGCAGGACCGATTCGACGTTGCCGAGCCCGCCGCACTGCGCCACGAGCCGGCCGCCCGGCCAGAGGACGGCGGCGAGGTTACGGAACAGCCGATCGTGGTCGGGCACCCAGTGGAACGTGGCGGTGGACAGGATCGCGTCCACCGGCGGGTCGATGGGCAGCGGGTCGAGAAGATTCGCCACAACGTATGTCACCCGGTCCGCGAATGGCGCCAGCCGCCGGCGCGCCTCCTCGATCATCGCCGGCGAAGCATCCAGGGCGATGACATGCCCGAGAGGGAGGCGGGCCAGCAGCCGCTCGGTGACGCGGCCGGATCCGCAGCCGGCGTCCAGGACCCGCTCGTCGCCCCGCAGCGGCAGCCGATCGAGGACGGCCGTGCCCCAGCGGGCCATGGGGTCCGCGATGCGGTCATAGGTCGCGGCGTCCCAGTCTTCGGCCATGTTCGCGGGTCGCTCCCGGGCAGTGAGAGACCCCGCCGGTCGCCCGGCGGGGTCCAGATGGCGAGGCTCGGCCCAGGTCGTCCGGGCGGTTGGCTCCCGATCAGCCGACGGCGCGCGCCGCCTTGACGATGATCGTGCCCGCGAACTGGTCATGGAGCCCTTGCTTGGTTGGGCTCTGGGCGGTGGTCACGATGAGCGCGATGACCCAGATCAACGCGGCCAACCCGAGCAGCACCCCGATGAGCGGGAGCGGGTTGAGGGTCTGCGCGAGGGTGAAGACACCGCCCAGGGCGAGCCAGCGGCGAACAGCCTGCTCCATGGTCAGCGTCGCTCCATCGGCGGCGTTCCCGACCTGCATCCCCAGGAGCCTCATCCCGACGGTGCCACGCATCGCGGTCCAGGTGTAGATGAAGTAGCCCGCCGAGATCGCAGCGCCGACGATGGCGTACAGGAGCGAGGAAACGTAGTTGGTGGTCGTCTCGAATCGGACGCCGAGGATGCTGTTGGGATCGGCGACGCTGACGACCTTGGTCGGCGAGCCGACGATCGCGAACAACACGGCCCCGACGATCGCGCTGACGATCCCCACGAGGATCGCGTCGATGATGTAGGCGATGACCCGGTTCGGCACGTCCGCGTAGAACAGGCCGGCGGGCCCGGCGACGGGCGTCTGGGACGTCAGGTTGCTCGTCCAGGCCGGCATGCCGGACGGCTGTGACGGACCGGGCGGCGGTGGCGGGGATGCTGGCGGCGGCGCCGCGGGCTGCTGCGGTGGCGGTGCGCTCTCTCCAGGACCGGACATGACGACCCTCCGTTGCGGACCGCGGACTCCGTCGGGCAACGACGGCGCGCGGTCACCTCTCGCGACGGGAAGCATACTCATCTACGCAACGCTGTGACAGGCTTTTTCGCGGAGCGCGTCACGACGGGGCCCGTCAGCCCGCGGCAGTGCCTCGCCGGTCGATCGTCACGGCGTCATGTCCGACCCGATGCCGGCCGCTTCTGCGGTCCGCCGATCATCGGCTGCCTGGCTGGCCGGGCGCTGCTCGCGGATCCCCAGCCAGTTCACGACCGCGCCGGCGAGGAGCAGTGCTGCCCCGACGAGCATGGCCAGGTGGAAGGCATCGGTCGAGGCGTCGCGGGCGGCCGAGGCGGCGGCCGGATCGCTCGTCTTGGGCGGGTTGAGCGGGGAGAGGGACTGGCGAACCTCGGGCGATGAGGTGTCGAGGCCCGGGACCCGGTTGGCCAGCGTGACGTAGAACGAGCCCGTGATCACGATGAACAGAACCGCTGCGAGCAATGGCTGACCCACCCGCGAGATCGCGTTGTTGATTGCCGACCCCAGGCCGGAGTTGCGCACCGGGACCGAGCCCATGAGCGTGGTGGTCAGAGGGGCCACGACGCACGAAATCCCGAGCCCGAAGAGGAGCATCGCGGGCAGGACGTCGATGAGAAATCCCGTGGACGGGATCAGGCTGCCGGGATTGTCCAGCGAGGCCTGCCAGGGCGAGGACGCCGCCGGGATGCGGGCCAGCCAGAGGAGCCCGAGTGCCATGAGGATCGGCCCGCCCGTCAGGAACGGCCGGGAGCCAACCCGGCCGGCGAGCGAGCCCACGCGCGTCGAGAGGAAGGTGAGCATGAGCCCGACCGGTAGGCCGATCGTGCCGGCGGCGAAGGCCGTGTAGCCCAGCGTTCCCTGGAGGAACAGCCCCTGGAACCCGAGCGTGACGTAGAGCGCCCCGTAGATGAGCAGCGTCGACAGGTTGATGACCGCGAACTCCCGGGACCGGAACAGGCTGAGGGGCACCAGCGGGTTCGGCGACCGGGCCATGAGGATCGGGAAGGCGACGGCGCCGAGGACGCCCACGCCCAGGGCGATGAAGGCGAGGGAATCGGACCATTGCTTCTCCTGGCCGCGGATCGCTCCGAACGCGAGCCCGCCGACGGCGATGGCGACCACGATCGCCCCCAGCCAGTCGAAGCGCCCGCTGGCCGAATCGTCGCGACTCTCGTCCATGAACCGGGCGGTGGCGACCAGCGCGAGCACCACGAGCGGCAGGTTGATCAGGAAGGCGACTCGCCACGAGATCGCATCGACGAGAAACCCGCCGACGATCGGACCCAGGATGGTCGTTGCCGATGTGGCCGAGGCCCAGATGCCGAAGGCCCGCGATCGCGCAGGGCCCTCGAATGTCGCCGTGATGATCGACAGCGAGCCGGGCACGAGCAGTGCGCCGGCGGCGCCCTGGAGCACGCGGAAGACTACGAGGAGCTCGAGGTTGGGGGCCAGGCCGCACATGACCGAGGTCAGCCCGAACCCGGCAAGGCCGATCATGAACACGCGCCGCCGGCCATAGAAGTCGGCCAGCGCACCGGCCAGGATCAGGAGAGCCGCGAGGGTCGCCAGGTAGCCGCTCGTGACGTAGGTCTGGCCTTCGAGGACCCCCACGATCGAGGCCGGCAGGTCCTCCCCGATCTTCTTGAGGGCGACGATCACCACGGTCCCGTCGAGGAACACGATCCCCGAGCCGAGGATCGCGGCGACCATGGTCCATCGCTGCCGGACCGTCATCGAGCCCTCCGTCGTGCGTCCGGATTCACGATCCGGCCCGGCCATGGTGACGCGGCGGAAGGTCACGGGCAAGAAGCTTAGACTCCCGTGCATGCCGGGACCTGTGGCGCTCATCGGCGCCGGCGAATTCCTTCCTGGAATGGCGGGCCTCGACGCGCACCTGCTCGCCGCGAGCGCCCGGGCCCGCCCGCGCGTGGCCATCGTGCCGACGGCCTCCTTCCCGGACGGTGAGGCGATCTTCCAGCGGTGGGCCGCGATGGGCGTCGAGCATTTCACGAGGTTGGGTGCCGAGGTGGAGGCGGTCCTGATCCGGGACCGCGAAGCGGCCGCGGATCGCGCCCATGCCCAGGCCCTCGGCGAGGCGGATCTGATCTATTTCTCGGGCGGCCGGCCGGGCTACCTCCTGGATGCCCTGGCCGGAACGGATGCGTGGGCGGCGGCCCTGGCGGCCCACGATCGAGGAGCCGTCCTCGCCGGCTGCTCCGCGGGCGCGATGGCCCTCACCGCCCAGATCACCGAACTGCGACGCCGGATGCTGCCCTGGCCATTGCGCTGGCGGGCCGGTCTGGGCGTCGTTGACCGGGCGACCGTGTTTCCGCATTACGATCGAATACCCGAGCCGATGGCCGCCATCATGGCGTTCCAGGCGCCCCGCGGCACGATCGTCCTGGGCATCGACGAAGAGACCGGACTCGTGGGTCGGGACGGCGCGTGGCAGGTCCACGGGCGCTCCCGGGTCACGGTCTGGCAGGGCCGCCGACGCGAGCGCCATCGGGCCGGCGACGTCTTCCGGCTGGTCGATCGCGATGATGCGTGATCGACGAACCCCGAAAGATGCGGCGGCGTCGGACTGAACCTTTCCGGACGCCGGCCGGTATGGATGTTCAACGAGTCGCTTCGGCCGGCACCGGGTCGATCTCGTGAGCGAAGGTCGGACGGGACGCGACCCATCTGGGGATGGAGGAGGCGGCCCGACCGGCCTTCGTTGCGTCCGCGAGCCCTGCCGCCTCTTCCATCGAACGCCTGTGGAGCGCCCGGCGGGCGACTAGCTCGGCTTGACGGCCCGGAAGCAGTCGGAGCAGTAGACCGGACGGTCCATCCGCGGCTTGAACGGCACTTGCGCCTGGTTCCCGCACGATGAGCAGACGACGGCGAAGTACTCGCGGGCCGGCCGATCCTCGCCCCGCTCGTAGCCGCGCGGGCCACCGATGTCGTGGAGGTCGTAGCCGCCCTCTCGCGCCGCCCGGCGGCTGGCCCGGCAGCTCGTGCAGCGCTTGGGGTCCGATGCGAACCCCTTCTGCGTGTAGAACTCCTGGTCGGCAGCGGAGTGGATGAACTCAACGCCGCAATCGACGCAGACGATCGTCCGATCGGTGTAAGTCACGGGTTGCCTCCCAGGCGCCTGTGATCGTTGGTGCGCCCGGAAGGATCGCCGGCGTCGGGGCTCGCGGACTGGCGGGAGAGGCCGGTACCACGCGCCCCAGGTGCCGATGTCGAGGACCCCTTGGACAGGGCGCACCGGTTCATTCGGCCGGCAGGATAGCACCGAGTCCCGAAACGGACATTGCACGCCCCGAGCCGGAGAATCGGGGCCATGCGATCCGAGCGCCGGGTCGCTGTGGTTGCCGGTCGGTGCGGGGCGCCGGCCGCCCAAGGCCTTGCCGGTGCCGCGATGGGCTGCTGGCGGCCGGCGGTGCCGGCGATGGGCCGCTGGCGGCCGGCCGGTGCCGTCGATGGGCCGCTGGCGGCCGGGCCGCCGAACCTGTCACAATGCCGGCCAGGCTCGGATCGGCGGTTGGCTCGGCCCGGCGGCTGGCCCGGCCCGGCGGCTGGCCCGGCCCGGAGGCTGGCCCGGCCCGACGGAGCCGCACCGCACCCGTCCGAACATGGGAGACCCGCTCCGAGTGCTTCGACTCCTGCACACCGCGGACGTTCACCTGGGGGCTCGCCACAAGGATCTTGGCGAGGTCGCGGCCGCCCAGCGGGAGCGCCAGTTCACCGCATTCCAGGCGACCGTCAATCTCGCCCTCGACGAGAAGGTCGACCTGTTCCTCGTTGCCGGCGATCTCTTTGACTCGAACACTCAGCCGCGGCGGTCCGTGGAGCGCGTGGCGGCCGAGCTCAAGCGCCTGGCGCTGGCCTCGGTCCGGACGGTCATCCTGCCTGGCACGCACGACGTCTACGATCGCGCCTCCATCTACCGGGCCTACGACCTGGCGGCCCTTGCCGGGGTGTCGGCGGACAGCGGGCTCATCGTCGTCCTCACGCCGGATCGGCCCGAGGCGGATTTTCCGGTCCTGGACGCGACGGTGTACGGCCGGCCCTTCGCCACGAAGCGGGCCCCGAACAGCCCGCTGGCCGGCTTTCGGGCGGGCGACGGGGACAAGCGGACGTGGCGGATCGGCGTCGTGCATGGCGCCCTGCTCATCCCCGACAAGACCGATCACGACGAGGTCGTGTTCACCAACGACGAGGTTGCCCACTCCGGCCTCGACTACCTGGCCCTGGGCCACTGGCATTCCAGCCAGCAGGGTCGGGCGGGCCGGGTCACGTACGCTTACGCCGGCGCGCCGGAGCCCATCGCGCTCGATCAGGACCGGGCCGGCAAGGTCCTGCTCGTGACGCTGGATAAGGCGCCAAACGGTGCCCGCACCGTCAAGGTGGACAGCCGCCAGGTGGGCCGGACCCGCTTCGAAAAGGTCGACCTCGACGCGATTTCGATCGCCAGCCAGCCGGCCTTCATCGAGCAGCTGCGAGGGCGGGCCGATCCCGATGTGGTGCTCGACGTCCGCATCACCGGCGTCCGGCCCGACGAGCTGGACCTCGACATCGACGAGATCGAGGCGGCGCTTGCGCCGCAGTTCCTGAAGATCCGGGTCCGCGATGCGTCGACGCCGGCGCTCTCGGAGGGTCTCCTGCCGCCGGCCGACACGATCCTGGGTGCGTTCATCCGGGACGTGGAGGGCCGGATTGCGGAGCTCGAGGCGGACCAGAAGGCGGTGGAGGCGGCAGAGCTTCGCGATGCGTTGCGCCTCGGCCGGCTCCTGCTCACCGGCCACGAGGTGACCCTGTGAGGATCACCCGGCTGCAGGTCCGCGACGTCCGGCGCTATCGCGACCTGGACATCGAGCTGGCTCGGGGGATGACCGTCATCCGGGGACCCAACGAAGCCGGCAAGACGACGATCCAGCGAATCCTGGAGCTGGCCCTCACCCGAAAGGCCACATCCGCCAACACCGATCTCGACGGCCTTCGGCCGTGGGACGCCGATCCCGACGCACGGCCCTGGATCCGCCTGGAGTTCATCTCGGAGGATGAGGACGCCGTCCGGACGGGCTGGCTGGAGAAGTCCTTCCGGGGCCCGAAGGGGGTCGTCCGGCTGGAGGTCGAGGGCGAGGCGACGACCGATCCCGCGGAGGCAGACCTGCGCCTCGCCGAGCTGACCGGCCTGCCGACCGAGCCCTTCTTCCGGTCCACGGCCTCGGTCCGCCACCACGAGATGGACGATCTGGCCCGCGACGAATCGGCGCTTCGCGACAGGCTCCAGGCATCGATCAGCGGGGCCGACCGCGGGACGTCCGCCGCCAAAAAGCGGATCGACCGGGCGCTGCGCGATCTGGGCCGGGGCGGCGAGAAGAATCCCGGCCGCCTGCGCGTCGCGGAGGAGGCAGTCGGCCGGACCCGTGGCCTGGTGGAGCAGGGCGAGGCCGGCCTCGCCGAGCTGGAGCGCGACCGGGATGCGCTCGCGGGCGCCCGCGAGCGGCGAGCCGCCGCCGAGCAGAATCTGGCCGAGCGGCGCTCCATGCTCGAGAAGGCCCGCCAGGCGGAGCGCCTTTCCGCCGAGCGGACGGCCGCCCAGGACCGCTTCGAGCGCTACCGGACGGCCGTACAGGTCCGCGACGATATCGACAAGAAGGCAGCATCACACCCATCGGCCAACCCGCTGCCGGTGCTGTCGCAGATGGTCGCTCGCCTGCGCGAGCTCGACGCCACGGTCCGCGAGCTCAAGGCCAAGCTGGAGGGCGAGGGCGAGGTCCATTACGACGTCGAGGCGCCCGAGCCGACGTGGCGCGGCCCGGCGATCGTAGCCCTCGTCGTCATCACCGCGGGCTTCGTCCTGGGCGCCGCCTCCCAGCTCATCGCCCGCGACCAGGCCTTCCTGTTGCCGGTCGGTATCGGTCTCATCGGCCTGGGCGCGGTGATCGCGGTCTTCGCGCGGCGCCAGCGGACCCTGGCCCTTGACCTCCGCCGCCAGCGCCTGCTCGCCGGCGCCGAGATCGACCGGCGGCTCCGGGGCCGCTCGCTGCTCGAGCAGGAGCTCAAAGAGGCCGAAGGCGACATGATGGTCCAGCTGGCGACGCTCGAGCTGCCGGATCTGGCGACCGCCGAGGCCCTGCTCGAGGCGGAGGAGAGCCACGTGGCCCTCATCGACCGGCTCAGGGCCCAGCTCGACGGCCTGGTCGGCAAGGAGCCGCCCGACACGCTTCCGGCCCTGCGCGACGCCGCTGCCCTGGAGATCGATCAGAAGTCTCACGCGCTGGACGAGCTGGGACCGATCGCCCGCGAGCCCCGCGCCCGGGAGCGCCTGGAGGTCGAGGTTCGCGACCAGGAGGGCGCCGTGGAGCGCGCCCGGGACGACGAGGCGGGCGCGCGCGCCCGGGTCGAGGCCAACAAGGTGGATGCCGAGCAGGTGGCGGCCGAGGCGGAACGGCTGGCTGCCTGGCGCGAGCAGCTGATCGCCCTGCAGCGCCGGACCCGGATCTACGAGCTCACGCTCGGGGCGATCGAGCACGCCGAGCAGGCCACGATGCGCACGGCCACCCGATACCTCGAGAAGCGAATGGTCGTGGACCTCGACCGGGTCACCGGCGGCCGCTATCGGCGAGTCAAGGTGGACGATCGGACCCTGGACATCGCTGTGTTCGCGCCCGAGAAGGGCGGCTGGGTGGATGCTCGCGAGCTCAGCCAGGGGACGCTGGACCAGGTCTATCTCGTCGCCCGCCTGGGCCTGGTCCGTCTGGTGACCGCGGACCGCCGGCCGCCGCTCATCTTCGACGACCCGTTCGTGACATTCGATAACGCTCGCGCCGTGCGGGCCATCGATCTCCTTCGCGAGCTGACCGGCGATTTCCAGGTGATCTACCTGACGACGTCGGACCGATACGACGCGGCCGCGGACGCAGTGGTGGAGCTGCCGGCGCCCGAGTCGGTGGACGACGCCGCCGACACGCCGGTCGAGCCCAGCCCGACCGCCGGCAGGAGCGCCGCGGCCGGCGTACGAGTCCGACGCTGACAGCCTCCCGATGACGACCGAGATTCCCGCCGACATCGCGATCGAGACGATCTTCGTGGTCGAGGCGACCTACGGCCCGGACGCGGCCGAGCTCCGACCGCGCGTACGACCGGAGCACCTGGCCCGGATCGCGGAGCTGCGAGATCGGGGCATCGTCGTGGAGGCTGGCGGCTACACGGACCTGTCGTCGGCTCTCGTCCTGATCAGGGCGGACAGCGCGGACGCGGCGTTGGCGATTGCCCGCAGCGACGTCTACCTGCGGTCCGGCGTCTGGGTCGAAGTCCGGGTGAAGCCGTTCGGCCGGGTCGTCCGGCCCGCCGAGCTGGGGACGCCTAGGGCCAGCTGACCGTCGCGGTCAGCTCCGTCCCGCGCAGGCCCACGGTCGGGCTGCGGAGGGTGAGCCGCCACGCGGCACCGCCGGTCACGGCCAGGGTCTGGTCGGTCTGCGTCGCCGGGCCCTGTTTCGACAGGGTCACGTTCCTGGCGCCATTCGTCTCGTTGACGAGCGCGATCCCGTAGACGAGAGTTCGGGGCCAGCTCGCCAGCAGGTGGAGGTTGCCGTCGGCGCGAGGCGCGACCCGGACCGTGATCCCGTTGTAGTTCTCGAGCACGCGACCGTCCAGCCGGGCGTGCGCGATCGTGACCGACGGGCTTCTCGCGGGGAAGGTCAGGACCACGTCGGCGACCGGTGTGTAGATGCCCGATCCGCGCAGGGTCACCGTCCAGTCGTTGTGGCCGGAGATCGCCTTTGCGACCACGGTTCCGTTGGCGATCTCCTTGCAGACCCGCAGTTTCGTCCCGGACAGGAGGCACATCACGGCCGTGCCCTGCGGGGCGCGGGTGATGAACTGCGCCTGGATGGTGCCAGGGCCATCCGTCGAGAAGGAGATCGCGCGGGTCATCCCCTTTGGATCCCGCTTCGAGTCGAGCTTGAGATCCACGAATGTGAGCGTGGCGGTCGGCTCCGATCCCGGATCCGACTGGCTGAGCGGGCTGGACCCTGCACCGGGCGACGCACTTGCGTTCGAGCCTGGCGATGTGGCTGCAGACGCGGGACCTGACGAAGCCGGTGCCGAAGGAGCCGCCGGCGACGCCGCCGATCCACCCGGGAACGGCGAGCCTGGGCCGATCGGCCCACCCACGACGGACGGCTGGGCGGCACCATTCGCGGCTCCGCCATTGGCCGCGGGCGCCGGGCTGGCGCCGATGCCGCCTGGCAGCAGGAACACGGCGGCGGCGATGCCGCCGAGCAATGCGACGATGCTGCCCAGGGCGGCCGCGACGATGCGCCAGTTGCGGGGGTTCATGGTCGACCCATCTGCCTCAGCTTGGGATGTCCCGACCGACATTGTGACGGCGCCGGGTCGTGACGGCGTCTCGCGTACCGGCAGGTCAGGACGTCCGCCGCCTGCCGATCATCAGATCGTCGACCTGGGTGCGGGTCCTGAGGCGATGGACGGCCGCGAAGCCCTCGGCGGCCAGGCCGCCCGGGGTGCGGAGGCTCGCCTGGAGGGCGAGCCACTGCTCGTGGACCACGCCGGGTTCGACGTGGCGAACGGGCCGCAGCCGGTCTCCCGCCAGGCAGTCCGCCTCGGGGAGGTCGAGCACCAGGGCGACGGCCGGAACACCCGCGATGCGCGCTCGCCTGACGAGATCGCCACGAGCCCGGCGCCACACGCTCGTCGCGTCCACCACGGTGAGCTGCCCCGCGGCCAGCCGCCGAGCCACCGCGGCATGGAGGGCCGCGAACGCCCGACCAGATGCGGCCTGATCGTCCTCGCCCGATCCGAGGAGCGCCCGGAACGCGTCCGAAGCGAGGATCTCGTCCGGCGCGAAATGGCGCTGTGCGAGCGTGGTCTTGCCGGACCCGGCCGGGCCGACGAGCACGACCAGGCACGGGTTGGGCAGGACGATTTCCAGCCGGTCGGTCACGGGCCGGAGGATGCCGTATCCGAGTTTGCCGATGCGATCGCGTGCCGCTGCTCTCAGCTGGAGCGACGGGCCTCCCAGCCGTCGGCGCTGCGGCGGACCTCATAGGTCGGCTGGTCGTAGACCGAGGGGCCGCGACGGAGCTGGCCATCTCCCAGCCCGTAGCGGGATCCGTGCCAGGGGCACTCGATGCAGCCGTCCACGATCGATCCCTCCGACAGCGGACCGCCGGCGTGGGCACATTGCTCATGCAGCGCGAGGATGGCCTCGCCCTGGCGGATGAGAACGAGGTTGTTGATCCCCAGCCTGGCCTTGGTGGGCGTACTCTCCGGCAGCTTCATGAGGTCGCCAGCCAGGTCGCTACCGGCCGGGAGCTCGATCGGGAGCCATTTCGTCCCGGCGCCGCGCCAGGCGTGGCGATTGATCATGTTGCCGAGCACATAGGCCACGTCGCCGCCGACGTACGCCCCTGCCGAGACGATGACGAATCCCACGATCGACAGGGCGATCGGCACGACGCGATCGATCGGCCCGCTCGCCCGGACCGCGAGGCTGGCCAGGTAGACGAGGAGCCCGACGACCATCAGCGTGCCATGTAGGGTGGCCCGGGTCCGAGGAGTCCCGTCCGTGTCCGAGTAATCGGCCAGGCCGGCCAGCGCAGCCGCGGCCATGGACAGCACGCCCAGGACGAGGGTTACGTCGGCGGCGATTCTCAGGTCCAGCACGTCCAGGACGATGACCGCGGTGAAGATCCCGATAGGCGCGTCCGTGAGGACCGCGTGGAGGGGATGGCCGAGCCAGGTGCCGTTGAGGAAGTCTTTCAGCGGCCGGATCGGCCGGAACAGGGCCGTCAGCCAGCGATGGTTGAAGTCCCCAAACGGCCTCGCCCAGCGGTCCTGGGCGGCCACCAGTCGCGCGAACAGATGCGCCATGCCTTCCTCCTGTCACGCGGAGTCTAGGCCGGCAGCGCCCGGCCGCCAGCCCCATCGTCCTCCAGCGAGGGTACGAGCACATCGCGTACCCGGATGCCGCCGCCGCTGGCCATGCCGCCGCGGCTGGCGATGCCGCCGCGGCGTCCGGACTCGGCTACCCTGCGGGTCCATGCCCTCCGCCACCCCGCGCCAGGACTGGCGCGTGCTCCTGGCGATCTTCTGGCTGACCTCGATGGTCGAGGGGCTCGGGGTGAGCCAGATCTTCGCTTTCCTTCCGTCGTACCTGCGTGAGATGGGCGTCGCCGAGCCGGATCGGCTGCAGTTCGTCGGCCTGTTCGGAGCGCTCATCTTCGTCGTCGGCATGCCCCTCGTGCCGCTGTGGGGGGTCTGGGCCGACAAGTACAGCCGCAAGGCGGTCATCATCCGGAGCGCGCTCGTGGAGGCCGTGGTCTTGACCGCGATCGCGCTGTCGCGCGAGCCGTGGCAGCTGGCAGCCAGCCTCCTCCTGGTCGGCTTCCAGCTCGGCAACACGGGCATCATGCTGGCGGCCATCCGGGACTTGGCGCCTCGGAAGCAGCTGGGCACCGCCCTCGGCTTCTTCGGGAGCTCGGGGCCCATCGGCTTTGCTGCCGGCCCTGTCCTGGGCGGGATCATCGTCGACACGCTGCGCTGGGGCCTGCCGGCGATGTTCGCGGTATCCGCATCGTTATCGGTCGGGACCGCGCTCCTCCTGGCGCTGGGCTCTCGCGAAGTCCGGCCTGAGGTGATCCCGGCCGGCTCCACGCTGGCCCTGGCCTTCGGCGCCGTCCGCGGCGTCCTGTCGGACGCTCCCACGCGCCGAATCTTCGCGATCTTCTTCGTGGCGTTCCTGGCAAACCAGGTTGCCCGCCCGTACCTGCCGGTCCTCGTCTCGCACATCAACGGACCGGCCGGTGAGGCGAGCGCGATCGGGCTCGTGATCGGCGCGGCCGCGCTGTTCGGCGCGGTCGTGGGCCCCGCGGGCGGCTGGCTGGGCGATCGGATCGGCTACCGGCCCGTGCTGGTGGCTGCGCTCGTCGGGACGGGCGTGGCATCGCTCCTGATGCCCGTGGCACCGTCCGTCCCGATGCTCGCTTTCATCGCGCTCGTCGCCGCGGCGCTCTACGCGACCGTGGCGCCAATGGTGTTCGCGCTTCTCGCGACGGAGGTCGATGCGGATCGACGGTCGCAGACGCTCAATCTCGTCTACCTGCCGCTGTACGTCGGCGGCATCGTCGGTCCGGTGATCGCGTCGCAGGTCGTGAAGGCAGGGCTGGCCGCTCCGTTCCTCCTCGCGGCTGTGGTCTACCTCGGCGGCGGCCTGCTGATCGCGGCCCAGTTCCGAGTCGGTGGCGCCGGGTCAACGGGTGTCGGCGGGCGTGGAGCTGCCGACCGGGAGGCGGGCCTCGCGGAGGGCGCTGCGGAGGGCACGGCGCCACCCTAACCGCGATAGTCCGAGGCGATATTCCGAGCATGATTATCTGTGCGCATTTCGGTGTGACCGCCTTGTCTGCCGAGCACGGAAGCCCCGCTCGGCGGGCCGACGTGAACGTTTTGCGGAGCTTTCCGCGCGCAAACGCTGGGATGTCCCGCCGCATAATCATGCTCGGACTGCGGCACGAGCCGGCCCCGCGCAAACGGTGGGATGTCCCGCCGCATGATCATGCTCGGACTGCGGCACGGGCCGGCCCCGCGCAAACGGCGAGATGTCCCGCCGCATCATCATGCTCGGACTGCGGCACGGGCCGGACGGCCCCGCGCACGCGCCGCGCGTCGTTCAGGCCGGCAGCTCGCGCTGCTGCGGGCCGGTGTAGCGCATGTCCGGCCGGATGAGCTTGGCCGCCGACACCTGCTCGATGGCATGGGCGGTCCAGCCGGCGTGACGGGCGAGCGCGAACACGCTCGGATAGAGGATCGGCGGAAGGCCCACGCCCTGGAGCACCGCGGCGGCGTAGTACTCGACGTTGGTCTTCAGGATGCGTCCCGGCTTGAGCTCGGCGAGGACGCGCAGGACGACATCCTCCACCTTCACCGCCATCGCCAGCCACTCCGCGTTGCGACCCATCTGCTCGGCGACCGTGCGGAGCGCGGCCGCGCGCGGATCATAGGCCCGGTAGACGCGGTGGCCGAAGCCCATCACCCGTTCGCCACGGGCCACGGTGTCTCGAACCCATTGCTCCGCTCGTTCCGGCGAACCGATCTCGTGCAGCTGGTTGACGACCTCCGATGGCGCACCTCCGTGGAGCGGTCCCTTGAGCGCCCCGATCGCTCCGCACACGGCCGAGGCGACGTCGCTCCGGGTCGAGGTGATGACGCGCGCCGTGAAGGTCGAGGCGTTGAGGCCATGCTCGGCGCCGACGATGAAGTACGCGTCGAGCGCCCGCGCCGACGCCTCGTCGGGCCGTTCGCCGTTGAGCTGCTGGAGAAACCCGGCCGCCAGGTCCAGCGACGTGTCCGTCTCCACCGGCTCGAGTCCCTGCCGCAACCGGCCGATGGCGGCGAGCGCGGAGGGCGCGAAGGCCGTGAGGGCACGCGCCTGCTCGGGCGTCGGCGGCCAGGTGAGCCGCTGCGTCGTGCCCCACACGGAGACCGCGGTCCGGAGCGCGTCCATGGGATGAGCGTCCCTGGGCAGCTCTCGGAGGGCGGCCAGCACCGGAGCCGGCACGGGCGCCGGCGACAGCGTTGCGCCGGGGTGCCACTCGCCCGTCCACAGCAGGTCGGCGACTTCGCCGTACGTGCCGCGTTCGACGAGCTGCCCGATCGGATAGCCGCGATAGATGAGCCGGCCGTTCTTGCCGTCGACGAGGCTGATCGCGCTCTCGGCGGCAACCACGCCTTCCAGGCCTGGGGAGTACAGGCGCTCATCAGGCGGCGCGGCCGCGCCATGTTTGACCGGCGGGCTCGGTTCTGGGGGCCGTTGACTCATGAGGCCGATGGTAGCCGCCCCGGGTCGCGCCTGCGCAGATCGGCGTCTGAGGCGGCCAGGAAGCGTTCGACCTCGAGAGTGAACCGATCCGGATCGCCGTGGTGAGCGGCGTGCTTCTGGCCAGGCAGCTCGACCACGCGGCCGTGAGGTACCGCCGCCGCGAGTGCGGCGGTACCGCGTCGGAAGATCGGCCCGCTGGCACCGCCGAGAAGCTGGAGCACGGGCTGGCGCACCTGGCGGGCGACGGCGAGCAGGTTCGCCGGGTCGTCCCCCGCCGTCTCCGCGGTCAGCTCACGGACCACGGTGTGCATCGCCGAGAGGCGGGCCGGCCAGACCGGGGACGACTGGAAGGCGGCCCATTCCTGCTCGGTCAGGCCCACGACCTGGGTCAGGAACGTCCGGAGCACGCCAACCCCGTCACCGGCCGCCTCCAGGTCGCGAAGCCGGGCCACGACCTCCGTCCGCTCGAAGGTCATGCCCGCCGGCGCAGGGGCGCTCTCGTACAGGACGAGCCGCCGGATCGCGCCGGTCGTTGCGGCGCCGCCCAGCGCGCAGCGGCCGCCATAGGAATGCCCGAGCACGTCCACCGGCCCGCCAGCGAGGGTCGCCACCGCCTCGACCACGGCCACCACGTCTTCGAACTCGCGCTCGATCGCGTAAGGCGGCGTGTCGCCGGAGGCGCCTCGCCCTCGCCGGTCGATCGCAAACACGGCGTGGCGCCGTCCGAGCATCGGGCCGACGACCCGGAACGTCGTGTGGTCCGCCGTCGTGCCGTGGATCAGCACGAGCGGCGGGCCGTCGCCCGACCGAAACCATGCGATCGGCGTGCCATCCGCGGAGATGACCCGACCGCTGGCCGCCTCGTCGATCACCGTGCCGCCTGGGGCCGTGGCGCGGGCGCCGGGTCTGGGCTCCAGGTGTAGCGCAGGTCGGGCTGGCGCTCCTCGTTGGCGCTGCCGTCACCGAACCAGACCACCCGGAAGCCGTGCCGCTCATAGAAGGCTCGAGCGCCGGCGTTGGCCTGGAAGGTGTACAGGCCCAGACCGCCTGGACGGCGGGCCTTGGCCAGGCTCACCAGGCGGCTGCCGATGCCGCGCCGGAGCCAGCCCGGGTCGAGGTAGAGCTGGGCGAGATCGTCCGCGTCGAGGGCCATGAAGCCCACGATCCGGGCAGACGCCTCGTCGACGGCAACCCAGGTCTCGGTCGTCGGAACGAGCTCGTCGCGGACCCATCGGCGGACGTCGTCGTCCGGGTGTGCCGGTGGAAAGTCGTACGTCGCCCCGAAGGAACGCAGCCATATCTCGGCAATGGCCGGCGCGTCGGCAGGGCCAGCTCGGCGGATCGCGATTCCGTTCGTCTCGACGGACGGCCGCGGATCTGTGCCTCGACGGCCCATTCCGCCTTGTCAGCCGTCAGCGGCGTCGCGGCCCGGCAGCCGAGCGGCCGCGGCCGCATCCAGCAGCCAGGTCACGCCCGCCCGCCGCATCAGTTGAGCCGGCCAGCGGGCCGGGTCGCGGACGTCGCCGAAGACGATCGCCATGATGTCGGCCTTCGCCGCGCCGTGGCTGACCACGACGACCTCGCGAGCCGCGTCCAGGACCCGGGGGTTCAGCGTCACCCGCTCGACGTGCGGCTCGACGTGGCTGGGCGCCGGGATGGCCAGCGCCAGGTCCTTCGCGGTCAGGGCCGGACTGCCCGGGAAGACCGACAGCACATGTCCGTCGGGACCGATCCCCAGCAGGATCAGGTCGAAGATGGGCCAGCCGTCCTCGTCGGCCGAGAGTGCGGCGCGGATCGCATCCGCGTAGGTGGCGGCGCACCAGGCGGAACCCAGTCCCTCGGCGATTGCCTGCCCGCAGGGAAACGAATGCACGTTGGCGACAGGCAGGGGCGCACCCGGCTCGATCCCCAGCTCCACGTCGACGCCCGTCGCCCCCGTGCCCGACAGCCCGGCCAGAACGGCGGCGGCCAGCAGCACCTGGTCGACGGGCATGACGTTGGAATCCGGATGGTCGCGGGGCACGTAGCGGTCGTCGCCGAACCACAGGTGCACGTCGTCCCATGGCACCGCGTCACGCAGCGGTGGGACCGCCAGCTGGCTGTAGATCCCGACCGGCGTGGACCCGCCGGTGGTGGCGATATCCGCGCGACCCCGCGCGCCGACGGCGGCCACGGCCGCGGCAGCGAACCGCTCGGCTGCCGCCCGCGAGACGGCGGCCGGGTCCGGCAGGATGACGAGAGCCGGCTCCGAATCCTGCCGCGGCGCGGTCCGGGCCTGGGTCATCGGGCCGGCCTCCCGGTGATCATCCGGCGAGGCGGGCAGCGACGCGGATCACGTCGCCGGCGATCGGATCCGAGCTGCCCTCGATCGCCTCGGCCAGCAGATCCACCTCCGTCCGCCTGGCGGACAGGAAGCTGCGCTCGAGTGCGGCGACCCCGTCCAGCCAGACCCGCACGTGGACCGTCTCCGCCTCGGCCGTGACGTCGGCCCGGAGCTCGGACCCACGCCGCTCCGCGAGCAGCTCGACCCGGAGCGTCGTACCGGCGGGCATGCGCGACCCGACGGGTCGGACCACGACCGACACCTCTGACCTGGGGCCGTGCAGGGTCGTGGCCAGCCCGCGGTGAAGGGGAGGCTTCATGCCGGCCTGCGTCGGCCGGGCCGGCCGCGGCATGGCCGCCGCTGTAAGCGGCTTGTGGACCGCCATGTCCAGCCGCGAGGCAAGCCAGGCCACGTGATACACGGGCTTGATGACGTTCGTGGAGCCTGGCGCTCCGGTGAGGTCGTGGGTGCCGTACGTGACGGCGATGCGCCGGATCGAGCGCAGGTACGGCAGGAAGTCCGGCAGGTCGAAGACGGAGGCGATGGCCTCTCGCCAGCGGCTCTGCCGCATGAGCGCGAAGTCACCGACCGTGACACGACCGCGGTCCATGGCCTCGGCCAGCTGGCGAAGTCGGCCCAGCCCATCCCCGGTCCAGCTCGAGCCGTCCACCACCAGCCGATCGGCCATCTTGAGCAGGTCGCGGGCGGCTTCCGTCTCGAACGGCGGCTCACCGGGCCACCACAGCATCACCGGAAGGTCGTGGACGAGCAGCGGCGCGACGATGGCGTCCAGATGGCGCCCGGCGGCGCCGCCGGCGGTGATGTAGATCTGTTCGGCGCAGGTCTCCGCGGCGTCCGGGCGCGGGAGGACGCAGTAGGCCCGGATCTGGGCGTCCAGCCAGGAGCGACTCTCCACGTCGGCCGAGGACAGGATGAGCGTCCGCGACGGATGGCGGCCGGTGAGCTGCTGGATCGTGGCCGCGGCATGCTCGCCGAGCTCGGGTCGCCGGGCGACGACGACGAGGTTCATCACGCTCGTCCTCGCCGCCACGCTGCGTTCCTCGACGCCGTCGCGAACCAGGACGAGGTTCGGGACCGTCCAGATCCGGGCCAGCTCCTCTTCGATCTCGGCGATGCTATGGACCCGGGACGACCACCGCAGCGCCGGCTCGCCGGGAACCTGGCCCGCCGTCTGGGCGACGGGCCCGCCCGAGCCCTGTCCGGATCGACCGCTCGCGGGGAGGGTCTCGGTGCCGGCCATCAGATCCGCCGCCAGCGGCGGCCCTCTCGGGCGAGCAGCTCGTCCGCCTCGGCCGGCCCCCACGAGCCGGCCTCGTAGTTCGGGAAGTCCGGCGATGGCTCGTCCAACCACGATTCGATGATCGGTGTGACGACGCCCCAGGCCTGCTCGACCTCATCGGCCCGGGTGAACAGCGACGCGTCGCCCAGCAGCGCATCCAGGATCAGGGTTTCGTAGGCATCGGGCGAGTCCACGCTGAACGCCGACCCGTATGTGAAGTCCATGTTGACCGCCCGGACGTCGAGGCCCAGTCCGGGGACCTTGGCGCCGAAGCGAAGGAGGATTCCCTCGTCGGGCTGGATCCGCATGGCCAGCAGGTTGGGCTCCGGATCTGTCGACGAGTCCTTGAACAGCCGGTGGGGCACTGCCCGGAACTGGATGGCGATCTCCGACGCGCGCTTGGGAAGCCGCTTGCCCATTCGGAGGTAGAACGGCACGCCCGCCCACCGCCAGTCGTCGATCTCGAACCGGACCGCGATGAATGTCTCGGTCTCCGACTCGGGATCGACCTCGGGCTCCTGGCGATAACCCGGGACCTCCTCGGCGGCGACCCAGCCGGGGCCGTACTGCCCGCGGACGACGTCGCGCCGGATCTCCTCGGGCGTCTTCGGCGCGATGGCCCGAACCACCTTCACCTTCTCGTCGCGGAGCGGGTCCGCCTCGAAGCTCGCGGGCGGCTCCATGGCGACGAGGCTGAGCAGCTGCATGAGGTGGTTCTGCAGGAAGTCGCGACTGGCGCCGGTCTCCTCGTAGAACGAGCCCCGTCCTTCGATGCCGATCGATTCCGCCACCGTGATCTGGACATGGTCGACGTAGCGGCGGTTCCAGATGGGCTCGAAGATGCCGTTGCCGAAGCGGAAGACGAGGAGGTTGCGGACCGTCTCCTTGCCCAGGTAATGATCGATCCGGTAGACCTGCTTCTCGCGGAAGACCTTGCCGACCTCGCGGTTCAGCCGGGCGGCCGACTCCAGGTCGCGACCGAACGGCTTCTCGATGACGACGCGCCGCCAGCCGCCGCCGTGCATCTCGTGATCGAGGCCGGCCCGTCCCAGCTCGGCCACGATCTCCGAGAACGCCGAAGCGTGGGTGGCGAGGTAGTAGAGGCGGTTGCCCCGCGTTCCGTGCTCGGTGTCGATCTCGTCCAGTCGCAGGGACAGCCGGGCGTACATGACCGGATCGTTGAAATCCCCCTGCTGGTACACGATCCGCTTGGCGAACTCGGCCCAGACCGCCTCGTCAATCGGCAGGACCCGGCTGTACTTGTCCAGCGATGCGCGAAGGTCCGCCCGGAAGGTGTCATCGTCGTATGGCCGGCGACCGGTCGCGACCAGCATGAACTCATGGGGCAGCAGGTTCGTCCGCCACAGCTGGTAGAGAGCCGGCACGACCTTGCGGTGAGCCAGGTCGCCGGTGGCGCCGAACAGGATGAAGGCGAACGGATCGGGCATGCGCTCCAGGCGCAGGCCCTCCCGAAGCGGGTTCTCCAGGGCCCGCTGCGGCGGCCGTTTCTTGCCCAGCCGGGCGAGGCGCAGCTGGCGGATGGTTCGCGGCGCGTCGCGGGCGGGTTTGGCCGGAGCAGAGGCCGGGGCGGTGCCCGGCACGGCGCCCGGTGGCGCCGGCGACGCGTCCGGTGGCGCCGGCGACGCATCCGGTGGCGCCGGGGAGGTGCCCGGAGATGGGGCTCGCGGCTCCTTGGTCGTGGTCATGGCTGCATGGCGCATGGTACGCCTGGGACCGGTCCGTGCCGGCCGCTCCGGCGGCGCGGCATGAGGTCCGGCGGCGCGGCCGCCGTCGGTCAGCGCCCGGCCGCCTCGATGGCCATCACCTTCGCCAGGCGCCGGACGTGGCGAGGCTCACCCGAGAAGCGCGCCGCCAGGAAGGCGCGCGTGCACTCGAGGGCCAGCTCGATCGCGATGACCCTGGCGCCCAGGCACAGGACGTTCATGTCGTCGTGCTCGACGCCCTGGCGGGCCGAATAGGTGTCATGGCAGACGCAGGCGCGGATCCCGCGCATCTTCGTCGCTGCGATCGACGCCCCAACCCCGCTCCCACAGATCAGCACGCCGCGGTCCGCGGCGTCGTCCTGGATCGCCCGGCCAAGCCGCTGACTGAAGTCAGGATAGTCGTCGGCACCGTCGCTGCCATCGCCCCCCAGATCGATCAGCTCGTGTGCGACCTCGGCTGCGCGCAACGCCTGCAGGAGCTCCGCCTTGAGGGAGGCCCCGCCGTGATCCGCCGCGAACGCCACCCGCATGCCATCGTCCTCCTGCCAGCTGAGCCGGCTGCTCGCGTGGGCCGAAACCGTTCAGCTGTGACCGGGGTCTCGATCCGACGCCCGATCCACTCCGGACCCGTCCGGGTGGCCGTCCGAGTGGAGCGGGTGCAGATGGATGGTCGGGCCGCCTTCGCCGGTGACGCCCGGTCCGTAACCGGGCTTGATGGCCGGCAGGTGGCCGGGCTCGAGCGTCGGGATCCGCCCTCGGAGATCCCCGGACACGACCTTCCGCCCGACGTCGGCAACGCGACCAGGGGTGAAGCCGAAGTGCTCGAAGATCGTGGCCGCCGGCGCCGATGCGCCGAAGTGATCTAGGCCGATCATCGCGCCGTCCTCGCCAACCCAGCGCTCCCAGCCGAGCGTCACGCCGGCCTCAACGGATACCCTGTGGCGGACGGCCGGTGGCAGCACCTCGTCGCGATAGGCCTGGTCCTGCTCCTCGAACAGCTCCCAGCAGGGCATGCTCACGACCCGCGTTCGCGTCCCGTCGGCCTCGAGCTCCTCCGCCGCGCTCATCGCCAGCTGGACCTCCGAGCCGGTCGCGATGAGGAGGAGATCGATCGCGGTCGGACCGCCGTCCGACTCGCGGAGGACGTAGCCGCCGCGCCGCACCCCGACGCCGGCCAGTCGTTCGGTCTCGGCGAACGTCGTCAGCTTCTGGCGGGTGAGGGCCAGGGCGACCGGACCGCCCCGTCGCTCGATCGCGATCCGCCACGCCGCCGCTGTCTCATTCGCATCGCCCGGACGGATGAACCAGAGGTTGGGGATGGCCCGGAGGGCGGCGTAATGCTCGACCGGCTGGTGGGTCGGCCCGTCCTCGCCGAGCCCGACCGAGTCGTGCGTCCAGACGTAGATGACGTGGATGCCGGACAGGGCGGCCAGCCGCACCGCGCCGCGCATGTAGTCGGAGAAAGTCAGGAACGTCCCCGCGTAGGGGATGAAGCCGCCGTGATATGCGATCCCGTTCGCGATCCCGCCCATCCCATGCTCGCGGACGCCGAACCACAGGTTGCGGCCCGCCTCATCCGGCGTGAAGTCGCCGCCGCCCTTGATGATGGTCAGGTTCGACTCCGACAGGTCGGCCGAGCCACCGAACAGCTCCGGCAGCGGGCCGGCGAGGGCCTGAATCGTCTGCTGGCTGGCCTGGCGGGTTGCCAGGTCCTCGCCCGCCGCAAATGTCTTGAGACCGTTTGCCCAGCCGTCCGGAAGTCGGCTCTCGAGCCGACGCCGGAGTTCGTTCGACTCATCCGGAAAGTTCCGCGCGTAGTCGGTGAGGCGCCGCTCCCAGTCCCCGACGAGCTCTTCGCCGCGCGGGACGGCCTGGCGGAACAGCTCCAGCGCCTCGTCGGGGATGAAGAAATGGCGATCCGGATCCCAGCCGTAGGTCTCCTTGACGAGGCGGACCTCGTCCTCGCCGAGCGGCTGGCCGTGGGCCTTCTGGCTGTCCTGGCGGTGGGGAGAGCCAAAGCCGATGTGCGTCCGGACGGCGATCAGGCTCGGCCGATCGTCCGCCTGCGCGACCTCGATCGCCCGGCCGATGGCCTCGAGATCGTTGCCGTCCTCGACGCGCTGGGTATGCCAGTGGTAGGCGTCGAAGCGGCCGACGACGTCCTCGCTGAAGGCCATCGACGTGGGCCCGTCGAGCTGGACGTTGTTGTCGTCGTAGAGGTAGATCAGCGTGCCCAACCGGAGGTGGCCGGCCAGCGACGCAGCCTCGGCCGCGATCCCTTCCTGGAGGTCTCCGTCCGAGCAGATGCCATAGATCCGGTGATCGATGATCGGCTGACCCGGCTTGTTGAACTCGGCGGCAAGGCGGCGCTCGGCGATGGCCATTCCCACGCCATTGGCGAAGCCCTGCCCGAGCGGTCCCGTCGTCGCCTCCACGCCAGGCGTCAGTCCGTACTCGGGGTGGCCCGGCGTCAGCGAGCCCCATTGCCGGAAGCGCTCGAGCTCCTCGAGCGGGAGGTCATAGCCGGTGAGGTGCAGAAGCGAGTAGAGCAGCATGCTCGCGTGGCCGGCCGAGAGGACGAACCGGTCGCGGTCCGGCCAATCGGGTTGGGTCGGGGCGTGACGCAGGAAGCGGGTCCAGAGGACGTACGCCATCGGGGCCGCGCCCATCGGAGCTCCGGGATGGCCGGAATTCGCCTTCTGCACCGCGTCGATGGACAGCGTGCGGATCGTGTCGATGGCGAGGCGTTCGAGGCTCTTCTCGGCGATCGTCATGCGTGCAGCTCCGGCCAACGGGACATCGCGTCCATGGGACATCGCGCGGCTCGTCATTGTACGGCCGCATCGCCGGCCGGTACCCTGCGAGCGATGCCTCCTCCCTCCCGGTCTGGGCGGCCAGCGTCCTTCGTCGTCCTGGGCGATCTGATGCTCGACGTGGTGGTCAGGCCCGACCGGCCGGTCGTTCCTGCCACGGACGTGCCGGGGACGGTCAGGCTGCGGCAGGGAGGCTCGGCTGCGAACACTGCGCGATGGCTGGCCCGCCTGGGCGCGTCGACCCGGCTCGTGACGGCCGTCGGCCGGGATCCGGTGGGCCGGGCGCTCGTCGGTGCGCTCAAGGCGGACGGGGTGCGGGTCCAGGCGACGCGTGCCGCGGGCCGTCCGACCGGGCGTGTGGCGGTGCTCGTGGGGCCGGGCGGCGACCGGTCGTTCGTGGCCGACCGGGGAGCTGCCGATGAGCTGGCCCCGAGCGATCTTCGGCCGGACTGGTTCCGGGGGGCGGACATGCTCCACCTGCCGGTCTACTCCCTCCTCGGCCGACCGCTCGGCGATGCCGGCCGGGCCGCGGTGGAACTGATCCGCCACGCCGGCGGCCGAATCAGCGTCGATCTTGCCTCGAGCGGCCCGTTGCTGGCCGGTGGCCCCGGCCCGGCACGGGCACTCATCGCGGGCATCGCGCCCGACCTGCTCTTCGCGACGGCGGCCGAGGCCAACGGGATCCTCGCCGGCCGGCCGCTCGACGATCTCCTGGAGCTGGCCCCGGTCGTCGTCGTGAAACGCGGCCTCGCCGGCGCCACGGTCCTCGCGCGCGTGGCGGGCGCGCCCGGGCAGGACGGCCACGACCTGCGCTTCGAGGTGGCGACCCGCCCGATTGCCGCAGCCGATACCACGGGCGCCGGTGACGCCTTCGATGCCGGCTTCCTCGTGGCCTGGCTCGAGGCCGCAGCGGCGGGACGATCGACCCCTGTGGCGCTCCAGCGGGCGACCGCGGCGGGGCATCGCGCCGCCGCGCGACACATCTCGACAGCCCGCCCGGAACTGTCGCTCTGGTAGGTCCGGACACGCGGCGGCCGCGGGACACACGGCGGCGGAAACCTCAACGGGATCCTCTTTGTCGCTGATACCAATCCGGTTGGTGCTGGCGCCCGGCGGCGTGGCGCACAGCGAGTCCGTGGGCAGCGTTCAGCTCAGCCCACGCTCGGATGAGTCGACTCCCATACCCAAACGTGAACCGGCCACGGAGCTGGCGCTGTTAACACCAACGGGATTTGTATCCGCGGCCGACGAGCGGTTCCGCGACGATTAGGACCAACCCGGTTGGTACGCAGGCCCGGTACGCTCCGACAATGAGCGCATCGTCGTCGGGGATTCGTGACAGGCTGACGCTCGCGCCCGACGTCGGCGCCGCTCTCGCGGCCGGGCGCCCCGTCATTGCCCTCGAGTCGACGCTCATCACGCACGGCCTGCCGCATCCCAGCAATCTCGAGGTCGCGCTCGCGTCGGAGGCGGCCGTACGTACCGCCGGCGCGACGCCTGCCACGGTCGCGATCAGCGACGGCCGCATCCTCGTCGGCCTGACCAACACCCAGCTCGAGGCCCTCGCGAGCGCGCCGGCGGGTTCCGTCGCCAAGACCGCTCGGCCGAGCCTCGCCGGGGCGCTCACCGGCACCGGCT
>DASPWU010000014.1:0-5823 GCA_035637675.1 Candidatus Limnocylindria bacterium | reverse complement strand
TATATCCTGGTCGCAGCGCGGAATTCCTGATAAAATCTTAGTCGCATAGACTGAGATTTCGACCACGGGAAACCAAACTTTTGCAACCAGACCGATTCACGATCAAGTCGCAGGAGGCCATCCAGGCCGCGCAGGCCCTTGCCGACGATCGCCGCAATCCCCAGGTGACCCCGGAGCATTTGCTCGCGGTTCTGCTCGAGCAGGACGCGGGCGTCGTCGTCCCGGTGCTGAACAAGCTCGGCGCCGGCGTCGAGCCGATCCGGGCCGACGTGAACGCCGCGCTCGATGCGCTACCGACGCTGGGTGAGGGCGGCGAGGCATCCGGCGCGGGCTCCGAGCTGGTCGCCGTCCTGCGCGCGGCCGACAAGGAGGCCCGCGAGCTCTCGGACGAGTACGTCTCCACCGAGCACCTGCTGCTCGCCCTCGCCGAGTCCAAGACGCGGGCCGGCGAGGCGCTGCGCGCCGCCGGCGCCAACCACGACGCGCTGCTCCAGGCGATCGCCGAGGTCCGCGGCCCGCACCGCGTGACCGACCAGAACCCGGAGGACAAATACGAGGCGCTGAAGAAGTTCGGCCGCGACCTCACCGAGGCGGCCGAGCAGGGCAAGCTCGATCCGGTCATCGGCCGCGACGACGAGATCCGTCGCGTCATCCAGGTCCTCTCCCGCCGCACCAAGAACAACCCAGTCCTCATCG
Source organism: Candidatus Limnocylindria bacterium (assembly GCA_035637675.1). Lineage (GTDB taxonomy): Bacteria > Chloroflexota > Limnocylindria > Limnocylindrales > CSP1-4 > C-114. The sequence goes on along the minus strand of DASPWU010000014.1, from coordinate 5,127 downwards.
GCGAGCCCGGCGTCGGCAAGACCGCCATCGTCGAAGGCCTCGCCCAGCGCATCGTGAACGGCGACGTGCCCGAGTCGCTGCGCGACCGAAAGGTCGTAGCGCTCGACATCGGCGGCCTGATCGCCGGCTCCAAGTACCGCGGCGAGTTTGAGGACCGCCTGAAGGCCGTCCTCAAGGAGATCGCCGACGCCGGCGGCACGATCATCCTGTTCATCGACGAGCTGCACACGATCGTCGGCGCCGGCGCCGCCGAGGGTGCGGTCGACGCGGCCAACCTCCTCAAGCCGATGCTCGCCCGCGGCGAGCTGCGCGCGGTCGGCGCGACCACGCTCGACGAGTACCGCAAGCACATCGAAAAGGACGCCGCGCTCGAGCGCCGGTTCCAGCCGGTGATGGTCGGCGAGCCGTCGGTCGAGGACACGATCGCGATCCTGCGCGGCCTGAAGGAGCGGTACGAGGTCCACCACGGCGTCCGCATCCAGGACACCGCCCTGGTCGCCGCCGCCATGCTGTCGCACCGCTACGTCAGCGGCCGGTTCCTGCCGGACAAGGCCATCGACCTCATCGACGAGGCCGCGTCGCGGCTGCGCATCGAGATCGACTCCATGCCCGTGGAGATCGACGAGGTCGAACGGCGGATCAAGCAGCTCGAGATCGAACGGGCCGCGCTGCGCAAGGAGAAGGACGACGCGTCGAAGGAGCGACTCGAGAAGCTCGAGCGCGAGCTGGCCGACCTCCAGGAGCGCAGCGCCGGCATGAAGGCCCACTGGCAGCGCGAGAAGGAGCACATCGACCGCATCCGCTCGCTGAACTCCGAGATCGAGCACGCCCGGTCGCAGGCCGAGCTGGCCGAGCGCGACGGGGACCTCGAGCGAGCCGCCGAGCTGCGCTACGGCCGGTTCATCGAGCTCCAGAAGGACATGGAGGCCGAGAACGCCGCGCTCGCAGAGCTGCAGGCCGACAAGAAGATGCTGAAGGAGGAGGTCGACGAGGAGGACGTCGCGGAGGTCGTCTCCAAGTGGACGGGCATCCCGGTCAGCCGCCTGATGGAAGGCGAGATGCAGAAGCTCGTCCGGATGGAGGACGCCGTCCACGAGCGGATGGTCGACCAGGACGAGGCCGTCGCCGCGGTCGCCAACGCCATCCGGAGGGCGCGCGCCGGGCTGTCCGACCCGAACAAGCCGATCGGCTCGTTCATCTTCCTCGGCCCCACCGGGGTGGGGAAGACCGAGCTGGCCCGGTCGCTCGCCGACTTCCTGTTCGACGACGAGCGCGCGGTGATCCGCATCGACATGAGCGAGTACCAGGAGCGCCAGGCGGTCAGCCGGCTGATCGGCGCCCCGCCCGGCTACGTCGGCTACGACGAGGGCGGCCAGCTCACGGAGGCGATCCGCCGGCGCCCGTACAGCGTGGTCCTGCTCGACGAGATCGAGAAGGCCCACCAGGACGTGTTCAACGTCCTGCTACAGCTGCTCGACGAGGGCCGCCTGACCGACGGCCAGGGCCGAACGGTCGACTTCCGGAACACCGTGGTGATCATGACCTCGAACCTGGGGTCCTACGTGTTCTCCGACCTCACCGCTGGGGCGGAGGAGCGCGAGGAGAAGGTCATGGCGGAGGTCCGCGCGACGTTCCGGCCGGAGTTTCTGAACAGGGTCGACGAGATCGTGGTGTTCCAGCCGCTCGGCCGGGACGAGATCGCGCAGATCGTCGACATCCAGGTCCGGCTGCTCCAGGAGCGGCTGGCGGCGCGCCGGCTGACGGTCGAGCTCACGCCGGCGGCCAGGAGCTACCTCACCGACAAGGGGTTCGACCCCGCGTACGGCGCCCGGCCGCTGAAGCGCCTCATCCAGCGCGAGGTCCAGGACGTGCTGGCCATGCGGCTACTGGCCGGAGAGGTCCGGGACGGCGACCACGTCGAGATCGACCGCGGCGTGGCCGGATTGGCGTTTCGGGTGACCGAAGCATCCGCGGTCCGGTAGCGGCCCCGCCGGGGTGCCGCCGGCCGAGGCCTATTCGCAGTTCCGGACCGTGTCGCCGACGTCGGCGTCGCACGTGTCCGTCCCACCCCTGCCGTCCAGGATGTCGTTGCCGCCCGTCCCGTCGGTGCCGTGCAGCGTGTCGTTCAACCCCCCGTTCAGGAAGTCGGACCCGTCCCCTCCCGTGATCGTGTCCCCCTGCGTACCGCCGAGGATGTGGTCGTTGTCGAGGCCGCCGTCGATCGTGTCGACCCCGCTGCCTCCCTGGATCGTGTCGTTGCCCTGCTGGCCGGTGATGGTGTCGTTCCCCGGACCACCGTAGAGCTGCGGCGGCGTCGAAGGTGGGTCACCCGGTCGGTCCCGCCGCCGGCGTCGATGCTGATGGTGTCGGTGTTCGTGAGCGTCGCCGGCCCGCCGGCGATCGCTACGGGGGCGCCGTGGTCGAGGAGCTCGATCGTCCCGAGCCCGTCGTGGCGCAGCGAGATGTCGTCGTCGCCCCCGTCGGCGACGACCGTCAGCGTCGAGCCGGAGAACGTGGCCGACGTGACGGCCGCATGGGCAGCGGTTGCCGACCAGGGGGCGACAGCCACGAACATCCCGATGGTCAGGGCCGAGAACGCCCTGATGCACGCAGGAACGGTGAAGCTCGCACGACGTGCTCCTCTCCTCCGTCGGCCAGGCGCGGCGAACCGGGTATCCGATCGGTCCGAGGCCAATTCGGGGCAAACGGTATGGAGTGAGGGTCCCGAGGTCGAGCCGGTCAGATGGGCGACGGTGAGTCTGGGCCACCCGGCCGCGGTGCCCGCCGCGGCCCCCTGCCGGCCCCTTGTCAGCGATCGCCCAGCGGATGCCGCCACTTCAGGCCGGGGAACCTGGCGTAGTCGCGATCGGTGGTGATCCATTCGGATCCCGACTCGATGGCGAGCGCCGCGAGGTAGGCATCCGGCACCAGGTTGCCGCGGACCGCCGTCGATCCGCACAGGCGCGCGAAGATGGCCCAGTGCCTCGGTCCTGCCGAGATCGGCACCGCGTTCGGGCGCTGCCGGACCTCCCCCGCGAACTGCAGCGCCTTCGCGATCGGCGTCGGCACCGTGAAGACGCGGGGATGCGTCACCACCCTGATGAATCCCGAGAGCACGAGCTCCGAGAAGCCGTAGGGCGCGTCGGAATCGAGCGTCTGCTTCAGCCACGCGAGGTGCTCGGGATGGCCCGGTGCATCCTCCCTGTGGGCGTAGACCAGGACGTTGACGTCCGGCAGGATCACGGGCCCGATTCCATGACTTCCAGGAGGGCCGCCGAGTCGTCGAGGTCGACACCTGGCTGAACGCCATTCCCGCGGAACGTGGTGATCTCCACGGGTGGCCGCTCGCCCGACTCGCCGGAACGGGCGAGAGCCTGCCGCAGGGCATCTTCGATGACGGCGTTCAGGGTGCGCCCGGTCGCCGCCGCCATCTGCTTCGCCTGCCTCAAGAGGTCGTTGTCGAGGCTCACCGTCGTCCTCATACATCTTGATGTAATGGATCTGCATCAATATGTCAACCTTGCCCCCGTCAGCCCCTCGTTCGGCATGGACCCTGGTGATGAAACGTTGTAATCTAGTAATCACCAGGGAAGAGGCGGAGGTGCGAGATGGCCGAACAAGACGACAAGCTGAGCGGGTGGTTTGCGGGCCGGATCCCCGAGGGGTGGTTCACCGGGGCGCCCGAGGTGAGCTACGACCGGGAGGAGATCCTCGTGGTCGGGACGCTCTCTGACGCCGAGGCGGGAGAGGGCGCCAGCGAGGCAGCCACTGAGGCGGCGCGCGAGGGCCGCGTGAAGCAGTTCCGGGAGGACACCCGGGAGCAGCGCATGCGAATCGCCCGGGAGGGCGAGCGGCGGTACGGCCGCAAGGTCGCGTGGGGCGTCGAGATCGGCGGCGAGCGGCACCTGTTCACCACGCTGTCGATCCCGGTGATGACGCGGCTGCGGATGCCGGAGCGCGACGTGCTCGACACGCTGGTCGACGCCGGCGTGGCCCGCAGCAGGAGCCACGCGCTGGCCTGGTGCGTCAAGCTGGTCGCCGAGAAGCAGGGCGAGTGGCTGAAGGACCTCCAGGAGGCGCTGGTCGCCGTCCAGAAGGTCCGGGCGGAGGGCCCGGTCACGGGCGCCTAGTCCCGAGAGCACGTCCACGCGCGCCCGTCGCCCTGCAACGCGGGCGGGCGCGGCACCTTCCGGCCGCGTCGCTGTCGGTCGCCTCCGGTCGTAGGGTGTCGGGGCCGCCCCCCGGAACGACTCAGGAGCGACCGCCATGGACATCGGATTGCAGGTCCCGTCGTTCACGTGGGGAGACGACGCGGAGATCGGCCCCACGCTGGCCCGCATCGCCGAGGGCGCCGACGCGTCGGGGCTCCATTCGATGTGGGTCATGGACCACTTCTTCCAGATCCCCGGCGTCGGCGACGTGCGCCAGCCCATGCTCGAGGCCTACACGGCGCTGGGGTTCCTGGCCGGCCGGACCTCGCGGCTGGACCTGGGGACGCTGGTGACCGGCGTGACCTACCGGCACCCCGGCATCCTGGCCAAGATCGTCACGACGCTCGACGTGCTGTCGGGCGGCCGGGCGTGGCTCGGCATCGGCGCCGCGTGGAACCAGCACGAGCACGCCGGCCTCGGCGTCCAGTTCCCTCCGGTGCGAGAGCGGTTCGAGCGGCTGGAGGAGACCATTCGGATCCACCTCCAGATGTGGAGCGAGGACGAGGGCCCCTTCGAGGGCAAGCACTACCGCCTTGCGGAGACGATCAACCAGCCCCGGGCGCTCCAGCGCCCCCGGCCGAAGATCATGATCGGCGGCAGCGGCGAGAAGGTGACGCTCCGGCTGGTGGCGCGCTACGCCGACTGCAACCTGTTCGGCGACGCCGCTACGGTCCGGCACAAGCTCGCCGTGCTGCGGGAGCACTGCGAGCGCGAGGGCCGCGACTACGACGAGATCTGGAAGACCGTCTACTACCGGCTCGACCCGGGCCGGGACGGCGTGCGGGTCCCGCAGATGATCGACGAGCTCGGCGGGCTGGCCCAGGCGGGGGCGCAGGGCGCGATCGGCGGGATGCGTGGCGTCCAGTACATCGAGCCCATCGAGATCGTCGGCCGGGAGGTCATCCCGAAGGTCGCG
>DASPWU010000013.1:0-31153 GCA_035637675.1 Candidatus Limnocylindria bacterium | reverse complement strand
GGCTGGTTGCCGGCGACGCCGACCCGGAAACCGGCGCGGCGCAGGCCATCGATCGCGTCGATCGCGTCCGGGTAGAGGTCCCCGAGCTCCACCCGCATCGGGATCGGCGTCCCCGGCCGGGCCTCCCGCGCGGCCTGACGGTCGATTCCGGGCGCGACCAGCTCGAACACCCGGGTATGGTGCTCGCCGCGTGCGATCACCGCGCCCAAGGTCGCGGCCAGCGTGAACCGGGGCACGCCGAGAATGTCGGCCCACTCGTGCCACATCCGCGTCTCATCCACGATGGTCTCGCCGACGTCGAGCACGACCCAGCTGACCGCCGCACGCATGTCGGCCGGCGTCGACGGCTCGCCGGTCATGGGCGGGCCATTCTCGTCAGGCGGCGCTGGCGGTCTCGCCGCCCTCGCCGGCCGCCACCCGGGCCAGCCAGCCGTCCTCGAGCTCGCGATCGAGGGCGCCAACGTCCGCGTCTCTGGCGGTCGCCTCCAGCTCGCCTTCGGCGTTCAGCAATCGCTCGGCGTGGCGCCGCGCCGCCGCGGCGAGCTTGCGATGATCCTCCCGCTGGAGCGAGGCGACACGCAGGCGGGGGAAGCCGCTCTGGGCGAAGCCCAGCACGTCCCCCTCACGGCGCAGCTTGAAGTCCGCCTCGGCAAGCTCGAAACCGTCCTGGGTTTCCCTGACCGCCTTCAGGCGGGCCTGGGCGGTTTCGTCGGTGGTGTCCGAGACGAGGACGCAGTACGACCTGGCCGTGCCCCGGCCGACCCGGCCGCGGAGCTGGTGGAGCTGCGCCAGACCGAACCGGTCGGCTCCCTCCACGATCATCATCGTCGCCTCGGGCACGTCGACGCCGACCTCCACCACGGTCGTCCCGACGAGGACTTCGAGATCGCCGTCGCGAAAGCGGGCCATCTCGGCGTCTCGCTCGGCGGCCCTCATCCGGCCGTGGACGAGGCCGACCTTCAGCGGTGCCAGGAGCGAGCGGAGCCGGACCGCTTCCGCCTCGGCGGCGACGGCCGACGTGTCGGCGAACAGCTCTCCGGAGGCGGTGTCAGGCTCGGCCTCGTCGATGAGGGGAACGACGACGAAAATGCGGTGTCCGGCGGCCGCCTCCGCCCGGACCCACTCCCACGTCGACCCCAGGTCGTCCGGCCGCTTGATCCCCGTCGCGATGGGAATCCGACCTTCCGGAGACGTCCGCAGGTCGGACACGTCGAGGTCCGCATACAGGACCTGGCCGAGTGTCCGCGGGATCGGCGTCGCGGTCATCAGCAGGACGTGCGGCGCATGGCCGCCGGCCTTCGCCTCGAGCTGGCCCCGCTGCTCGACTCCGAAGCGGTGCTGCTCGTCGATGATGACGAGGCCGAGCGCCGCGAACGAGACCCGTTCCTGGATGAGCGCGTGCGTACCGACGACGACCGCGGCCATGCCGGAGGCGACGAGCTCGAGCGTGTGCCGCGACGCCGCGGCCGACAGCGACCCGGTGAGCAGCTCGACCGGGACCCCGGCGTCCTCCAGCAGCGAGCTCAGCGTCTTGTGGTGCTGGCGTGCCAGGAGGTCGGTCGGGGCGAGGATGGCGCCCTGGAGACCGGCCCTCGCGGCAGCGGCAAGCGCGTAGGCGGCGACGGCCGTCTTGCCCGATCCGACGTCGCCCTGGAGGAGGCGAAGCATCGGCGTCGATCGGGCGAGGTCGGCCCGCAGGTCGGCGATCGCCGCGGCCTGATCGACCGTCAGGGCGACCTCGCGGTCGTGCTTGCGCGAGAGGGATCCGGTGAGGGCGGCCTGCAGCGCTGCGTCGGTGGCGTCGTCGATGACGATCGGCCGCGCGGCGTCCCTGCCGCGCTGCCGCCGCCGGCCGACCATCCCCAGCTGGAGCGCGAGCAGCTCGTCGAAGGCGATCCGTCGCAGGGCGGCATCGCGGCCATCGAACGACGCCGGGTAGTGGGCCTCCTCGAGCGCGGCCCCGATGGGTACGAGGTCCTCACCTTTGCGGATCGACCGCGGCAGGTACTCCGGGTACGCCCGGCCTGCCCGGTCGAGCGCCTCGCGCATCGCGATGCGCAACCGGTTCGCGGTCAGCCCGGCGGTCAGCCGGTAGACCGGCACGATCCGCCCGACGTGGAGCAGCTCGTCGTCGTTGCCCTCGGGCTGGAAGTCAGGGTTGTCGAGCGTGAGCCTGCGGCCGAACCGCTTCAACTTGCCGGAGACGATGACCCGGTCACCGGCGTGGAGCCGGCGCTCGATGTAGCGCCGCCCGAACCACGTCGACTCGATCGTGCCGGTGTCGTCCTCGAGGACGGCGATCGTTCGCTGGATCCGCCGCCGGAACGACGCCTCCACGCGGACGTCCACGACCCGGACCCGGGCGCTGACGACGGTCCCCTCCTCCACCCAGGTCAGGTCGCCGAGCAGGCGCATCTCGCGAAGGTCGTCATACCGCCGCGGCAGGTGGAACAGCAGGTCGCGGACCGTCGCCACGCCGAGGCGGCCCAGCGACCGCCGGATCGCGGTCATCGAGCGCAGGCCGCTCTCGCCGACCCGCGCTGCGAGGATCGCCGCGGGATCCAGCGGAACGAGTGACGGCGGTGGGCCAGGCGGCTGGCGGGGCGATGCCGTGCGGGACACCGCTACCAGACCGCGAGGAGGAACGGGTACAGCGGCTGGCCGCCTCGGCCGACGTCCACCTCCACGCCGGGAAACGCCTCGAGCACCTGTCGGGCCAGCGCCTCTGCCTCGGGCAGGTCGGCGCCCTCCCCGTACAGCAGGTTGACGAGCTCGAAGCCCGGCCGCAGCGTGGCCAGGGCGGCCAGGATCGCGGCGGTCCGGTCACGATGGACCGCGACCAGCCCCTCGTCTGGATCGAGGACGATCGTCTGGCCGCGCTTGACCCGCCGGCCGCTCACCTTGGCGTCGCGTGTCGCCGTCGTCACCTGCATGGTCTGCACGCTCCGACTCTGCTCGGTCATCCGGGCGACGTTTTCCGCCACGGCCAGCGCCGGGTTCACTGCCAGCACCGCCTCCAGGCCCTCGACCGCGTTGCGGGTCGGGACGACGTGGATGGGCCTGGTCGCGAGCTCCACGACCTGCCGCGCGGCCAGCATCACGTTCTTGTTGTTGGGCAGGATGACGACCTCGGTCGCGTTCAGCCGGTCGACGGCCGCGAGGAGCTCGCCCGTCGACGGATTGGCGGTCTGGCCGCCGCGGACGATGGCCGACACGCCGCGGTCGCGGAACTCCTTCTCCAGCCCCTCGCCGGAGGCGACGGCCACGATTGCCATGGGGATCGTGGCCCCGTTGCGAACGCGCGGGTCGATCCAGATCGACGGTGGTGTAGACGGGACGGGCGGCAGCATTCCGGGCGCCGAAGCCTGGGTCGACCGTCGGTCGGACCGTTGGCCGGACTGCTGGCCGGCATCGTCGGCCTCGGCCTGACCGTCGCCGCCGGGGCTCGTTGGGGCCGGTCGCACGAGCTCGCCGACGCGGCGATCGCGGACGTCGGCCGTCTGATGGTCCAGGTTGACGACCGAGATGTCGGTCAGGATCCCGATCGAGAGGCCGTACGCGATGACCTGGTCGGGACGCTCGTTGTGGATGTGGACCTTCGCCTCGGTCCCGTCGCCCGCCACAATCACCGATTCGCCGACCGCCCCGAGGTGATCGCGGAGCGCGTCGAGATCGAGTCGGCGGCGCCCGGACGGACGGACGAAGAAGACGGTCTCATAGCCGTGGCCCTCATCTGCGCCGGCGACCACGAACGCCAGGCGCGGCGCCGGGCCCGGCCGGGCATCGGCGCCCGGCGCCTGGCCGGCGAGAAGCAGGAGCGCTCCCTGGAAGAGCCGGAACAAGCCCTGGCCCCCCGAATCCACCACGCCTGCCTCGCGCAGGACCGCCAGCAGGGTGGGCGTTCGCGCGACGGACTTCTCGGCCGCGTCGACGGTCGCGGCCAGGACCGTCTCGAGATCGGGGTCGCGCTCGGCGGCCGCCACGGCGGCGTCGGCGGCGTCGCGGACGACCGTCAGGATCGTGCCCTCCACCGGTTCCTTGACCGCCTGGTACGACCGCTCGACGCCCTTTCGCAGGGCGAACGCGAGATCGAGCCCGTTGAACCGCTTCTTCCCGCCGAGCGCCTCGGCCATGCCGCCGAAGATCTGGCTGGTGATGACGCCCGAGTTGCCACGGGCGCCGTGGAGCGCCCCGCGCTTGATCGCGGTGGCGATCTCCGCGGCCGTGCCGCCGGCGGCAGCCTCCGCTTCGGCCAGGGCCACCCGGACCGTGGCCAGCATGTTCGAACCCGTGTCGCCGTCAGGGACCGGAAAGACGTTGAGCTCGTTGATCTCGTCGACGTGGCGCTCCAGGTTCTCGACGGCCGCCCGGAACGCCGCGAGGAGACCCGCTCCGTCGCACGAGCGCCTCGTCATGTCTCGCCCCCGGTCGGAGCCACGGGTGTCTGGGCGGCCGGCGTCCCGCCGTCGGGCAGCCGACGGACGGCGGGGCGGCCATTCCGTGGCCGGCCGTTCGGCGTGGGGTCCGGCGCTCGCTCCGGCGCAGCGTCCCGCGCTCGCTCCGGCGCAGCGCCCGGCGCTGTCGCCGGCGCGGGGCCATCTATGGCGGCGTCCGGCCCGGCGGCGGGACCCTCGCCGGCTGGCTGGGCAGCCGAGGACGGCGGAGCGCCACTGGCCCGATCGTCCAGGCCGTCCACGCGGATCGTCAGGACGTCGACCCCTCGACCCAGGGCCCGTCCGACGGCGAAGCGAACCGCCGATTCGACCTGCCGGGCCACCTCCGCCACCGGCAGCCCATATGCCACTCGAACATGGAGGACGATTCGCAGCCCGTCGTCGTACCGGATGCGGATGGCCGGCTCGCCGAGCCGAAGCCAGCGGACCAGGCGATCGATCGGCCGCGGGGACGCGAATCCGGCGATGCCGTAGCTGCCGAGCACGGCGGTACGAACGATGTCGGTGATGGCTCGCCGGGTGACGGCAGAGCGCCCCTGGACGCGACGCTCGGGCATGCGGCTGACGGTCCTCGCTGCGGGGGCCCGCGTGTGGGCGGGCGGTCGTGGGCGATCGGCCGGGCTCAACCCGCGTGCTATCATACCGCCCCGTTCGGGCCCCTCTCGGGCCGGACGCCCAACTGCCACCAAATCCTGAGGACCACGATGGCCCGCGCCTGTACGATCTGCGGCAAAGGGTCGATGGGCGGCTTCAACCCGCAATCGTCGGGCATGAACCGCGTTCGAACCCACCGCCGCCTCCACGCCAACCTGCAGCCGCTTCTGGTCGTCCGCAACGGCGTAGCGACGAAGCAACTCGTCTGCACCCGCTGCCGGCGGACGCTCACCAAGGCGGCCAAGTAGTCGTCTAGCTACATACCGGGGCCCCCGGCGCGGAGCGCGACCGGGGGTTCAGCGTGTCTGGGGCTGGGCGGGACGGTGCGGTACCAACCCATCGAATATTCCGAGCATCGTTACGGGACAGCTCGCCAGCCCGGCAGGGCTCCGCTTAGGCCCGGATTATTCCGAGCATCGTTACGGGAGGCCGTTGGACTCGCCAACGCACCGGGAGATGGTCCAAACGAGCCGCTTGGGCCGCGATATAGCAATGCTCGGACTACGACGTGCGGCACGGCTAGCGGCCGGCCACGTCCACCGTGTCGAGCCAGATCGTGAACGGCCCGTCGTTGACCAGTTCGACGGCCATGACGGCGCCGAAGCGGCCGCGAGCCACCGGGACGCCCGCGCCCTCCAGTGCCGTACAGAGCCGATCCAACAGCGCGATCGCGACAGCCGGAGGTGCCGCCTCGGTGAAACCCGGTCGCCGGCCACGCCGGGTATCGGCGTAGAGCGTGAACTGCGATACCACGAGCGCCGCCCCGCCGACCTCGACCAGGGAGCGGTTGGTCCGACCCGCCTCGTCGGCGAAGATCCGGAGCTCGGCGACGCGCCGGCCGAGCGCCGCGGCCGTCGCCTCGTCGTCCCCGAGGCCGACGCCCACGAACACGAGGAGGCCGCGCCCGATCGATCCGACGACGTCGTCACCAACGCGGACCTCGGCCCGGCTCACCCGCTGCAGGAGTGCCCGCATCGCCGCTCAGCGCGACAGCAGGCCGGCGGCGGCCCGCCAGGCGCCTCCGACGAGCAGGGCCCATGGCACCAGGTAGAGCGGAGTGCCGGCGCCGCCGGCCAGGCCCAGGCCGCCGATCAGCACGATCCCGGCGATCCCGGCGATGGCGACGACCGTGCCCTGGCCGACCAGCATCCAGCGAACGCGCCGTCCGAGCCGGCGGAGCGCGGTCCGATCGCCCGCATCGTCCGCCTCCACGCCCCGTTCGAGCTCGGAGTCGGCAGCCCGGTCGACCACTCGCCGGAGCCAGGCCGGTGCGTGGATGATCGCCCAGTAGGCGACCGCGGCATAGACCAGGCCGCCCAGGATATCGACGACGTAGTGCTCGCCCAGGTAGACGATGCTGAACCAGACACCGGCCGAGTACGCGAGCATGGACCAGCCGATCCGGCCGAACGTCCGGCGGGCGAACAGGAAGGCGAGGAACGGAAACGCCGCGTGGAGCGACGGGAAGGCCGCCACCTCGTTGGGGTTGATGTCGTAGATCGCATAGCTGTAGATGTAGCTGCCGTCGAAGCCGAGCGCCCGGGCCATGGTCTCGAAGCCCTGGTCCTTGAGGTGGAGGATCGCCGGCACGCCGTCCACCGTCGGCAGGTAGCCGTGCTGCTGGGCCCACCACGGGGGCGCGACCGGCAGGACCAGGTAGGTGGCAAAGCCTGCCATGCACAGCACGATGAGCGCGGCGACGAAGTCGTAGTAGACCCGCCGGTGGCGCAGCCACAGGAAGAAGCCCACCGCGAGAGGCTGCGGGAAGTGGAGGAAATAGAAGATGGTGCCTGCCACCGCCAGCAGGTCCGGGCCGCTGGCCGGGTGGAGCCACTGCTGAAGGACCTGGGTTGGCAGGTAGCCGAACGAGATGAGCCGCTCGGCATCGATGACGTCGGTCACGTGGATCCCTGCGCCGAAGTTGTCGGCATAGCCGCGCATGAGCTCGTAGGCGAAGAAGAGCCCGATGAACGGGATCCAGTCGCGCAGGAACAGGCGACCTCGGCCCACGATGACGGCCGCCAGGCCCAGCGCGACGAGCAGGACGTCCGGCGTGATCGAGACGCCGCGGGCCAGCATGAGGGCCGACAGAAGGACGATGTAGCCGCCGATCGCGACGAGCAGGATGCGGTCGTTGCGGCGGCCCAGCGCCAGCGCGGGATCTGGAGCCGGTGGCGGCGGAACTGCGACGGTCAGCTCATCCCGCAGCTCGCCGGTCACCGGCCCGGGATCCGGGCCTCGGCCCCGTTCCGACCGGGCCCGCTGGCGGCCTCCGCGCCACCACGCGCGTCGGCTTCGGCGGTAAGCCGTTCCCGCCAGGCATCGGCCTCGGCCAGCCAGGCATCGCGGGCGGTCGCGTGCCGTTCCGTGGTCAGCTCGGCGGCCGACAGGGGCACGGCGACCTCGTAGTCGCGGACGCCGTCCGGGTTGATCCGCCCGCCCAGGCCCCGAAGGACGATGACCGGGATGTTGCCATTCTCGATCTCGGCCATCGCGCGGTCGGCGATGTGCTTCGGCAGGCTCACGAACGTCGTCCACTTGTCACGCGGAATCGGCGGCTCGCCGTCGTTCAGGCCGTATTGATATCCCTCGTCGGCGAGTGCCCGGATCAACCGGATCTCGCGCGCCATGTCGTGACCCTTCACCCACAGAGCCGAGCCCACGACCAAGACGTCGGTCCCCTGCGCACCGGCGAACTCGGCGGTCTCGCGATTGATCCCGCCGTCCACATGAACCTCGCCGGTGACGGGCACGTGCCGCAGCAGCTGCCGGGCGGCGAGGAGCTTGTCGGCCGCGACGTCCTTCATGAACGTCTGCCCGCCGAAGCCCGGCTCGACGGTCATGACCATGACTATGTCGAGCAGCTCCCGGTAGGGCTCCAGGGCCGCCAGCGGCGTACCCGGCTTGAGGGCCAGCCCGGCGGCTCGTCGCGCGGCCCGGATCGCGCGAAGTGTCGGCTCGATCGGTTCCAGCTCCTGGACCTCGACGTGGATCGTGATCGAGTCGCAGCCGGCCGCGATGTAGTCGTCCACGTGGCGACCGGGGTTGGAGATCATGAGATGCGCGTCGAATGGCAGCCGCGTGCGCGGTCGGAGCGCCTGGATCGTCCGGGGGCCAAACGTCAGATTCGGGACGAAGTGACCGTCCATGACGTCGAGATGGATCCGGTCGGCGCCCGCCTTCTCGACGCGTCGGACCGCATGGGCGAGGTTGGACAGGTCCGCGTCGAGGATGCTGGCGGCGACGCGGGCACGCCCTGCCGCCATTCAGGCGCTCCGGTCGCCGGCGAGGACGGGCGGCCCGCCGGCGTCGGCTGCGCCCGCGACGACCGGTGCATCGGCGCGGCTCCGCTCGCCGCGCAGCGCGGCAGCGCTGTCGGCCACCAGCCGCTCGCGGCGCCTGGCAACCGCGGCCGGCGGCGGCCCGCCGGCGTGCTCGGCGGCGAGCTGTCCACAGGCCGCCCCGATCTCCTGGCCGCGATTGCGCCGGATCGTGACCGACAGGCCGGCAGCCCGCACACGGCCCGCGAACGTCTCGATGACGGCCATCGGGCTGGCCGTCCAGGGCGTATGGGCAACCGGGTTCATGGGTATGAGATTGACGTGGGCCAGATCGCCCCGAAGCAGCTCGACCAGGGCGACCGCATCGGCCTCGGTGTCGTTCACACCGCCGATCATCGTGTACTCGTAGCTGATCCGGCGTCGGGTGACGTGGGCATGGTCGCGAGCGGCGGCAACGACCTCTGCCACCGGCCAGCGGCGATTGAGCGGCACCAGCACGTCACGAAGTGGATCGCGAGCCGCGTGCAGGCTGATGGCGAGTGTGAACTGCGGGCCGAGGGCGGTCAGCCGGCGGATGCCGGGCACGACGCCCGAGGTGCTCACGGTGACGTGCCGCGCCCCAAGCCCGAACCGGAGCGGATCGGCCAGGGCGCCCACGGCCTCCAGCACGCGGTCGAGGTTGAGGAGCGGCTCGCCCTCGCCCATGAACACCACGTTCGTCAATCGGCGGCCATCCGCCGCGAGGTGCCGGGCGGCCCAGCGGACCTGGTCCAGGATCTCCGCCGTCGTGAGGTCGCGGCCGAAGCCGAGCTCGCCGGTTGCACAGAATGGGCAGCCCACCGCGCAGCCGACCTGGCTCGAGATGCAAACGGTATGGCGCTCGCGCCGGCCGGACCCGGCCGGGTAATGCATGAGGACCGACTCGACCAGGCTGCCGTCTCCGAGCACGTGGAGCGCCTTCTCGGTCAGGCCGCCATCCGCCGGATGGATCTCGGTCCGGACGAGGGTGTCGATCCGGAATTCCCTGTCGAGCTGGGTGCGCAGGTCCCCCGGGAGCGGCCGCAGATGGGCCACCTCGCGGGCGTGCCGCCGCCAGACCGCCTCGGCCAGCTGCCGGCCGCGATAGTCAGGCCAGCCGGCGGCGTGGAGCCACGCGGACAGCCGTTCCGGGGAGATCCCGGACAGGCCCGGACGAGCGTCTCCGGCGGCGGCGCCGGCAGGGAGGATGGTGGGCGGCGGCGATGCCGCAGCGGTGGTCATCGGCCCGTCATTGTCGCACGGGGTCGCGCGGGCGCTGGTCGAGCGTCGCGCCCCGCCTCATCGAACGCGCCGCGCCGAGCCTCATCCTTCGTCACGTGACGGTGGCACCGGCCAGGCCCGGCCGACCGCGCAGGAGCTCGCCGGCGGACATCCGGCGGCCGCCGGCCGGCTGTACCTCGACCAGTCGAACCCGGCCGCCGGCGGTAGTGAGCGCCAGGCCATCGTCGTCGGGCTCCAGGCGACCCGGCGCATCGCCGGCGCCCTCCGGGACGACCTCCGCCGCCCATACCAGGAGCCGCCGCCCGTCGGCCTCGACGAAACTGCCCGGCCACGGCTGATAGGCCCGAACCTGGCGTTCCAGGGCGGCGGCGCCCTTCCCAGGATCCAGCCGGCCGTCCTCGCGGCGGAGCGGCCGCGTGAGCGTCGCCGCCGCCTCGTCCTGGGGCCGTGCCGCCAGGCTGCCGTCGAGCCAGCCACCGAGGGCCGTCCCCAGGAGCTCTGCTCCGAACCGGGCGGCGCTGGCCTCCAGCTCGGGCGCGGTCTCGGTCCCGGCCAGGGGCCAATCGACGGCGGCGACGATCGGTCCCGTGTCCAGCCCGGCGTCCATCCGGATGATCGTCACGCCGGCCAGCGGGTCTCCGGCTAGGATCGTGGCGGGGACCGGAGTGGCCCCGCGGTGACGGGGCAGGCGCGACGGGTGGACGTTGAGGATGCCGGCCGGAAAGAGGTCCAGGACCTGGGGCGGAACGATCTGACCGTAGTCCGCCAGCACGCCGAGTCGTGGTTGGAGGGCGGCTATGGTGGCGGCCACCTCGGGCGACCGGAGACGCGGCGGCTGGAGGAGCGCCAGGCCGAAATCGCGCGCGCGCTTCGTGACCGGGACGGCGGCGAGCCTGCCCTGTCGTCCCGCCGGCCGGTCCGGGGCGCTCACGACCGCTACCAGATTGACCTCCGGCGCGCCGGCCAGGGCCTCCAGGATCGGCTCCGCGAACGACCCCGACCCGAAGAAGACGGTCCGGGCCGGCTCGGTCACGCCAGCGCTGTCGCGCGGGTTGCGGCCTCTTCTTCCTCGTCGCCCGTTCCAACGGCGATGAGCTCGTCCATGGAATCGAGGTAGTCGATGTAGAGCTTGCCGTCGAGGTGGTCGAGCTCGTGCTGAAGGGCGCGACCCAAGAGCCCGCTGCCGGCGACCTTGATCGTGCGCCCGAGGCGATTCTGGGCCATCACCCAGACGCGCTCTCGGCGCGTCACATAGGCGACGTAACCCGGGATGGACAGGCACCCCTCCAGGTCCCGATCGTTGCCGCTCGAACGCACGATGGCGGGGTTCACCAGCTCGTGGAGGCGGCCCTCGACCTCGATCACGCAGCAGCGCAGCGGCTCGCCGAGCTGGGGGGCGGCCAACCCGACGCCGGGGGCGGCCCGCATCGAATCGGCGAGGTCATCGAGCAGCTCGTGGAGGCTCTTGCCGAAGCTCTCGACCGGCTCTCCCTTGAGTCGCAGGCGCGGGTCGCCGAGCATGACGATGGGTTTGACGCTCACGGCCGCGAGTATAGCGAACGGCCCTGGCCGCCCAGATGGACCCGCCGAGCGGGGACTCCCACCGGGGCGCGGGCCTCGGGCTCATCCGTGGCCTTTCCGCATCGGCCCGATCAGTATCTGGCGAAAGTTGAGCGACCCGAACTGCGGCAGCGGGCTGGAACGCGGCCGTTATCCCTCGCGCATCGATCGAGCTGATCTCCAGGCTGGCAAGGGCCCCAAACGCCGCCCGAGCCGCCAGTCCCGGCTGGCTTTGGCGTTCCGTAACGGTGAGGCCGATGCGGCGGCTCGAACGCTGCGCTGTCCGCCGGATGCGAGCCGGTACCGTCAGAGAAGCGACTCGGGGTCGACGTCGACCGACCACGGTGCCTCCAGCCCACCGTCCAGGATCGTGGTCGGATTCGGGCCACGCAGCACGACGTTCCAGCGCCAGCGTTCCGCCCGCCGGGCGATATAGGCCGGCGCCGGCCCGATGACCGCGACCTGCTCGCCGCGATCGACGGCGACGCCGCGCAGGCGATCGGCCATGGCCTGTGCCTCCCGTTCCGCGGCGGCGGGATCGGGCAGGCCCACGGTGAGCTTCACGTAGCGGCCGAACGGCGGGGCGGACCACCGCTCCCGTGTCGTCAGCTCCGCATCGTAGAACGCGGCAGGATCGCCGCGGACGACGGCCTGGATGGCCGGGTGCTCGGGCTGATAGCTCTGGATCAGCGCGAAGCCCGGCGTCGCTCCGCGGCCAGCCCGTCCGACCGCTTGGGCGAGGAGCTGGTACGTCCGCTCGGCGGCTCGCTCGTCGGGCAGGTTGAGCGCGACGTCCGCCGAGACGACGCCGACGAGGGTCACCTCCGGGATGTCCATGCCCTTGGCCACGAGGCTCGTGCCGACGAGCACGTCCAGCCGGCCGTCGGTGAAGGCGGCCACCACCCGCTCGGCCGCCTCGCGCCGCTCCGCGACGTCCCGGTCCAGGCGGCCAACACGGAGCATCGGAAAGCGGGCCCGGACCTCGGCCTCCACACGCTGAGTGCCGCCGCCCAGGTACCGGATTCGCGGCGATCCGCAGGTCGGGCAGCGCGCGGCCAACGGCGATGCCCGGCCGCAGTGGTGACAGCGCAGGGTCATGCCGGCCTGGTGGAAGACGAGCGGCCGGGCGCACTCTGGGCATGCCTGGGCGGTCCCGCAGTCCCGGCAGATGACCGCCGACGCCGTGCCCCGCCGGTTGATGACGAGGATGGCCCGCTCGCCTGCCGTCGTGTCCAGCGCGGACAGCGCGGCCGCCAGCCGGCCCGACAGGAGGCCGCGGTTGCCCTCGGCGAGCTCCGCTCGCAGATCCACGACTTCGACGCGGGGCGGGGCGCCGCTCGGTCGTGTCGGGAGGACCACCCGCCGGTATCTCCCGAGCCGGGCCCGGCCGAGCGTCTCGACCGCGGGCGTAGCGCTGCCCAGGATGACGGCGGCCCCGGCTCGTCGCCCGAGCTCGATCGCCGCATCGCGCGCCTGCAATCGGGGCGTCCGGTCGCTCTTGTAGGCCGCATCGTGCTCCTCGTCGACGATGACGACGCCGGCGTCAGCCAACGGGGCGCCGATCGCCAGCCGGGTGCCGACGACGACCTGGACGCCGCCCGCCCGGATTCGCCGCCATTCGTCGGCCCGCTCGCCCGGCGCCAGCCCGGAGTGGATGAGGGCCGTCTCTGCCGAGACGTCGGCCCGCAACCGGTCGACCAGTGGCAGTGCGAGCGTTATCTCCGGGACGAGCACGAGCGCCGGTCGGCCGGCCTCCAGCGCCGCGACGATCGCCTCCACGTAGATGGCGGTCTTGCCGGACCCGGTGACGCCATCCAGGAGCAACGGGGTCGGGTCCCGCCTGGCAATCGCCTCACGGACGCGGCCGATCGCGTCCGCCTGAGCGGCGGTAAATGCCGCCTCCGGCGGCTTGGCGCCTCGTCGCCCGGCCGGCCGGCGGGCCAGCGGCAGCCGCTCGTGCCGCCGGACGCGAATCTCGACGAGGCCCCGGCGGACGAGGCCGGCGATCGCGCCGGGTCCATGCCTCGCGGCCAGCTCGGCCGCGACCGGTTCCGACCGCCGGTCGGCTGCCAGCTCCGCGAGCAGCGTCGCCTGGCGCGGGCCGATCGGCCGTCCGCCCGGCTTGCGGCCGTCGGCAAGCGCCTCGGCCACCACGCTGCCGGGATCTGTCAGACCAACGTGGCGTTCGAAGCGCGGCGCGGCGCCGGCCGCCGTCAGCGTCCAGTCGAGGGTGATGCGGCCGCTCGCCGCCAGCGCCCGCAATCGCCGCAGGAGCTGGGCCCGTCCTTCCGCCGAGGACAGCTCGCGGACGGCCCTCGGGCGGGCGGCGAGCTGGTCGAGGATATCCGCGTCCTCTGACCCCTCGGGCTCGATGCCCCGCGGCGCATCTGGCGCGATGCCCGGTGGCGCATCGGCATGGGTCGGGGCGCGGCCGTCGTCCGCCGGAGCCAGCTCGGCCACGAGCTCGAGCCGCTCGAGGAGCCCCGGCGGCAAGAACGCGCGGACCACGAGAGTCGTGGGGGCGAGGTAGGTCTCGGCGATCCAGCGGGCCAGCCCGAGCGAGAGGGGCGGCAGCAGGGGCCCGTCGGCCCGGACGCGGTCGACCACCGGCCTGGCGGCGACCGCCGGGTCGGCGCTCGCCTCACCGACCACGATGCCGAGCGCCTGCCGCCGGCCGAAGTCGACGAGGACGGCCTCGCCCACGGCCAGATCCGCGAGCGCCGAGGGCACCAGGTAGGTGTACGTCCGCCGGCCTGCCCCCCCGGCGGCATCCACGGCGATCTCGACCAGTCGTCCGGCTTCCGCCGGCGGCGCCGGTGGCGCCAGGTCCAGTGTCGCCTGCGACGACTCGATCGGCATGGGGTCATTGTGGCAGTGGCCGCCGGCCCGCGGGTCACCCCAGGGCAGCGCGGCCCGGGTCGGGACTAGATCGGGAGCCGGCGGTCCGGATGGTCGCGGTGCTCCGCGGCGATGATCTCGTCGATGCGGGCGGCCGTCGGCTCCACCTCGCCGGTCTCGTTCACCACGACATAGTCGTAGTCATCCTGGCGAGCCAGCTCCAGCGCCGCGTTGCGCTGACGCAGCTCCAGATCGTCGACCGACTCGGTGGCCCGCGCCTTGAGCCGCTGGAACAGCGTCTCCAGGGACGGCGGGACGACGAAGATCAGGACCGCGTCGGGGATTCGCTTCTTGACGGTCTGCGCACCCTGAACGTCGATCTTGAGGATGACGTCGCGTCCGGCCGCGAGCGCCTGGCTGACCTGCGGCCTGGGGGTGCCGTACCAGTTGCCGTGCACGTTGGTGGCCTCGAGCAGCTCGCCGGCGGCCTTCAGCTCCAGGAACCGTTCTGGGCTGAGGAACTGATAGGAGACCCCGTCGACCTCGCCCGGCCGGGCCGCTCGCGTGGTGTAGGTCACCACGAAGTGATAGTCGCGTTCACGGGGTCGCCGCCGTAGCGCCTCGATGATGGTGTCCTTGCCCACCCCTGACGGGCCGCTGATGATCACCAGGAGCGCACCTGGCGCGCCGTAGGTCAGCGTCGGTCCGTCCGTCCGCGAGCTCACCGGGCCGCCACCGCCGCCCGGAGGCCGTCCAGCACCCGCTCCAGCTCGGCTGGCAGGGGCGCCTCGGCCCGGATGAGCCGGCCGTCCGACGGCGCGTTCAGCTCCAGTCGCCAGGCGTGGAGGAACAGCCGAGCCAGGCCCTCCGGCCCCCGCCGTGAAGTCCCCGTGCCATACAGCGGATCGCCGGCCACCGGATGGCCGATTGCGTCGAGGTGGACCCGGATCTGGTGGGTTCGGCCGGTCACCAGGTCGACCTCCAGGAGCGTCCATCCGGGGAAGCGCTCGCGGACCCGGTAGCCGGTCGTCGACCGCCGGCCATCGGCGGTGACGGCCATCCGCATCCGGTGCCGGGAATCCCGCCCGATCGGGGCCTCGATCCGGCCGAGCGCGGCCGCGACGCTGCCCTGGACCAGGGCCAGGTACGTCTTCTTCGCCCGGCGGGCCTTGAGCTGAGCCATCAGGCTGGCCTGGGCCGCATCGTTCTTGGCGACCATGAGCAGCCCGCTCGTGTCGCGATCCAGGCGATGGACGATGCCCGGTCGCAGGACCCCACCGATCCCGCCGAATGCCAGCTCGGGTGCCTCGGCGCCGGTCCCCACCGCCCGTCCCAGCAGGGCGTGAACGAGCGTTCCAGAGTCATGGCCCGGCGACGGATGGACCACCAGCCCGGCCGGCTTGTCGATGATGAGCAGGTCGTCGTCCTCGAAGACGACGTCCAGCGCGATGTCGGGCTCCGGGATCAGCTCGAGCGGCGCGGACGGCGGGATGACGAGCCGCAGCCGGTCGCCCGGCCCAACCAGCGCGTTGGCCCGCAACGGGAGACCGGCCGCGGTGAGATGGCCGGCCGCGATGAGCCGCTGGACGCGGCTGCGCGACAGGCCCGTGACGTCGGTCAGGTAGCGATCCACCCGGATCGGGCCGATCCCATCGGGCACCGTGAGGTCGCGGGTCTCCGCGGCAACCATGCGGTCAGGCCGCCGTGCCGCGCTGCGGCCAGACGGCCAGGATGATCAGGAGCAGGATCGCCGTGCTGATCGCCGCGTCGGCGACATTGAACGTGTACCAGCGCCAGCCGCCGATGCCGGCGTCCACGAAGTCCACGACGTAGCCCAGCCGCAGCCGGTCGATGAGGTTGCCGATCGCGCCGCCGATGAGCAGGCCCAGGGCCAGCGAGACGAGGAGGTCCTGGCCGGCCCGCGCCTCGTACCAGACGATGATGCCCAGCACGGCCAGGCTGACCAGCGCGAACAGCAGGGCCGAGCCCTGGAACATCCCGAACAGCGCACCCTGGTTGTGCGACAGGGTGATCCGGACGAAGTCGCCCGCGATCTCCACGGGACGGCCGACCTGGAACGTGCCGGCACCCACGATCCATGCCTTGACGAGCTGATCGACGACCAACACCGCGCCGCCGAGGCCGGCAAACAAGCCCCAGCGTGGCCGGTCGATCGACCCGGCCTGGCCATCGCCGGCGGGCGCCGTCACGGCCTTCCCCGCCGCCTCGCCACCCTCCGACATGTCGTCCCTGCCTATCCGTCTTCCGAGAGGCGACGGAGGCCGACCGTCACCGGACCGGCCTCCAGGTCGACGGTCGCCGTCGTCGCTCCGGGGGGCGGCGAGGTACGGACCACCTGGCCGGCGAGCGTCTCGGTCGCCACGGCCGCCAGGTGCGCCTCGACGCCCGAGGTCAGCCCGTCCACCCACAGGGTGATCTGGTCCGTCAGCCGCAGCTCCGCCTCCTTGCGCAGGTCCTGGATCGCGCGCTGCAGCTCCCGCGCATCACCCTCCGCCCGCAGCTCGGGGGTCAGCCGCGTGTCGATGACCACCACGAGGCCTTCATCGTGGGCGACGGCGGTCCCTGGCCGGGGCGTCAGCTGGATCTCGACCTCATCGGCCGCCAGGCTCAGTCCGGCCAGCCGAACGCCGCCGTCCGCCAGTATCTCGACGTCGCCCGCCCGGGCGGCCGCCATGACGGCCGGGATCGCCGCACCGAGCTTTTTGCCGATACGCGGCAAAAGCGGCTTGACGCGACGCTCCACGAGGTCCGACTCGGCGCCGATCAGCTCGATGGCCTTGACGTTGACCTCCTCGCGCACGAGGTCGAGCAGGGCATCCCGCTCCGTCAGCGCGATTCCGGGCAGACCGAGCCACATACGGGCGAGCGGCTGGCGGACTTTCAGCCCGGCCGTGCCTCGCAGGGTCCGGGCGAGATCCACCGCCCGCCGGGCGACGGACATCGACGTTTCGAGCGCCGGTTCGCGCAGCCTCGTCACCTCGGCCGCCGGCCACCGGGTGAGGTGGACCGAATCCGGCGCTGCCGGGTCGATCCCGGTCATGAGGTTCGTGTACATCGCGTCCGACAGGAACGGCAGGAGCGGCGCCAGGACGCGGGCCAGGACGACCAGGGCGGCGTGGAGCGAGGCGAACGCGGCAGCGCGATCGGCGGGATCCTCGTTGCGCGAGAAGCGCCGACGCGACAGGCGCACGTACCAGCTCGACAGGTCGTCGACGAACGAGGAGATGAGGCGGGTGGCTCCAAGCGCGTCATAGTCGGCCAGGCGCTGACCGGCGGCGTCCGCCAGCCCGGCGGAGCGAGACAGGATCCAGCGGTCCATCGGGCTCCACGTCCGCGCCGCCTCCGGCCCGATCCCTTCGGTCGGCTGCCAGCCGCCCAGCCGCGCGTAGGTCACGAAGAAGGCGTACGCGTTCCACAGGACCAGCAGCTCGCGCCGGGCGTCGTCGGCCACGTGCCAGCCGAAGCGGATGTTGTCATCCGGCCGGGCGGTCGTGTACAGCCAGCGCATGACGTCGACGCCCATCCGCTCGGCGGCCTCGTCGAAGTCGATCGCGTTGCCCCAACTCTTGTGCATCGGCCGGCCGTCTTCGCCGTAGACGAGCGCGTAGCCGAAGATCGTCTTGAATGGCGCCTCGCGGCGCAGGACCGTGCCCATCCCCAGCATCGAGTAGAACCAGTTCCGGAACTGGCCGGGGAAGCTCTCCGTGATGAAGTCGGCCGGATACCAGTTGGCCCAGTAGTCCGGCTCCTCGCGGTAGTGGAGCGTCGAAAACGGGACGATGCCGGCATCCAGCCACGGGTTGCCGACGTCGGCGATCCGCGACACCTCCGCACCGCAGGACGGGCAGGCGATCTTGACGGCATCCACGAACGGCCGATGCGGTGTGTGCCCTTCGAAGGCGTCCCAGCCCTGAACCGCACGCTTGTGCAGCTCCTCCCGGCCGCCGATCACCTCGACCGTCCCGCAGGCCCGGCATTCGTAGATGGGCAGCGCCAGCCCCCAGTAGCGCTTCTTGCTGATCATCCAGTCGTGCATGTTCAGGAGCCAGTCGAGCTCCCGCTCGTAACCGAACGACGGGATCCAGCGAATCTGATCGACGACCTCCATGATCTGGTAGCGCAGGCTCGCATCGACCTCGGCCGGGGTCACCTCGGAGCGCGGCTTGTCGTAGACCGGACCCATGCTGATGAACCACTCGTCGACGAGCCGAAAGACGAGCGGGGTCGCGCAGCGCCAGCAATGGGGATAGCGGTGGTTGTATGGCTGGAGGCGATAGAAACGGCCCTCACGCTTGAGGTGCTCGACGATCGGCTCGGTCACGTCGCGGACGTCCCGGCCGCTCAGGGCGCCGAACCCCTCGACGACGATGCCGTTCTCGTCGAGCGGGGCGATGACCGGCAATCCCAGCTGCTTTCCGAGCTGGAAGTCCTCCGACCCACAGCCGGGCGCGACGTGAACGATGCCGGTGCCCTCATCCTCGCCCACCTCATCCCAGGCGACGACGCGGTGCTCATACGGCCTGGCGGGCTCATCGCGCGTGCCCTTGGCGAATGCGTCGCGAACGGCGGGCAGGTCGTCGAACGGTCCGTCGTACCGCCACCCGACGAGCTCGCGGCCCGGCCGTTCCTCCTGGACCTCGAACGGTCCGTCGATCGCCGTCTTCAGCGTGCCTCGGGCCAGCCAGTACGTGCCCTCCCCCTGGCGGATCCGCACATAGGAGAGGTCCTTGCCCACGGCCGCCGCGACGTTCGAGGTCAGCGTCCACGGCGTGGTGGTCCAGACGAGGAGCGCCTCGCCGGGCCGGTCCACGAGCGGGAGGCGGATCGTCAGGCCGGGGTCCTCGCGGTCGGCGTAGCCCTCGTTGACCTCGGTCTCGGAGAGGCCCGTGCCGCAGCGGGCGCACCACGGCATCGTGTCGTGGCCCTTGTAGATCCAGCCCCGCCGGTGGCATTCGGCCAGGAAGCCCCAGATGAGGTCGTTGTTCTCGTTGCTGAACGTGAAATAGCTGCCCCCGACGTCCGGCATGCCCAGCCGGCCGACGAGCATCTCCACGGAGTCGGTGACGCGACCCGCCGTTCCCTGGGTCGTTGCCTGGGCGGCCGGGTCCACGGCGAGCAGGTCGCGCAGCCGGCGCAGCTCGTCGGGGTCGTTCCAGTCCATCCAGTAACCCAGACGGATCGACTGCTCCGTCTGGCGGGCCGCGTAGGTCAGAACGCGCTGCTTGCAGAGCGAGACGAACTCGGCGATGCCGTAATCCTCGATGTCGCGCTTGGAGGTGAAGCCGAGATCGCGCTCGACGTTGACCTCCACCCACAGCCCCTGGCAGTCGAACCCGTTCTGCCAGCGCTGGCTCTTGCCCAGCATGGCCTGGAAGCGCTGGAACACGTCCTTGTACGTCCGGCCCCAGGCGTGATGGACGCCCATCGGGTTGTTGGCGGTGATCGGACCGTCCAGGAAGCTCCAGCGTGGACCGTCGGCGTTCTGGGCGCGCAGTCGTGCGAAGGTCCTCCGCTCCGCCCATCGTTCGAGGATCGCGTGCTCCTGGGCGATGAGATCGGGCTTGGCACTGACCGGCTCGAACAAGCTTTCCTCTGACTGGCCTTGGCGGCTCGGACGCTGAAGTCCGGCTATCCTACCCGACGATGTCCTCCCAGCAGGCACCGCAGGCGCGCCGTCGGTCGGCGTTCGCGGCGGCGTTCCTCTCGCTCCTGTTTCCGGGTCTGGGACACGCGTACGCCGGCGCGTACGAGCGGGCCCTGGGCTTCGCCGCGGCGCCGATCCTGATCACGGCCCTGACCGCCGGCATCGCCATCCGGATGAGTCCCCTGGAGCTCATCGGCGAGATTGCCCGATTCCTCGTCCTCATCCAGCTCTTCAACCTCGTCGCGCTCGTTTACCGGGTCGTTGCGGCGATCGACGCCTATCGGGTCGCGAGCTACATCAACGCCTTCGAGATGAGCGGCGGTGGCCGGCTCGGGCGGCCTCGGCTGGGGGCCAGCCCGCTGTCGCTCGCCGGCCTGCTGGCAGTCATCATCGTGATGGCCGGTAATCACGCCGTCGTCGCCTACTACGGCTCCATCGGCCAGGGCGCGATCGCCTGCATCTTCGACCCGACCGGCGAGAACGCCTGCCCCGAGGCGGGCGCCTCCGAGTCGCCCGAGCCGGCCGAGCCGGGCGATTCCGCATCGCCGACGATCCCGGGCGGCACCGTGCCGCCGGGTGCGACATCGGCACCCACGGTGAGCGCCAGGCCATGGACCGGCGGCCGCCTCAACGTGCTTCTCATCGGCTCCGATCAGCGGCCCAGGGAGGGAACGTTCAACACGGACACCCTCATCGTCGCCAGCATCGACCCCAAGACCAAGCAGGTGGCGCTGTTCAGCCTTCCCCGCGACACGGTCAACGTCCCCCTGCCGCCTGGCAAGGCCCAGGCCTTCTACGGCACGGTTCCATGCAAGATCAACAGCCTCTGGACGACGGCCACCGGGCGGCCGGACCTGTTCCCGGGCAACGACCGCCAGCGCGGCTTCCAGGCGCTGAAGGACGCCCTGGGCTACCTCTATGGGATCGACATCAGCTACTACGTCGAGGTGAACTTCGACGGCTTCAAGAAGGTCGTCGACACGGTCGGCGGAGTCACGATCAACGTCCAGTTCCCGGTCCTGGACGACACCTACCCGGCCGAAGGCCCGGGAAGTCGCCTGGCCCGCGTCTACATTCCGGCCGGCATCCAGCACATGACCGGCGCGGAGGCGCTCGTCTACGCGCGATCGCGCCACGGCTCCATCGACTTCGACCGCTCGCAGCGGCAGCAGCGGGTCCTGGTCTCGCTCAAGGACCAGACCAACGTGAACGCGCTCCTGCCCCGGTTGCCCGACCTGGTCCAGGCGTTGAAGACGGCCATCCATTCGGACATGCCTGTCGACCAGCTGCCGTCGCTGTTCCGCCTGGCCGACGGCGTCGACACGGCCAACATCCGGTCCTACGTTTTCTCGCCGCCCCTCTACGGGCGCGAGGTCCTGGGCCGCTGCGGCGACCAGATCGAGCCGTACATCGGCAAGATCCGCCAGGCCGTTCGCGATGCCTTCAGCGGTACGCCGACGAACGAGGACCTGCGCGAGAAGATCGCCGAGGAGGGCGCCGACGTCTGGATCCTCAACGGCTCCGGACAGCTCGGTCAGGCCAACCAGATCGCCGCGTTCCTAGAGTACCAGGGCATCAACGCCAGCGCCCCGAACCAGCGGCCCGCCCAGGCGGCGCGCACGAAGATCGTGGTCTACAACGGCGCCGAGCAGGACGCGCCGGAGACCGTGAAGTTCCTGGAGACGCTGTTCGGGGTCAAGGCGACCCTGGCGGCCGACCCCAGCGCGCGCGTCGACATCGTCATCACGACCGGCCGGAGCACGCCCGACCTGACGCCGCCGCCGGCACCCTGAGCCCGACCTCCTGGGCTAGGCCTTCTCGGTGACGCGGTACTCCAGGTAGCGTCCGGTCATCAGCCGCGTCTGCGCGTCCAGCGCCGGCAGGTTGCTGAAGACGAGGCCGATCAGGGGCAGGAGGAGCCACTGCAGCCGGCTGACCAGCCGCTGCCACAGGCCCCATGACGCGGGCCGCGGCGGGCAGATCCGATCCTCGACGTAGATGAGGACCAGCAGGCAGCAGAAGGCGAGCGTGAGCAGGACCGAGGCATAGATCGGCAGGTTCTGGCCGAGCGTCGTCTGGGCGAACCGGCCGGCTCCGAACTGCCAGCTGATGACGAGCGGGATATTGGACCCAAAGATCATGACGAACGGCGCGATCGCCCAGTTGATGTGGTCCAGCCAGAGGTCCACCAGGCGGCGGATGCGCAGCCGGCGCGGAATCTCGCTGTGCCGGATCGCGTTGTGGATGTAGTACGGGATGTCGGTGATGCCCCAGGCCCACCGCCGGATCTGGAGGTACTGCTGGGCGAGGGTTCGCGGGTAGGACCGCGCCCGGACGGCGTCGCCGTACATGGGAATGAACAGGGGCACCGCCCGGAACTCGCCGCTGTAGCGGAAGAAGCTCTTCCAGTAGAACCGGCTGTCCTCCGGGATGGCGTCGGTCGCCCAGTAGTCCACCTCGTGGAGCGTCCGCAGTGACACCGCGTAGCTGCTGAAGCTGACCAGCTTCTCGGGCGTCAGCGAGCGCCACATTTGGACATGGGTCGCACCGACGGCAACGAGTCGAACGGGGATCGGCGTGGCCCACAGGTTGTTGTGGAACATGGGGACCGGCTGGAAGAGCCGCCGGAAGCGATCCGGATCGGTCAGGAACGTGTACGTCAGGTAGCCGAAGTACTGCGGATGGACCCGGTAGTCGGCGTCGAGGTCCGTGACCACGACCTCCGCAGGATCGAAGCCCAGGCCGACGAGGCGCCGGTACAGCCACCGCCCGCCGTAGGCCATCGCCGAGCTCTTGCCCACCACGATGCCCGGCTCGAGGGGGTCGAGGATGTGGAAGAAGTGGAGGAACCGGTCGCCGAACAGCTCGCGGAGTCGGGCCACGTTCTCGCGGCCCTCCAGGTCGGTCTCGCGGGTGATGATGGCGACCATGCGCAGTTCCGTCGGGTAGTCCGTCCGGGCGAGCGCAGCCACGGTCTCGTAGAGCTTCTCGAATGGCTCCGTGTACGTCGGGATCAGCGCCACATGCCACAGCCGGTCCGGCGCGGCGATGGCCTCCCCCCGCCGTGCGAGCAGCCGGTCGAGCTCGCGTCGCTCGGCCACGAGCCGGTCGAGCTCGCGCCTGCCGCCCGCGGCGGCCAGCCGCCGACCGTCGGTGGCGAGCTGGGCGGTCCGTTCGCGGACGAGTGGGATGAGTCGCTCGACCTCCGCCCTGCGGGCGGGCAGGTCGGCCAGGGAAAAGGCCCGCGTCCGCCAGTCGATGGCCATCACCCGACGCATCCGGCCGAACGCGATGGCCACGCTGCCGACCAGGACGACGGCCTTGTAGAACCAGTAGAAGTCGAAGCTCAGAACGAACCAGGCCACGATCTCCGGATAGCCGAACGACAGCACGACCGGGGCGAGGATGAGCGCCCAGGTGACGACGCCCGGGACGATCTCGAGCAGCCGGCTCGCCCGCGGGGCCGGAGCGCGCGCGATCTCGGTGGGCGCCTGTGCGCCGGACGAGTCGGCAAAGCCGGGAATGACGGCGAGGGCGGTGGTGCGCGGCGCGTCCGCGACCGCATCAGGTGCGGGCAGCCTGGCGGTGACACGCTCCTGGATAGCGACGGGCTCCGCGGCGGCGAAAGGCTCCAGCGTGGCGACGGGCCCCTGGGCAGGAACAGGCTCCCGGGCAGGAACAGGCTCCAGGGAGGCGACGGACCCCCGGGCAGGAACAGGCTCGAGGGTAGCCACCGGCTCCGCAGCGGTGACGGGCGCCGCGGCGTTGCGCTCGAGCGCCTCAGCCACCCTCATCCATCGGCGTCAGCCAGTGCCGGTACTCCGGCAGGCGCCCTCGCACCGCGTCGAAGTAGCGGGCCTTGAGGGCGCGGCTGATCGGGCCCACCTCGCCCGTGCCGACCTTCCGGTGGTCGACCTCTACCACGGGGCTGACCTGGACGCCGGTCCCGCACAGGAAGACCTCGTCCGCGACGTACAGCTCGGACCGATCGATCGAACGAACCTCGGTCCGGATCCCCTCGCCGGCCGCGAGCTCCAGGAGCGCGGAGCGCGTGATGCCCTCCAGGATGTCGTCGTAGACCGGCGGCGTGAGGACCACCCCATCGCGGACCACGAACAGGTTCGCGGCCGAGGCCTCGGAGGCATGGCCGTCGGGGGTCAGCACGAGCGCCTCGTCGAAGCCGTTGAGCTCGGCCTCGCTCTTCTGGAAGGCCATGTTCACGTAGCCGCCGACGATCTTGCCGCGAGCCGGCAGCGCTTCATCTGCGTTGCGTCGCCACGACGAGGTCATGATTCGGACGCCGTTGTCGGTATCGATGTAGTTCCCGAACGGCACCGTGATCACGTACAGCTCGTGCTCCAGGTGGTGGAGCCGCACGCCGATCGCCCGCGTGCTCTTGTAGAACGACGGCCGGATGTAGACGTCCTCGCGAAACGCATTGCGGCGGACGGTCTCGAGGACGATCGCGGCCAGCTCGTCGACCGACGGCACGTCATCCATCAGGAGGATCCGGCATGACCTGCGGATCCGCTCGAGGTGTTCGCGGAGGAACACGCCGTAGAGCCGCTCCTGCTCGGGGTTCCAGTACGCGCGAATGCCCTCGAACGTGGCGGTCCCGTACATGAAGGCGTGGGTCATGATGCTGACCTTGGCGTCCCGCATCGCGACGAAGTCGCCCTCGAAGTAGCACGTCAGGCCGTCGAGGTCACGGGTGACCTGGACCGCCGGGGCCGCGGCTTCCGCTTGAGTCGGCGAGGCCGGCACGGCTGGCGCGGCTTCGATCGACGCGGCCGCAGCTTGAGCCCGGGACGCACTAGTCTTCTGGGTCAGCATGCAGACACTCCTGCCTGATCGGCGGCATCCTGGCGCCGCGGAGGTCATCGGACGTGCGTTCGAGTATACCAGCGGGCCTCGCGCCGACCGATTGGGTGTCCGAGCCGCTCCGTGCGCCGTCGCCGCAATGGCTCGGCAGGCGGGGGCACCCGTTCGCGGATTGGCCGGCCCGCGTGCGAGGGCAAGGATTTGCCGGACGTCGACTTCGCGAATCGCCGGGTTAGTTGCGCCACGGACAACGCGCGGCGTCGCGGACGCGGCCGCGTCAGACGACCTTGGCCAGGGCAAGGACGACTGCCAGCACGTACACGACGTAGAACGCGCCGCCCACCAGCAGGCGTCGTCCGGTCAGCCGGCGAGCGCGGGCCATCGGGATGAAGATCAGGGCCGAGGACATGAAGGCAATCGCGGCCGACCCGAACGCCAGGCGGCTGCCCTCGCCGTACGTCCAGGCGTCCGCGGCAAAGAGGAGCGCAACGACGGTCGGGATCGTCGACTGGAACACCATCGCCCCGGTGATGTTGCCCATGGCCAGGGTGTCCTTGCCCTGGCGTACCCAGATGATCGAGTTGAACTTCTCCGGCAGTTCGGTCGCGATCGGGGCGATGACCAGGGCGAGCAGGGCCTCGTCGAAGCCGAACGAGGTGGCCAGATGCTCGACCGCGTCGACGAAGAAATACGCGCCCACGATGATGAGGCCGAGCGCCGCCAGGACCTGGAGGTTGACGACCCGCAGGCGCGGCGCCTCAGGGCTCTGGATCTGGCCGGCCGGGTCCAGGCGGCGGAACCGGAGCGGAGCGAGATCCTCCGCATCGATGTCGGGATCCGCCTCGAAATGGCCCTTCACGTACCAGACGTAGATCGCGACGAGAGAGGCGGCCACGATCCACTTGAGCCAGACCGGTTCGGCCGGCAGGAACGCCGCCCCGACGGCGATCGCATAGGCGAGCGCGAAGTACCGCATGTCATGGGCGAGCACCGTGGTATCGACCGGCATGACGTCCCCGGCCGGCCTCCGGTGGCCCACGGCAAGCACGGCGGCGCCGGTCACGAACATCGCCAGCGTGGAGAGCATGAACGGGGCGCCCAGGATGGCGCCGACGCCGACTCCGTGTGAAGCGGCCGATCCGCCGCCCGACAGGATCGCGATGATCGGAATCATCGTCTCCGGGAGCGCCGTCCCGACCGCCGCCAGGACCGAACCCACCGCCCCCTCGGCCAGCATCAGCTTCCGCCCGAGCCACTCGATGCCGTTGGTGAACAGCGCCGCTCCGGACAGGATGATCACGAAGGCGCCGGCCAGGATGAGGAGATCCATGCGTCAGGCTCCGGTCAGCCGGCCGTCTCACCGAGGGCCACACCGACGATGACGCCGGCGAGCACGACCACGAGGATCGCGACCGACACCGCCACCATGCCGCGCTCGCCGGTGCGCAGGTAGCCGATCAGCGAGGCAACCACGCGGGCGGACGGCGTCGCGATCAGGACCAGCAGGCCGAGCCACAGGACACCTTCCGGATCGCCGGCCAGGAGCTCGCCGGGCATGCGACTCGCATGCAGGAAAGCGTGCGGTTCGAGAGGCGATCGGCCGGCCAGGACCATGAAGAGAAATCCGATGGCGAGCAATGCGATGCCCGTGCAGGTCCCGATCGACAGAAGGCGCGCAATCGCCAAGTCCAGCCGATCGCCGGTCGGATCGGCCGCTGGGCCGGCTGCCGCAGGGCCGCCCGGGTCCGCTGCGGTGAACCCGCCGGTCGTCAACCGGTCGCCCGTCGGAGCATCTGGAAGGCCGTGTACAGGAGGACGACCGTGAACAGAAGGCGAAGGATTCGGAGGTCGATCCGGTGAACGACGCGCGATCCGAGCGAGGCGCCCAGGAACACCCCGATCGCGGTTGGTGCCGCCACGTACGGGTCGATCCCGCCGCGGAGCAGGTAGATGATCGCCGAGGCCGATGCGGTGATGCCCATCATGAGGTTGCTGGTTGCGGTCGCGACGCGCAGGGGAACGCCCATCGCGAGATGCATGACGGGCACCTTGACGAGCCCGCCGCCGATGCCGAGCAGGGCGGACACGATCCCCGCTCCCACGCTGCCGACGAACCCGATGCCCAGACGGTGAACCCGGTAGCCCTGTCCGGACAGTCGGTCGATGAGCTCTGCGGTCCAGCCCCGGGACCGCGGCGGCGGCGGCGCGCCTGCCCCTTCGACGTTTGTCGTTTCGTGAGCCGGCTCGGCTGCCGCCGAATCGGTCCCACGCCGGATGAGCATGGACACGCCGACGTAGGTCAGGAGCAGCGCGAACAGGCCGGCCAGGATCCGCTGGTCCACGGCGAATGCGATGACGCCGCCGGCCACCGCGCCGATGGCCGTGAACAACTCGAGCGTCATCCCCAACCGCAGGTTCGCGGCGTGGCGCTGCAGGAAGACCGACGCCGACGCGCTGCTGGTCACGATGACCGCGATCAGGCTGACCCCAACGGCCTCGCGCAGCGGGAGCCCGAACCCAAGCGTGAGGAGCGGCACGAGCAAGGTGCCGCCACCGAGCCCGAGAAGGGAGCCGAAGACCCCGGCGCCAAACCCTCCCCCGAGCATCGCCAACCCGATGAGCACGTCAGGTGCCGGCCTCTCGCGCCCGGGAGGCCGGCCCGGCAGGCCAGCCCGTCGGCCTCACCGGCGGCCGGTCAGGGCCGCAGGTGCTGCGGCGCGTACGGCAGGAGCGCGACGAGGCGCGCGCGCTTGAGGGCGACGGCGAGCTCCCGCTGATGACGGGCGCACGTGCCGGTCTTGCGGCGCGGCTCGATCTTTGCCCGCTCCGACAGGTAGCGGCGGAGGCGGTTGACCTCCTTGTAGTCGATCAGCACGGTCTTGTCCGCACAGAACGCGCAGACCTTGCGGCGGCGGCTGTCCCGGAAGTAGTCGTTGCGCTTCTTGGCGCGGGCGGCAGGTGGCATCTGGTGTCGTTCTCTCCGTTCAGCTCATCAGAATGGCAGGTCGTCCAGGTCCGCCTGGTCGAGCTCGTCGCCGCCACGGCCGGCGGGCGCGCCGGCCGGCGCTGGGCCGGCCGATGCCGAACCTGCCGGCCCCGAGCCTGCCGCCGCCTCCACGGGCCGGCGCCCTGCCGGCGGCGTGAAGCCCGGATCGCCCTCGTCGGCGCGCGGCCGGCGCTCGAGGCTCACCACCCGATCCGCGACGAGCTCGGTCGTGTAGCGCTTGTTGCCTGACTGGTCCTCCCAGTTGCGCGTCTGGAGACGACCCTCGACGTAGACCTTGACGCCCTTGCGGAGGTTTTCCGCGGCCCGCTCGCCGGTCGGGCCCCAGGCGACGACCCGGAACCACTCGGTTTCCTCCTGCCACTCCCCGTCCGAGCCCCGAAAGTTGCGATTGACGGCCACGGTGAACTGGGTCACCGACTGGCCGTTGGGGGTGTAGCGCATCTCCGGATCGCGACCCAGATTGCCGATGATCATCGCCTTGTTGAGCGACATGGCTGGTGGTCCTCGTCAGTCGATGGCAGCCGGAGCGGCTTCGCTCTCGGACTCGTCGATCTTCTCCATGCGATCGTCGTCCTCGTCCTCCTCCTCGGCGGGCGGGCCGGCCTCCACCTCCTCCGCGCCGTCGCGGCGAGGTGCCTTGACCGGTCGCTCATCGCGGGTGACGAGGTGACGGATGACCTCCTCGGTGATGAGGAGGCCGTGCTCGAGCTCGGCGATCGCGGTCGTCGGCGCCTCGAAGAGCACGATGTGGTAGGACCCTTCGCGATGCCGGTCGATCGGGTACGCGAGTCGACGGCGACCCCAGGGGGCGACCTTCACGATCGATCCGCCGTCGGCGACGATGCCGCGGGTCGTGCGGTCGATGACGGCCTGGACCCGCTCGTCCGGAGCGTCCGGCCGAAGCACCAGCATCAGCTCATAGCGGCGCATGCGCCTTCTCTACTCCTTCCTGTGGGGATCGCCCCGCTGTGGGAATGGGCGCCGGGCGCGGCGGCCCATCCGGGCGGAGCCGAAAGGACGAACCGGCGGAGTCTACCATGACCCGGCCCGAACGGCCGGAGATGGCACAGTTGTATGCTCTGGCCGTCCAGCGTTCGCTCGGCCCACCCACCCAGCAAGCCCACAGGGAGCTCACGTGCCAGCCAGCACGCTTCTCCTTCTCGACGCCGATCTCCCCTCCAGGGAGGTCATCCGGGGCGTCCTCGCCGGCGTCGGTTACTCGGTCACCGCGGTCGAGACCGCCGACGAAGCCTTCCGGCTGGCCGGCGACCACCAGCTCATGATCATCAACGTCGTGACCGGCAAGAAGACCGCCGCAGACGTCTGCCGCGAGATCCGCCAGACGCCGGCGCTGTCCGCCGTGCCGGTTCTGTGCATCAGCCAGTCGGACGATGTCGAGGACCGGATCCGCTTCCTGGAGGCGGGCGCCGACGACGTCATGGCCAAGCCGTTCGATGCGCGCGAGCTCGAGGCGAGGGTCGAGGCGCTGCTGCTCCGCTTCCAGCGATCGCGCGACCTCTCGCCCGCCCTCGTCCACGACCCGAAGGCTCGCCCGGTGCGGAGGCTCATCGCATGCTTCTCGCCGAAGGGCGGCGTCGGCACCACGACGATCGCGGTCAACGTGGCGGTCTCGGTGGCGGAACGCCGGCCGGACCGGACCCTCCTCATCGACCTTGCCCGTCAATTCGGTCAGGTGGCCACCCACCTCAACCTCACGGTCCGCCAGACGCTCGCCGACGTCGCCCGGGACGAGTCGGCGTTGCGCGAGCCTGAGCTACTCCGCTCGTATACGACGCGTCACGAGAGCGGCCTCCACGTCCTGCCCGCGCCGGGCACCCCGGAGCTGGCCGAGCTCGTCCAGGCGGACAAGGTGGATCGTCTCCTGGAGACCGCTCTGAGCGCCTTCGACTCGATCATCATCGACGCAGGCTCGCAGCTCGATCAGCCGGCCATGTCCGCCCTGGACCGCGCCGATGGCGTCATCTTCACGGTTCAAGCCGAGATCGCCGCGCTCAAGGCCCTCCATTCGCTCCTGGAAGTCCTGGCCGAAGTCGGCTCGGTCGGCGCGAAGGCGACCTTCGTCCTCAACAACGCCTTCGCCAAGGAGATCCTCAAGATGCGCGACATCGAGGGCGCCCTGGGCACGCGCATCGCGCTGGACTTGCCCTACGACCCGTTCATCTACCTCAAGGCGGTCAATGAGGGCATCCCGGTCGTCCGGGGCGCGCCGCGGTCGGCGCCCGCCGAGCGGCTGGTCAGGCTCGCGGCAATCGTGTTCGGCGAAGACCCGTCCTTGGTCGTGGGCGCCCGCGAGGAGAAGGAAAAGCGGTCGAACCGGCTGGGCGGCCTGCTGCGCCGCGCCTGATCGTGCCGATCGTCAGAATCACCTGGCTGGTCGTCGCCCTGCTGCTCTTCACCGGCTGCTCCGCGATCCCGAATCTCGACAGGGGCAGCGCCGGCTGCCAGAACGCGGTCGGCATCGGTCCGACGAACGTCACGAAGTTCGACACTGACAAGCCGGTCATCGAAGGCGTGGTCGGCAAGCCACCGGTCGAGGCCGCGGCCATCGCGCGAGCCATGGGGCACACGGTCGTGTTCAATGTCCAGATCCCGGGCTACGGCGAATGCTGGTGCGCGCCGCCGCCGCAGGGCAAGGTCACGACGGCGTGGTGGGGCCAACACGGGGCGCTGTGGCTCGGTGTCGATGGCGTCAACCTCGGGCACACCCCGGACCGCCAGCCCGCAGCCGGCTGGGGCTGTTGATCGGCATCCACCGGGACGCTGCCCCCCGCTCCCCTCGGGCTCGGCTGCATTGCGTTTGCCGCAACAGAGTGACGGCAGCGCGGCGCCATAGGACAGCCCGCAGTCAGATCGTTGCCCTTGCCGCAACGGACCCATCGCAGAGTGGTCGAACCCGCCACTCTGCGCGCCATTAGTTGCGGCTCCCGCAACGGGTCGTGGGTGCCGAAGGAGGGAGTCGAACCCTCACGCCCTTGCGGGCCGCGGTGTGCAAGTTCGAGGGGTGGGCATCCGCCGAGGTCCGGTTAGGCCCGTTTCGTGCGTGGCGAGGGCTTCCGCGATGCCGGATTGTGGCGTATCGTCCGGCCGAGTCCAGCCCGTAAGGCTACACATCCGCTACACGAAGGGGGGAGGGCCATGGCACAGGCTACGTATCCACCCGACGCTGAGGTCGTGGCATCGGCGGAGGCCGCGATCGGCGAGATCCGTGGACAGATCGACCACCAGTCTACGGATGCCGCCGCACTCGATACGAAGGCCGCGGCCTTGTTCACCCTCGTGGTCGCTGGCGCCGGGCTCGTTGCCTCACGCGTTCACCTGGACGGCCTCGATCGTGTCGTCCTTGGTGCCATCACCTTCCTGGTGCTCCTGTGGGTGCTCTGGTGCGCTGCCCAGTCGATCCGACCTCGGGACGGCTTCTCGTATGGGGCCGACGCGAGGTCGCTCGTCGAACTCGTCGATCGCCACTCACACAAAGAGGTGGCCTTGGCGATGTGCGACAGCCTCCGCGATGCTCGGGAACGGAACAAGACGTTTCTCGAGCGCAAGCAGCAGTGGTACCTCTGGGGGTTGCGAAGTCTCTTTGTGGCCGTTG
>DASPWU010000012.1:0-5783 GCA_035637675.1 Candidatus Limnocylindria bacterium | reverse complement strand
GCGAAGCAGGCCGAGCGCCGTCCGAACGAGAGCGAGCTCGTTGGGCGTGAGCTCGATCACTGTCGTCGGCTGGGCACCGCCGCGATCGGGAGCGGGTTCGGACGTCATCGGCGATCCACCTCGTCTCGGTTCCGAAGCCCGAGTCTACATCGGAGCAGCCGCTCGACGCCGACGTATAACCGGCCGGTGATCGCCGAGCGCCATCCTCGAACGGTGATCGATCAGCGGCTCGGAGCGGCGGTGCGCGCCGTTCGGATTCGACGCGGGCTCCGCCAGGCGGACCTCGCGGTCGCGGCCGGGGTCTCGCCGACCACCGTGTCGAGAATCGAACGCGGCCGCCTCGAGGAGGTCGGCCTCTCCGCGGTCCGGGCAGTGGGTGGAGCCCTCGACATGACGATCGACGTGATCGCTCGCTGGCGCGGCGGCGAGCTCGACCGGATGCTCGGCAGGCGTCATGGGGCCATGCACGAGGCGCTCGCCCGGTATTTCGCCGGGCTGGCCGATTGGCGGCTGCTCGCGGAGGTCTCGTTTTCGATCTACGGCGAGCGGGGCATCATCGACGCACTCGCCTGGCATGTTGCGACGCGTTCGCTCATCGTGATCGAGCTCAAGAGCGAGATCGTCGACGTCCAGGGTCTGCTCGGCTCCGTCGATCGGTACGGAAGGCTCGCGCGAACCGTCGGCCGCGACCGTGGACTCGACCCGCTCGCGATCTCGGTCTGGGTGGTCCTGGCGGAGGGCCGGACCAACCGACGAGCCCTCGCGGACCACGTCACGCTCCTGAGGGGTCGCTTCCCGGTCGACGGGCGAGGCATGACGCGATGGCTGCGCGATCCACGCGGCGAGGTCAGCGCGCTCAGTTTCCTGCCATATGTTCGCGTGGCGAACGCTGGGCAGCCATTTTCGACGCCGCGGCGTGTCAGACGCCTTCCGCCGGCGGTTGACCCGGCCGATTCGTGCACGAACCGGCCGCGCCACGCGCCCTCACCCCTGCCCGGGACATCGAGCGGGGCCAGACAGCTTGCCCAACGTTCGCCTGGCGAAAACATGGCATGAACCCGGGCTTCACGGACGTCGTGGAGAGCTCAGCCGGGGGCGTGGCGGCGCAGGACCTCGTCGGCGACGATCAACCGGTGAATCTGGTTGGTGCCCTCGTAGATCTGGGCGCCCTTCGCATCGCGCATGAGCCGCTCCAGGCCCGTGTCCCGTGAGTAGCCACTCCCGCCAAACAGCTGGACCGCATCCGTCGCGACCCGCATCGCGGCGTCCGAGGCAGTCCACTTGGCCAGCGACGAGAGCTCCGCCAGGGGCTCGCCGCGATCCTTGGCCGCGGCCGCCGTCCGGGTAAGGGCACGCGCGGCGGCGACCCGCTGGGCCATCTCCGCGATCATGAAACGAAGCCCCTGCTGATCGGCCAGCGGCTTCCCGAACGCACGGCGCTGCTGGAGGTACGCGGCCGCCTGCTCCAGGGCGGACTGGGCAAGGCCGACGCAGGCGGCCGCGATCGATATCCGGCCCTCGGCCAGCGCCGACAGCGCGATCTTGTAGCCCTGGCCTTCGGCGCCGAGCCGGTTGGCGGCCGGCACGACCGCGCCTTCGAAGATGAGCTCGGCCGCGGGGCAGGCACGGATTCCCATCTTTCGCTCCTTGGACCCGAAGCGGAAGCCGATCGTGCCCTTCTCGACCAGGAAGGCGCCGATCCCCTTGGCCCGCCTGGCCGGATCCAGGGTCGCGAACACCAGGTACCGCTCGGCCTCGGGCGCGTTGGAGATCCAGATCTTCGTCCCCTCGAGTCGGTAGCCGGCCACGCGCGTCAGAGGCGCGTCGAGCGGCAGCGCCTCGCCATCGCCATCCACCCGTACCGCGCAGGTCCGGATGGCTGCCGCGTCGGAGCCGGCGTGGGGCTCGGTGAGGGCAAAGGCTCCCAGGAGCTCGCCCGACTGCATCGGCCGGAGCCATCGTTCCCGCTGCTCGAGTGTGCCCCAGGTGACGACCGGGTACTGCGACAGGATGTGGACGGAGAGGCAGACCGCCGAGGCCATGTCGGCCCGGGCCACCTCCTCCATGACGAGCGACCAGCCCAGGTAGCTGAAGCCCGCCCCGCCGACGGCCTCCGGGAACGGTGCCGCGGTCAGCCCCAGTTCACCCATCCGGGTGAAGAGCGACCGATCGAACGCCTCGTCCTCGTCACGGCGGCCGGCGCCCGGCGCGAGCTCACGCTGGGCAAACTCGCGAGCCGTGGCCTGGAGCAGCCGCTCTTCGTCGGTCAGGGGCCAGCTCAGGGTACGCCTCCGCGTGGCCGAGATCCGGGCCGGGGCGGCCCGAGATCAGGGCAAGGGCCCGGCCGAGCCCGGGGCAGGCGTAGGATACCGTCGTGGGAGAGCCCGAGGGCGGCCGGCCGCCA
This sequence comes from Candidatus Limnocylindria bacterium, assembly GCA_035637675.1. Taxonomy (GTDB): domain Bacteria; phylum Chloroflexota; class Limnocylindria; order Limnocylindrales; family CSP1-4; genus C-114. Next base: position 3,379 of record DASPWU010000012.1, on the reverse strand, counting down.
GAGACGGCCTCGGCAGCGGCCACGCTGGAGGCACTCATCGGTCTCACCCGCCTGCCGGTCGATGCCGGCGACGAGCCGACGCTGGCCCGATCGCTCGTGGACCGGCTCCGGACCGCGCTCGGCGCCCGGTCGGGATTCTTCATCCGACTCGATGGCGAAACGAGCCGTGCGGTCACGGCCGACACGGGCGTGGACCCGGGAGTCCGTGCCGCCTTCGATGCCCTGCCTGTCGCCGAATCCACGACGGTCAGGCGCTTCCGCGGAGGTGGCTCGGCGTTCGTCGAGATGCTCTCCGGCAGCTCGGTGGATCAGGACATTGTCGACGCGGCGGGCCGGGCCGGCTACGTTGCCTGGGCAGCTTTCCCGATCCGTGACGACGGGCGGCTCACGAGCTATGTCGTGCTCTATTTCGACGAGCCACCCGATTGGATGAGCGTCGACTCGCGGACGCTCGATGCGATCGGCGCGATCGTCTCGATCTCGATCGCCAACTTCCGCCTCCGCGAGGGCCTGGTCGTCTCCGAGGAGCGCTACCGGACGCTGTTCGAGGAGTCGCCCGAGGCTTACCTGGTGCTCGATGACGCTGGCCGCGTGGTCGCGGCCAACACGGCCGCATCGCGGCTGTACCGGCTACCGGATGGCACGATCGCCGGCCACCATCTGGCCGATCTCCATGAGATGTCGAGCGACCGGACGGACGTCCCCACGGGCGGCCCGGAAACGGATGGCCCGGGCCCGGATGGCCTGGCAACGGATGGCCCGGGAACGGACGGCCCGCCAGGCCACTCGGCGGAGGATCGGGCCACCGAGGTCGACCGCCTCCTCGCGCCCGGCGGTCGCGCCACCATGCGAGGGACCGGCCTCCGAGCGGATGGCAGCCGCTTCCCTGACGAGGTGTTCCTGTCCCGCGTTGCCATCGGCCACGATCGTCGAGTTCTCGCCCGCGTCCACGACCTCACGGAGCAGGAACGCCTCCAACAGGAGCTCGTCCAGGCCCAGAAGATGGAAGCCATCGGGATGCTCGTCTCCGGCGTTGCCCATGAGCTCAACAACCCGCTGGCGGCGATCATCGGCTACAGCACGCTCCTTCGCCGCGACGAACGCTTGCCCGAGGAGATGCGGCACGACGCGGTCATGCTCCTCCAGGAGGCCGACCGGACGCGGCGGATCGTCCAGAACCTGCTGGACTTCGCACGTCAGCGGTCGCCGGAGCGCCACTCGACCGCCGTCCGGGCCCTTGTCGCGAGCACGCTCCAGCTCCAGTCCTACAGCATCCGCGCCGGCCGCATCGACGTGAACGTCGCGATCCCGTCCGGGCTTCCGGCGGTTGACGTCGACCGCGCCCAGATGCAGCAGGTGCTGCTCAACCTCACCCAGAACGCCATTCAGGCGATCCGGGACGACGGCCAGCCAGGCTCCATCGACGTCACGGCCGAGTCGGGCGCCGGCCGGGACGGTCGCGCAGTCGTGCGCTTACGGATCACCGATTCGGGGCCCGGTGTGCCGGAGCACCTTCGCTCGCAGCTCTTCCTGCCGTTCTTCACGACGAAGGCGCCGGGTGAGGGCACGGGCCTTGGGCTGTCGGTGTCGTTCGGCATCGTGACCGCCCACGGAGGCCGCCTCTGGTTCGAACCCGGACCGAACGACCGCGGCGCCTCGTTCGTCCTGGAGCTGCCGGTCGAGGGTGCGCCGATCGCCGACCCGCCGATGCCGACCCCGATCGCGATCGTGCCGCCTCAGACGGACGGTGCGACCGAGCGTCTCGCCGAGCCGGAGAGCGTTCGCCGGGCAGCCAGCGACGCTACGGCCGCCACGGCCGCCGATGGCATGGACGACCGGCCGCGCGTCCTCGTCCTCGACGATGAGCCCAGCATCCTGGCGTTTCTCGGCAAGGCCCTGGCGATCGCCGGCTACCGGGCGCTCATCACCTCGTCCGGCTCGCAGGCCGTCGCCGCCGTTCGCGAAGCGCCGTTTGACGCGGTCCTCTGCGACCACCGGATGTCAGGCATGAGCGGAACCGAGGCCTACGAGGCCGTGACAGCCGTCCGGCCGGAGCTGCGGCACCGGTTCGTGTTCATGAGTGGCGACGTCCTCAATCCGCAGCTCGTCGACTTCGCCACGCAGCGCGGCATCAGACTGCTGCCCAAGCCGTTCGACCTGGACACGGTCGGTCGCACCCTGCGCGACGTGCTGGCCACCCGCGAGGATTCCGCGCAGGGCTGACCGTGCCGCGACCGGCGGACGGCGGTGAGCTCAGCCCGGGTACCGACTCAGCCCGGGTACCGATGGAAGCCGTGGCCGGACTTTTCGCCGAGGTGGCCCGCCGCGACCAGCTCCTCCAGGATCCGCGGCGGGCGGAACTGCTCCTGGCCCAGGCCCTCATGCAGGACGCGCATAACGCCCAGCACGACGTCGAGGCCGATGAAGTCGGCGAGTCGCAGCGGCCCCATCGGATGGTTGAGCCCGACGCGGGCGCCGGTGTCGATGTCCTCGGCCGTGCCGACGCCCTCCTCGTACGCCCGCATCGCCTCGGCCAGGAGCGGCATGAGGGTTCGATTGACGATGAAGCCCGGCCGGTCGGCAGAGACGATGACCTGCTTGCCCATGCGCTCGGCCAGAGCCCTGACCGCGGCCTCGGTCGCGTCGTCGGTGGCGCTGCCCCGGATCAGCTCCACCAGTGGCATCACCGGGACCGGGCTGAAGAAGTGCATGCCGACGAACCGCGCCCGCCGAGCAGCCGAGACGGAGGCGGCCAGGCGGTCGATCGAGATGGAGCTCGTGTTCGAGGCGAAGATCGTCCGATCGGGTGCGCCCCCGTCGAGGTCCGCCCAGAGCCGGGTCTTGACGTCGACGTCTTCGAATACCGCCTCCACCACGATGTCCGCACCGTCGACCGCGGAGAGGTCCGCCGTGGGCAGCACGCGCTCGAGCGTCGCGTCCCTGTCGAGCTCGTCGAGCCGACCCTTGGCCACCGATCGTGCAAGATTGCCGGCGATCCGCTCACGTCCGGCCTGAGCCCTGGCGCGATCGGGCTCATAGAGCGCCACCGCGATCCCGATCGCCGCCAGGACCTGGGCGATGCCGTGCCCCATCAGCCCGGCGCCGGCCACGAAGGCGCGCTCGATCGTCTGCATGTCGCCCAGCCTAGCGCCCCACACGACGGGAAGGTGCATAGGCAGGAAATCGCCCGATGTCACGCAGCTGTGATGTCCGTTTGATGCCCTGTCGGGGCCGCGACGGCTACACTGCGTGCACCACGGGGGAGCGACACGGGGGAGGCAATGGGAGGACCAATGGGAGGACCGACGATGCCCGTATCGTTACGACGATTGCTCACAGTGCTGGCCGGCGGAGGACTCCTCGCCGGCCTCGTGCTGTC
>DASPWU010000011.1:0-11416 GCA_035637675.1 Candidatus Limnocylindria bacterium | reverse complement strand
AGCTCGCGGACCTCGAGCTCCACGAGGTCGAGCAGCTCGGGGTCGTCGACCGCGTCGACCTTGTTGAGGAAGACGACGATGTAGGGCACCTCGACCTGGCGGGCCAGCAGGATGTGCTCCCGCGTCTGGGGCATCGGTCCGTCCGTCGCCGCCACGACGAGGATCGCGCCGTCCATCTGGGCGGCGCCGGTGATCATGTTCTTGATGAAGTCGGCGTGGCCCGGGCAGTCGATGTGCGCGTAATGCCGAGCTTCGGTCTGGTACTCGACGTGGGCGATGGCGATCGTGATGCCTCTGGCTCGCTCCTCGGGCGCGTTGTCGATCGTGTCGAAGGCGCGGTACTGCGCCCCGCCCTTGAGCGCGAGGTATTTCGTGATCGCGGCCGTCAGCGTGGTCTTGCCGTGGTCGATGTGACCGATCGTGCCGACGTTGACGTGCGGCTTGGTGCGTTCGAACTTCTTCTTCGCCACGTGAGCGTTCCTACTCCTGAGCATGTGTCGCGGTCGATCCGCGAGCGTGTGGGGCGCGGCTGCGCCATCGTGTGCGGCCGCGCCGCGAGGGTGGAGCCCACAATCGGACTCGAACCGATGACCTCTTCCTTACCAAGGAAGTGCTCTGCCAGCTGAGCTATGTGGGCCCGGTTCCTTCTGATGCGGGCTGTATGTTGGTGGGCAGGGAGGGAATCGAACCCCCACAGTCAATGACGGCTGATCTACAGTCAGCGGAGCTCACCACCTGCTCAACCTACCCACGGAAATCGGGGACGGGCAACGCTGCGGCATTCGTGGTGACCCATCACCCGGCGGATTGTTCGGTTGGAGCCGACGACGGGACTCGAACCCGGAACCGGCGGTTTACAAAACCGCTGCTCTACCAATTGAGCTACGTCGGCGCGCGCACGGCCACATCACCGCAGCAGTCCCTGGCGCCCGCGAATGATAGGGCCGGGCCCGCAAAAGGGTCAAGCGAAGCGGATCTGACCCGGTCGGCCGCGTGGTGGAACGGCCGTCAGGACGTTTCCGGGCCCGCCGACGGTGGTCCGCCCGGCAGGAGATCGTCGCCGCCGTCGACCGGGTCGGCGGCCGTCGGATCGGCCGACGGTGCGGCCTTGGCCGACGGTGCGGTCTCGGCCGAACGTGCGGGCTTTGCCGACCGCGTGGGCACCGGCGAAGCCGCGGGCTTGGCCGAACGCTTGGCCGAACTTGCCGGCTTGGCCGAAGGCGCGGGCACTGGCGAAGCCGCGGGCCTGGCCGGCGCAACCGCCGGGCCTGACGGAGGCACCGAGGCTGGCGATGGTGCGGAGTCGGGTGCAGCCGCCGGCTCTGCCTGCCGGTCGGCGTCGGCGCCCGCCGGACGTTTCCGAGCGGCCACGGCCTGCTTTGGGCTGCCAGCGGCGGCCTGCTTCGCGGCCTGCCCGAGCTCGGACGGCCCGTCGGCTGCCGGCGAGGTGCCGGACGTCGCACCCGCGGTTGCCTCCGGGTCGCGTTGAGCCAGCGCCTCGAACAAGAGGATCGATCCGGCGACCGCGGCGTTGAGCGACCCGATCGCGCCGCGCATCGGGATGCGAACCACGAGGTCGCAGCGGCGCCGGACCGCCGGGCCCAGGCCCTGGCCCTCGCTTCCGACGACGAGGGCGAGGGGCCCGCGCAGGTCCGCCTGGCGTGCGGTGAGGGAGGCATGCGCCTCTGCGCCGACGATCCTGAGGCCGCGCACGTGGAGGTCCGTCAGTGCGCCCGCGAGGTCGTCAACTGGCACGAGCAGGAGATGCTCGACGGCGCCGGACGAGGCCTTGACCGCCGCCGGCGTGAGGGGCGCCTGGCGACGGGTCGGGAACAGGACGCCGTGCACCCCGGCAGCCTCGGCGCTCCGAAGCAGGGTTCCCACGTTCTGGGGATCCTCCAGGGAGTCAAGGGCCAGGACGAACGGCGGCTCATCGCGCTCGATCGCCCGGGCGAGCACCTCGTCGACGGTCGCATAGCGGCGGGCGGCAACGACGAGTGCGACGCCCTGGTGGCCATCGAAGGTGGCAAGGGCGGTCAATGTCCCGCCCTCGACCTCGACGATCGGGATCCGCAGGTTGGTCGCGTGCAGCACGATCCGTTCGAGGGCGGCTCGCCGCTGCGGCGTCACGAGCAACCGCGTCGCCGGGCGCCGGGCGGCGAACGCCTCCTCGACCGGGCGGCGGCCGGCCACCAGCTCCTCGTCGGGCCCGACCGGATCCACGGCCACCACCTCGGCATCTCGCGGCCACGGCGGCGGGCTCGGCGGCGAGTCCTGGGGCCCGTGCCGGTCCGGCCACGGCGGCCCCGGTCGATAGCCGCCGGCTCCCGGGGGTCGTCCTCGTCGCGTCGGCGGCCCACCGGGTTTCTCCCAGGGCCGGGGCTGACGGTACCCCTCGCGCGACGGGAAATCTCGACGCGCACCCGGGTGGCCGGGTCCCGCCGGGGAACCGTCGCGAGGCTGCCGGGGAAACCGCTCGTCGCGTCGGTGCGGCCGACTGCCGGGAGGAGGCCCATGGCCCTGTCGCGGAGGGGGGCCCGGTCCGGGTCCGCCGGTGCGCGAGTCGGGTCCGCCATGCTCCGGCCGAAATGGCTGCCCATGCCCGAATTCGCGCGTGTCGGCGCGGAGACCGAACCCCGGGCGAGCCTCGGAGCCGGGTCGGCGGCCGCCCGGCGAGCCCGGGCGAAACGCGTCACCAGGTTGCGACGGCTCATCGTGCCGTGGGCCGAAGGGTCGCGGGCCGGATGGTCGCGATCCAGGTGGTCGCGGTCCAGGCGGTCGATCGCTCGCTGGGCGCGGGCCCGGCGGCCCCCCGCGCGGTCCTCCGCGCGGTCGCACGTCATCGCGCGGCACGAAGCCACCCGACCGGGAGTCCGGAGGTCGGCGGTGTGAGGCGGGCCCAGGTCGAGGGCCCGATAACCGGCCACCCAAGGGCCCGCCGCCCGGTCGGGGACGGTCCCGCGGGGGCTCCCGGTCGCGGCGACGCCGGTCAGCCACTCGTGACGTCCGCCAGCCGTCGCCAGCGCTGGCCGTCTCGGGTGTCCTCGATGGCGAAGCCCCGATCGGCAAGCTCGTCTCGCAGGCGATCCGACTCGGCCCAGTCACGCGCCGCCCGTGCGGCGGCCCGTGCCTCGATCAGCTCCGCGATATCCGTCGGGACCTCGGAGGCCGTCTCGGCCGTCACGCCGAGCACCGTGTCGAGCTCCCGGATGAGCTCGGCGGCGCGGCCGGCGTCCGCCGTCGACAGGGTGCGCGCGTTCAGCCGGCGGTTGACCTCGCGCACGTATTCGAAGAGGGCTCCGAGCGCCGGCGACACGTTCAGGTCGTCGTCCAGGGCGGCCTGGAACGCCGCGCGCGTCTCGTCGATCAGCTCGGACAGCGTCGGATCGTCCGGGCCGTCCTGGCGATACGTCCCGAGCGCTGCCAGGGCCGCGTCGAGCCGATCCACCGCCGCGGACGCGGCTGCCAGCGACTCCTCCGAGTACGCGAGCGGCGCGCGGTAATGCACCGAGATGAGCGCATATCGCAGCGCGCGGGCCGACACGCCCTGTTCCAGGAGATCCGCGACCCGGGCGGTGTTCCCGGTCGATTTGGCCATCTTGGCGCCGGCGAATTGAAGATGGGCGCAGTGGAGCCACGTCCGCACGAACTCGACTCCCGTGGCGGCCTCGCTCTGGGCGATCTCGTCCTCGTGATGCGGGAAGATGAGGTCCACCCCGCCGGTATGGATGTCGATCGACGGGCCCAGGTGGGTCATGCTCATCGCCGAGCATTCGATGTGCCAACCCGGGCGGCCGCGTCCGATGGACGTCTCCCACGAGGGTTCGCCGCGCTTGGGCGCCTTCCACAGGGCGAAGTCGCGGACGTCGTCCTTGGCGTACTCGTCGGCCTCCACCCGTTCGCCCACCCGCATGCTCGCCGGATCCAGGCGGGCAAGGCGACCGTAGCGAGGCCACGACGCGATCCGAAAGAAGATGGACCCCTCATCGGTTCGGTAGGCAAACCCGCCGTCCAGCAGCTTCTGGATGAGGTCGACGATCTGGGGAATGTGTTCGGTGGCCCTCGGCAGGACGTCGGGCGTCGTCATCCGGAGCGCCGCCGCATCGGCCTGGAACTGGCGCGTGTAGCGGTCGCCGAGTTCGCCGATCGACAGTCCGGCGGCCGCGGCTCCCTTGATGATCTTGTCGTCGATGTCGGTGACGTTCATGACCCAGGTCACCTTGAAGCCGCGGTACCGCAGGTACCGGACCAGGATGTCGGCGAAGAGGAACGAGCGGAAATTGCCGATGTGGGCCGGCCCGTACACCGTCAGACCGCAGCTGTAGATGCGGACCTGCCCCTCGTCGATCGGCTCCAGGGGGCGGGTCAGGCCGGACAGCGTGTCGTGCAGCGCGACGGTCATCGGCCTACGACGCCGGGCGGCGTCTCCTCGAGGACGGCGACGGCGTGAGCCGAGATGCCCCGGCCCGCTCCCTCCATCCCGTCCAGGTTGCCCGTCGAGGCCTTGACGTCCACGCGATCCGACGGCAGGCCAACGAGGGCAGCGATCGCCTCTCGCATGGCATCGAGGCGGCCGGAGAGCCCGGGGCGGGCGCCGACGATGGTCACGTCGAGCGAACGCGGCTCGTTGCCCGCTGCCCGCACCCGGTCGAGCACCTCGGCGAGCAGGACGCTTCCGGCGATCCCGCGCGGCGTTTCCGGACCGGACGGAAAGATGCCGCCCAGGTCGCCCAGACCGGCTGCGCCGAGGAGGGCGTCGGCGACCGCATGGATGGCCACGTCGCCGTCCGAATGGCCGTGAAGCCGCGGGGCGCCGGGGACCTCGATGCCGCCGAGCCGGAGCGGCCCGCCGGGACCGAACGGGTGACGGTCGCTGCCGAAGCCGACCCGCGGCATGCGGGCCGGCACACGCCCGCGGAGGAGCAGCTCCGCCGCCCGGTCGAGATCGCCGGGCACCGTCACCTTGATGTTCGTGGCATCTCCGTCGATCGCATGGACCGGAATTCTAGCCGCCTCCAGCAGGGCGGCCTCGTCCGTGAAGGTGCGGGCGTCGCCGGGCGGGAAGCGCTGCCATGCCGCACGCAGCAGACCCGCCCTGGCCGCCTGCGGCGTCTGGGCGAGGGCCAGCCCCGCCCGCTCGATCGTCTCGAGGACGCGACCGTGTTCGACGCGCTTGACGGTCTCGGCGATGCCGACGACCGGAATCGCCGCCCCGTGGGTCGTGGCGGCGGCGGCCACCGCGGCCACCAGGGCCGGCCGGACAGCCGGCCGCGCGCCGTCGTGCACCAGGATCACCCGCTCGTCGGCCGCGTCCAGGGCGCTCACGCCCGCGAAGACCGACTCTTGCCTCCGCCGGCCCCCGGCCACCATGGCAACGACCGCGGGATGGAGCCAGGCCGCCGCCGTCCACTCGGCGATCCGCTCCGGCGTCGACACGAGCACGATCCGCTCGACCTCGGGTGTCCTTGCCAGCGCGTCGACGGTCCAGGCCAGCAGCGGCCGGCCACCGATCAGGGCCGTCAGCTTGTCGCGCCCAGCCATCCGCTGGCTGGCGCCGGCGGCCACGATCACGACGTCGACCCCCTGATCGGCGCGTCCGGCCACACCAGCGCGCGGCCGGTCGGTCGTCAATCGACTCGTGGCTGGGCGAAGATCATCCGTCCGGCCACGGTCTGGAGCACCCGGGTCACGGCCACGTCCAGGTCCCGGTCGATGTAGCGTGCCCCACCCTCGACGACGATCATCGTGCCGTCGTCCAGGAACCCGACGCCCTGGCCGACCTCCTTTCCCTCCTGGATCACCCGGACCCGAAGATCCTCGCCGGGCAACAGGGCCGGCTTCACGGCATTCGCGAGGGAGTTGATGTTCATCACCCGGATGCCCTGGAGCTCGGCTACGCGGTTGAGATTGAAGTCGTTGGTCAGGATCGCCCGACTCCGCGCCCTCGCCAGCGCGACGAGCTTGGCGTCGACCTCCTCGATCTCCGGGTAGCGCTCCTCCGCCAGCTCGACGGGCGTCCGGGAGTCCTTCTGCATCCGCGACAGGATCTCCAGCCCACGCCGCCCGCGGTTGCGGCGCAACGTGTCCGAGCTGTCGGCGATGTGCTGCAGCTCGTCGAGGACGAACCGCGGCACCACGAGGGTGCCGTAGATGAAGCCGGACTCGACGATCTCGGCGATGCGGCCATCGATGATCGCACTCGTGTCCACGACGATGTGCGGCTCTCCGGCCAGGGCAGATGCCTCGTCGGCAGCCGGTCGCCGGAACAGGCCGACCGCCTCCGCGGCGGCGACCAGGTCGGCTCGCTTGGCGACCGTCAACCCCACCATCCCCAGACCAAGGAACAGCGAGACGCCCAGGGGCAGCCACTCGCCCAACGCGCCGGGGATGTTCGACAGCGGTAACCCCAGGAGGAGTCCCATGAGCAGGCCGATGAGCAGGCCGCCGACGGCCGTCACGAACTCCGCGGTGGAGAGCTGCTGAACCTCGCGAATGAGCCAGCCGGCCGGCACCACGGTCAGATACGGCAGGACCCCGAAGCCGATCACCAGCCAGGCGACGACCCAGGCGGCGAGGAACGCACCGGAGAACTGGAGTCCGGAGAACAGGCCGCCGCCGACCGTGGCCGTGCTCAGGCCGATGAGCACTCCAAGCGCGGCTCCCATGAAGCGGATGGTCCGGATCACGTCTACCCACTCGTCCGGCTGGGGAGTCCGACGGCCAGCTCCCACGACCGGCCGCCCCGTCCCGCGGCTCGCATCGTCGCGCACCGCGGGTGCAGCCTAGCATCGCCGCAGGTGCCTCGCCACGATTCCGGGCGCCGGGACGGCCGGGTCACCTGCTCGGTTATCCTCGCGCGCCGCGGCTCCCGCCCGGCTGGCTCAGGACCGCCTCGAGCGCCGCGGCCAGCGTCGGCACGCGGACGAACTCGAGGCCGGGCACGGCCGGCACGGAGGCCGCCCGGCCAAGCGTCGGCACGACCGCGCTGGTGAAGCCGAGGCGCGCGGCCTCGCGCAGCCGCCGCTCCAGGCCCGCCACCGCGCGCAGCTCGCCGAGGAGACCGACCTCCCCGACCGCCACCGTCCCCGGCCGGACCGGCCTGTCCCGCAGCGACGAGGCGAGCGCGATCGCCAGCGGCAGGTCCAGGCCCGGCTCGTCGACCGCCAGGCCGCCGGCCAGGTTTGCGTAGACGTCATGGCTGGCCAACCCGACTCCTGCGCGCCGGCCCAGCACCGCGATCAGGAGGGCCAGCCGGTTGGGATCAACCCCGCTGGCAGTTCGTCGGGGCGTCCCGTATGCCGTCGGCGCGACGAGGGCCTGGACTTCCACCAGGAGTGGGCGGCTGCCTTCCAGGGTCGGGGCGACCACGCTGCCTGACGCCGGACGGTCGTGTTCCACGAGGAACGCCCGCGCCGGGTCGGCCAGCTCGGAAAGGCCGACCTCGCCCATCTCGAAGACGCCCACCTCTTCGGTCGAGCCGAACCGGTTCTTCGACGCTCGGAGGAGGCGGAGCGCGGCGTACCGCTCGCCCTCCAGGCTGAGCACCGCGTCGACCAGATGCTCGAGCGTCTTGGGCCCCGCCAAAGAGCCGTCCTTCGTGACGTGGCCGATGAGGATCACGGCGATTCCGTCGGTCTTGGCGAGCTCCATCAAACGGAGCGCCGATTCGCGCACCTGGCCGACGCTGCCGGCCGGTCCGTCCAGGCCTCCCGCGGTCATCGTCTGGATGGAGTCGACGATGACGAGGGCTGGTCGCTCCTGGACAGCCAGGAGCGCGATCTGCTCGACGTCGCTCGCGGCGACCACCCGTACCGCCCGGCCGGCTGGCGCGTGGAGCAGGCCCAGACGCGCGGCGCGCAGGCGGACCTGAGCACCCGACTCCTCTCCGGTTGCATACATGACCCAGCCGCCGCTGTCGGCGACGCTGGCGGCGACGCCGGCGGCCACCTGGAGGACCAGGGTGGACTTGCCGATGCCCGGCTCGCCGCCGACCAGCACGAGCGAGCCCGGGACGAGCCCGCCGCCCAGGACGCGATCGACTTCGCCGATCCCAACCGGCAGGCGCGGCACCCCGGCCTGGTGAAGATCGGCGAGTGGGACCGGTCCGATTCCGGGCAAGGCGGAGCGATCCGCGGCGCGGGCCGACCGCGATGGCTCTCGAACGAGGGTCTCGACCAGGCTGTTCCACGCCCCGCAGGCGCGACACTGCCCCTCCCATCGAAGGAAGGCCTCGGCACACGATTGACAGACGTACCGGCTCTGCGCCTTTGCCACGTGTCTCGCCGACGGACCGCGGTCCGCGCTATGCGGTCTCGACGGGTGTCTTGGCGGAGGTCTTGGAACGGGCGCCGGTTTCCGCGGCGTGGATGTCCAGGCCGGCTTCCTCGCCCTTGTCGACGACGATGGTCGTGCCGGGCTCGTACGAGCCCAGGAGAAGATGCTCGGCCAGGACGTCCTCGACCATGTTCATGATGACCCGGCGCAATGGCCGGGCGCCGTAGGCGACGTCGTAGCCGAGCTTGATGATGTGCTCCTTGGCCGCCTGGGTGACCTCGAGCTGCATCTGCTGGGCGCGGAGCTGATCGCGAACCCGGGCGAGCATCAGGTCGACGATCTTGGTGATCTCCTCGACCGTCAGGCTGCGGAAGACCACCGTTGCGTCGATTCGGTTGAGGAACTCGGGCCGGAAGTTCTGCTTGAGCTCGTTCTGGACCTTCTCACGCATGAGCTCATAGGAAGCCTCGGCCCGGGCCTCGGCGGTGTCACCCTGGACCCGGAAGCCAAGCGCCGAGTTGGTCTGGAGCTGCTTCGCGCCAAGGTTGCTGGTCATGATGATGATGCAGTTCCGGAAGTCCACCCGGCGGCCCTTGGCGTCGGAGAGGTGGCCGTCCTCCAGGATCTGGAGCAGGATGTTGAAGACCTCCGGATGGGCCTTCTCGACCTCGTCGAGCAGGACCACCGCGTAGCTCTTGCGCCGGACCGCCTCTGTCAGCTGGCCGCCCTCGTCGAAGCCGACATAGCCCGGAGGCGCGCCCACGAGACGGCTGACGTTGTGACGCTCCATGAACTCGCTCATGTCGATCTTGATGAGTGCGTCCTCACTACCGAACATGAACTCGGCGAGCGCCTTGGCCAGCTCCGTCTTGCCCACCCCGGTGGGGCCGAGGAAGATGAACGAGCCGATGGGCCGCTTGGGGTCCTTGAGGCCGGCCCGGGCGCGACGAACGGCCTTGGAGATGATCTCGATCGCTTCCTGCTGGCCGATGACCCGCTGGTGCAGCGCGTCCTCCATGTGGAGCAGGCGCTCCGACTCCTCCTGCGCAATGCGGGTCACCGGGATGCCGGTCCACATCGCCACGACCTGGGCGATCTCCTCCTCGCCGACGGTCGGCTGGTCGCTGCTGACCTGGGACTGCCACTCCGCCCGCAGCGTCTCGACGCTCTCCTTGGCGGTCGCCTCGGCCTCGCGGAGCGTGGCGGCCTCCTCGTACTCCTGGGCGTTGATCGCGGCGTCCTTCTCCTTGGTGATCCGCTCCAGCTCCTTCTGGGCTTGCCGGAGGGGAGGCGGGGCGGATGCGTGGCGGAGGCGGACGCGGCTGGCGGCCTCGTCGATGAGGTCGATGGCCTTGTCCGGCAGATGCCGGTCGGTGATATAGCGGACGGACAGGTCTGCCGCCGCGTTCACCGCTTCGTCCGTGATCGTCACCTTGTGGTGCTGCTCGTAGCGCTCCCGAATGCCCTTCAGGATCTCGATCGTCTGCTCGAGCGTTGGCTCCTCGACCATCACCGGCTGGAAGCGGCGCTCCAGGGCAGCGTCCCGCTCGATGTACTTGCGGTATTCGTCGAGGGTCGTCGCCCCGATGCATTGCAGCTCGCCCCGCGCCAGCGGCGGCTTGAGGATGTTGGCCGCGTCGATCGCGCCTTCGGCCGCACCGGCTCCGACCAGCGTGTGCAGCTCGTCGATGAACAGGACCGCGTCGTTGGTGTTGCGCAGCTCCTCGATGATCTTCTTGAGCCGCTCCTCGAACTCGCCGCGGTACTTGGTGCCGGCCACCAGCGAGCCGATGTCGAGGGTCAGGACGCGCTTGTTGAGCAACGTCTCCGGGACGTCACCGGCGACGATCCGATGGGCGAGGCCCTCCGCGATCGCCGTCTTGCCGACGCCGGGCTCGCCGATCAGCGCCGGGTTGTTCTTCGTCCGGCGGGACAGGATCTGGATGACGCGCTCGATCTCCTTCTCGCGCCCGATGACGGGGTCGAGCTTGCCGATCCGGGCGGCTTCGGTGAGGTTGATGCCGAGCTGGTCGACGGTTGGAGTCTTGCTGGCGCGCTTGGTCTCCTGTGCCGGGCCTGCCGAGGAGCTCTGCGACAGGACGCGGATGACCTCGTGCCTGACCTTGTCGAGGTTGACCCCGAGTGACTCGAGCACGCCGGCGGCGATGCCCTCCCCCTCGCGGACCAGGCCGAGCAACAGGTGTTCCGTGCCGATGTAGTTGTGGCCGAGCCGGCGCGCTTCGTCGATGGCCAGCTCGATGACCCGCTTGGCCCGGGGGGTAAGGCCAACCTCCCCGACGACCGGCCGATCGCCCCGCCCGATGATGAACTCGACGGCGGTCCGGACCTTGGCGAGCTCGACGTTCATGTTCTCGAGCACGCGCGCCGCCACGCCCTCGCCTTCCCGCACCAGGCCGAGCAAGAGATGCTCCGTGCCGATGTAGTTGTGGTTGAAGCGCTGGGCTTCGTCCTGCGCGAGGGTCAAGACCTTGCGAGCGCGGTCCGTGAACTTGTCGAAGCGATCCATCCGACCGAGTGCCTGTTCCCCTGTTCCCACCTCGATGAGGTGACTCCGAAAGTCATGCTAGCACGCCGACCCTCTCGCGCAACTCAGCCGAGAGGAGGGTCCTGGACCGGCATGGGACCCACCCCGGATGGGGGTACGAGTCACGACGAAGGTCCCGGTCGACTGTCGAGACCGCGGCGCCCGCGGGCTGCCTGCCAGCCTGACCGTTGCCAGCTATTCGACGGGACGGCAATCCTGGATTTCGAGGCGTGCCCGGACGCGGTCGGCCGGGCTGGTGCCGTTCGCCGTGCCGGATGCGAGGGGAGCCTATTCCCTGGCCGCGTCCGCCTCGTCCAGGGCCGGGGCCGCCGGCTTCGCCGCGGGCTCTGGTTTGGCCTGGGCCCCCGAGTCCGGCTTGGCCGCTGGGTCCGGCTTGACCTGTGTCTCCGGCTTTGCCGAGGCGGCCGGCCTCGCGGGTGCGGGCGCAGCCGGCGGGGCAGTCTCAGGCTCCGTCGTCTCGGCTTCGGCCGGGGCCGGCGGGGTGGCCTCGGCCTTCGGCGCTTCGGCCGGGGCCGGCGGGGTGGCCTCGGCCTTCGGCGCTTCGGCCGGGGCCGGCGGGGTGGCCTCGGCCTTCGG
>DASPWU010000010.1:0-5725 GCA_035637675.1 Candidatus Limnocylindria bacterium | reverse complement strand
CCGGGCGTCGTCTACAACAAGGCGAAGGCCCCGTTCCTCAAGTCGCTCAAGGACCTGGCCGACCCGCGTCTCAAGAACAAGGTGACGTTGCCGGCGGCCGGCGACATCACCGCCGGCGGGTTCTTCCTGGGCCTGGCCGCCGAGCTGGGCAAGGATTACAAGGATCCCAACCAGATGAAGGAGGTCGTCGACTGGGCGATCACGAACATCGGCCCCAACGTCGTCCAGTACACGACCGACCAGCCCACGCTCCAGACGCTGTTCGAATCGGGCGCTGCCGACGCCGTCACCTTCTGGAACAGCCTGGCCCGGCTCGAGTACTTCTCCGGCCACAAGGACGCCGCTCTGCTCGTGCCGCCGACGATCTACCCGGCCAACGGCTACCTCTGGATCCCCAAGTCGGCCCAGCATCCGGTCCTCGCCCAGATCTTCATCAACTGGCGCCTCTCGCCGGAGGTCCAGTTTCCCAACACGTGGCCCATCGACCACGGCAAGTGGAGCGAGCTCTCCGAGGGCTTCCTCGGCCCCACGTATGTGACCCACGTCCCCGACTGGTTCGCGGCCGACTACTTCACGTACTTCCCCAACCTCGACCAGATCCAGACGTCGTTCAAGACGATCGACTGGAAGGCCTACAACGCCAGCGCGAAGGTGTTCCAGGACTACTACAAGAGCAAGCTCGGCCAGTAGGACCGTCAGCCGGTCCGCCCGCTCAACCCGGGCGGGCCGGCTGCCGCCATAGCAGAGGCAGACGCGCGTGGTCGGTGGGCCCCTGTCCGTGCCGCTCTCGGGGGTCGCCCCTGAGCTGCGGCGCCGTGAGCGGAACAGCCGGCTGGTCGGGATCGCCCTGCTCGTCCCGGCGATCCTGGTGGCGGTCCTGTTCCTGTACTACCCGCTCGTGTTCGTCGTCCGCATGAGCTTTACGGCCGGCGGGTCGTTCCTGTCCGCGTCCGGGCCGGTGATCACGCTGGACAACTACGGCACGATGATCCAGCGGTACATCCCCAACGTCCTGATCACGATCCAGCTTGCCACACTGGCGACGATCGTCGACCTCGTCTTTGGCTTCCCGTTTGCCTACATCCTCGTCCGCCGGGTGCGCTACCGCGACCTGGTCAGGGCGCTGATGGTGTTTCCGATGTTCGGCGCCCTGTACGTAGCCTTTGGCCTGCGCTTCATCCTGCTTCCAGGCGGCCCGGCGGATCCCATCCTGCACGCCCTCGGCATCCCGAACACGGCCATCCTGTTCAGCCTGCCGTCGGTGGTCTTCGCGATGTCGATCTTCACCTTTCCCTTCATGGTCATGAACATCGGCACCGCGTTGAGCAACGTCGATCCCACCCTGGAGGAGGCGGCGGCCTGCCTCGGCGCCCGGCCCTGGCAGACACTCCTGCGGGTGGTCCTGCCGCTCACCCGAGCCGGCCTCGTCGCGGGTGCACTCATGGTCTTCGGCTGGAGCATCGGGACGTTCGCCGAGCCGCTCCTGCTGGGCTCTCTCAACGAGCAGCGGTCGCTTGCCTGGACGGTCTACCAGCGAGGCGCCGTGCAGAACGACTACGGCCTGTCCTCCACGATGGGGATCGTCCTGCTGAGCATCGCCTTCATCGTCACCTACTTCTCGCTCCGGTACTCACGGGGGGCCCTGATCGAATGAACGGTGTCTGGGCCAGGCGGCCGCGACTCGGACCACGGCAGGTCACGGCGATCGTGAGCCATGGCTACGTCTGGCTCTGCCTCGTCGTGTTCGTCCTGCCATTCCTCGCGCTCCTGGTTCATTCGTTGTCGGAGCGCGGCGGCGTGTCCGGGCTGCAGAACTTCCAGGACGCCCTGGGCAGCTTCGGCGACAACCTCCTGTGGAGCTTCAAGATCACGGGCCTCAGCCTGCTGATCAACCTGGCGATCAGCCTGCCCGCGGCGTACGCGCTCGTCCGTTACCCGGTGCCGGGCCGGCGGCTCGTCTTCTCGCTCCTCCAGCTGTCGCTGTACGTGCCCGGCGCGGTGATCGGCCTGTCGCTCCTGCTGACGTACACGTTCACCTATCACGCGACCTCGATGTGGGGGCTCGTGCTCGCGATGGTGGTGGGCACGTTCCCGCTCATGCTGACGCCCATTGTGGTCGCACTCAAAGATCTGCCGCTCGTCTTCGAGGAAGCGGCCCACTGCCTGGGTGCCACGAAATGGCAAACGTACCGGCGCGTCGTCTTCCCGCTCATCGGGCCGGGGGTGTCCGCCGGCCTGTTGCTGTGCTTCATCATCGTCTTCAACGAGTACCTGGTCACGCTGTTCGTCCACCCGGCGGACCTGGAGACGGCGCCGCTGCGCGTCTTCAACCTGGTCCGGACCAACGGCCTGGCGCCCTCGACGTCCGCGCTGGCGGTGGTCATGCAGCTCGTCTCGTTCGTGGCGGTGCTCGTCTTCTTCCGTGCCTTCGGGACCCGCCACTTCAAGGGCACCTACATCCTCTGATGGCCACCGTCCACCTCGAGTCCGTGACGAAGCGCTACGGCGCCACCATGGCGGTTCAGGACTTCAGCCTGGACGTCCGCGACGGCGAGCTCGTCACGCTCCTCGGCCCGTCGGGCTGCGGGAAGACCACCACCCTCCGGATGGTGGCTGGGCTGATCGAGCCGACCAGCGGCCGGATCCTGTTCGACGGGCGGGATGTGACGTTCGTCCCACCCCGGAAGCGGAACATCGGCTTCGTCTTCCAGACGCCCGCGCTGTTCCCTCACCTGTCGGTTGCCGACAACGTCGCCTTCGGGCTGTCCGTCAAGGGACAGCGGAAGGACGTCATCCGCGACCGGGTGGACACAATGCTGGCCCTCGTCGACCTGGCCGGCTATGGCAAGAGGATCCCGTCGCAGCTCTCGGGCGGCCAGCAGCAGCGGGTCGCGCTCGCCCGGGTGCTGGCCACCGACCCCACCGTCCTGCTCTTCGACGAGCCCCTGTCCGCTCTCGACAAGAACCTGCGCGACAGCCTCAAATACTCGATCCTCGATCTGCAGCGCAAGACGCGCAAGACCGCCATCTACGTCACTCACGACCAGTCCGAGGCGTTCGCGATCTCCGACCGGATCGTCGTCATGAACGCCGGCCGGGCGGAGCAGATCGGCACGCAGACGGACATCTACCTCCACCCCGAGACGCCCTTCGTCGCCGAGTTCATCGGCGCCAACAACGGCATGGCCGGCACGGTGACCGTTGTCGACGACATCGGTGACGAGTCGCGCATCACGTTCGTCGCGGACGGGCTCACCCTGCACAGCCGCGGCCGGCCCGGCCTGGCGGTCGGACAGGCGGTGGTCGGATACGTTCGGCCGGAGAACGTGATCGTCCTGGGTGAGACGGACGGGGACGGCTACGACAACGTCGTCGAGGGCGTGATCGACCGGCTGATCTTCGAGGGCGCGACGGCCCAGCTGCGGGTGGACGTCGGGGGACGCGAGCTGCGTGCCGACGTCACCGGCAACCAGCGGCTGACGCTCATGCAGCGGCAGGGTCGGGTGCGCCTGGGCTTCAGTGAGGTGACGCTGATCCCCGCCAAGCCCTGAGCCGACGCGCCCGCGTGCGCCCGAGGTATTCAGGCCAGGGCGAGCTCGGCGAAGGTGGCCATGTCCGGGGCCGTCAGGTCGGGCGTCGCGGTCGCCGGTGGCGTGGCCCCCCAGCCCGGCTGGTCCTGGCGGCGGTCGATCCAGACGGTTGACAGGCCGAGCCGCTTCGCCGGGATGTGGTCGTGGTAGAGGCTCTGCGCGACGTGCAGGATCCGATCGCGCGCGACGTCGATCCGCGCGAACGCGACCTGGAAGTGCCGCGGGTTGGGCTTGTAGCTGCGCACCTGCTGGGCGGTCACCACCCACTCGAAGCGCACGCCCAGGCGCGCCTCCGAGAGCGCGAACAGGTCGTCGTCGCAGTTCGTGAGGACGCCGAGCCGGTACCTGGTCGTGAGGCGGGCCAGGGCCTCCGCCGAGTCCGCGAAGGCGGGCCACTCCCCGACCGACCCGGCGAAGCGACGGACCGCGTCCTCGGTCGCCTCGATGCCGTACGCCTGACCGACGGCGGCGCAGGCCCGGGCCAGGATCTCGCGGTAGCGCACGTACGGGCCAGCCTCCAGCTCGGCCTCATGACGGGCGTAGAGCTCGAGCAGCGCCTCGTCACTCGCCGTCGCGACGCCGGGGTCGAGCGCCGCTCGAAGGCCCCGGGCGATGCCGGCCTCCCAATCGATCAGCGTTCCATAGCAGTCGAACGTCAGGGCCTCGAACCGGCCGAAGTCGAGCGTCGTCATGAAGCTGGGCTCCTCCGGGGAAAGGCCGGCGCGGCGACCCTCTACCATCGCGTCGATGGAGCATACGGCCCCCGCGATCCTGGAGATCGGCCTCGTCCTGCTGGTCGCGGCGGGCGCCGGCTGGCTGGCCCGCGCGGCCGGTCTGCCCGCCGTCGTCGGTTACCTCGCGGTAGGCCTCATCGTGTCGCCGTTCACGCCGGGCTACGTCGCCAACCGCGAGCAGATCCAGCTGCTGGCCGACTTCGGGGTTGTCATCCTTCTGTTCGAGGTCGGCATCGAGGTCGACCTCCTTCGGCTGCGTCGCGAGCAGGTCGGCCTGCTGTGGGCCGCGCCGCTGCAGGTGGTCCTGACGACCGCCATCGCGGGCGGAGCGGCGTTCCTGGCCGGCCTCGACTGGTTCGGGGCGGCGATCGTCGGTCTCTCCGTGGCGCTCTCTTCGGGCGTCGTCATCGTCAACATCACCCGGAGCCGGCGACGGACCACCGACCCGACGACCGATCGAACCCTCCTGGGCTGGAGCGTCCTCCAGGACGTGACCGGCGTCGCGCTGGCGGGAGTCATCCTGGCGCTCGGCGGCAGCTCCGACCGTGCCCCGGCAGTGGCACTGGCCGGGCTCGCGCTGTTCGGCGTCCTCGCGGTCGTCGTGGCCTGGCTGCTGCCGAGGATCCTGGTGCGCTTGCGAGAACAGCACGACCTCTTCCTGCTCGTGTCCGTTGCCACTGGCCTGGCCGTCGCCGGGATCGGCTCGGTCGTCTTTGCCGTGCCGCTGGCGCTGGCCGCCTTCGTGTCGGGACTGGCGATCGCCGAGAGCCCCGACGCGGCGGAGGCCCGGCGGCGGCTGCTTCCCTTCCGTGACCTGTTCGCCGTCCTGTTCTTCGTGGCCATCGGCACGCTGATCGACCCGACGGCGCTGGCGGCGGGCCTGCCGTGGCTCGCGTTGCTGCTCGTCGCGCTCGTGGTCGGCAAGGTCCTCGTCAGCTATTGCCTCGCGCGCCTCGCCCGACTGCCCGTGCATCATTGGCAGCTCGCCATCGGCCTCGGCCAGATGGGCGAATTCGGCTTCGTGCTGGCGTCGGTCGCGCTGGCGGCGAGCGCCATCGGATCGGACGTGCACGCCGCCATTCTGGCCGCAGTCGCCACGTCGATCGCGGTGTCCACGGTCGCCGTTCGTCTCGTCCGGCGCCCGGATCCGGTCGCGGCCTGACAGGCCACGCCCGCGCCTGGGTGCCTATCCGCCGGGCGAATATTCCCGGCGCCGGATTCCGCCCGACGAACGGATCCATCGGCAGCCGATGAGCCATCGGTACCCACCCGGCGGGCACGGACCCGCGCAGGCAGATGTGGGCCGCCGACCGGCCATTGCCCCTGATCAGCCCACGGTCGGCTCCTCCATGAAATACTCGATGAAGTCGCTGCAGCGGCCATCGTCGGTCAGCCGGACGA
>DASPWU010000009.1:0-18804 GCA_035637675.1 Candidatus Limnocylindria bacterium | reverse complement strand
GAAGAATGACGCGATGCCGCGCAGGTTGTCGTGCCTGCGAATCCGGTATTGATAGCAGTCGGGCTGGTTGGGGCAGGGCGTCAGCAGGGCCAGCCGGTCGGGTGAGGCAGCCGGGGACGGCGAGCCCGAGGGTTGGCCAGTTGGTCGCGCTGTCGCCGTGGCTGCCGCCGGCGATGCGCTGGCCGTGGCTGCGAGGACGCTGGCCGACGGCGCGGTGGGCACGCTCGGGCTTGCCACTGCCACGATCGACATGGCCGGAGCCCGACCGGCTGGATCGAGGCCGCCACGCAGCGCGGCGAACCCGACCGCGAGCACCACAGCCGCGGCCAGCGCACCGATCGCCGCCATCATGGCCGGACGCGGCCTGCGCGATCGCCTGGCCTGCGGTCGCAGGTGCAGCGACCCGACCGTATGGCCCAGCCGCACCGACGGAATCTCGACCGGCGCTCGCGGAGCGAGGTCTGCCAG
Organism: Candidatus Limnocylindria bacterium; assembly: GCA_035637675.1. Taxonomy (GTDB): domain Bacteria; phylum Chloroflexota; class Limnocylindria; order Limnocylindrales; family CSP1-4; genus C-114. The sequence goes on along the minus strand of DASPWU010000009.1, from coordinate 18,336 downwards.
ACCCGGTGCCGCATCCGGGGCGTCCGGACCGCCCCATCGGGCAGGCGGCTCTGACGGAGCGACCGGCAGCGGCTGGTCGCCACCGGCCCCGACGAATCTCGGGCAGTCCACATGGGCCGCTCCCAGACAGACCAGCTCGACCTGGCGGGGAGCCAGCGCGATCGTGGGGACGAGGGCGTGACAGGAGGCCTGTCGGACCCCGTCCAGCTGGAGATAGCGGCAGGCACCGGGCGGCGACAGAACGGGGAAAGCGGAAGCCGGCGAGGGCTCGGCGACGTTGGCCACAGCCTCGCTGGGAATCGCCAGGCCGCGTGGTGCGTGGGCCAGGCCGGCGAGGCCATCGGGGTCCATCGAGCGATCGTCCCGGCTCGGCTCGGGCCCCTCGCCGATCGCGCCGTCGACCGCCTCGGCAGCCCCCCGGTCTTCCCGCACGCACCCTCCCGTGCTCGATTCGCGGCTGCCCGCGACTTCGTTCGCGGGAGTCTAGTACCTTTCGATGCTTGCTGTCGGACGATCGACGATGCTAGTCTGCGCGGGCTCACACGATTCGAGATCCGAATCCCGCCGGGTAACAGGATTCGAGGTTCACGGGTCCCGCATGGTCCTCCAGCTTCCGGTCATTCCGCCGGCACCTGAGTCGTATCACCTGGCCGAGGTGCGCATCCGCCGCTGCACCTTCCGCCGGCTCATCCAGGTCGACAGCGCGCCCGCGCCCATCTACGACGTCGAGTGCCTCTTCCCAGAGCGCCGCCTGCCGATCCCGTTGGGCGACCTGGAGACCGCGACCCCGATCTGCAACGCCTGCACCGCGGCCCACATCTTCCGGCCGGACGAGGACTGACTCGGCGCTCCGCAGGCGGGTGTACGCGGTCCGAACGTGGAGCGTCAGCGAGGCGATCTGTAAGCCGAGTTCTGTACCGCGACCCGGTTGCCCGAATCGCGGCGATGGCCATCCATCTCGGCCGCCGGTCGCCCGGCGGCTCTAGCGGCCGACCCGAGGGTTGGGCAGCGCGCCTCTCCCCCCGGCGAACCGGGGTTGCACCCTCCTACTTGGCCTTGCTCCGGGTAGAGTTTGCCCCGTTTCACTCCGCCCGGACCGACAGGTGGCCGGTCCGGACGGCATCGTCACTGTGGCACTGGTCCTCGCCTCTCGGCGGACGGGCGTTACCCGCTACCCTGCGCTGGAGAGCTCGGACTTTCCTCGAGCCGCAAATGGCCGAAGCCGCGTGCGGCGCGCGGCCATCCGATCGCCTCTCTGACGACCGCATTCTACCGGCCGTCGGGTGCCCTGTCGACGGCCGAATCGACCATCCGTTCGATGCTGTCTCAGCGGCCGGGGCGCACCACGACCACAGCCGGGCCGCCGGCCAGAGCCCGATCGATGGCGGCGTTGCACAGCGCGTCCGCGGCGTGGTTCTGAGCGCGTGGCACGTGGGCTGCGGACCAGCCCTCGAAGCCCGACAGGAGCCGGCGCGCCTCCGCGTGGAGCCGAGCCAGCGTGGGATTCTTGATCCGCCAGCGACCGTGCAGCTGTTCGACGATGAGCATCGAGTCGAGCAGCAGATGGACCTCGCGCGCCCCGAGCTCCGCGGCCAGGCCGAGCGCGCGGACCACCGCGGTGTACTCCGCGACGTTGTTGGTCTGGATGCCCAGGTATTCGGAGATCGATGCGTCGGGCAGCGCCCAGGGGTCGAAGGCGTCCGGTCTGCTGGCATCGATGAGCACCGCGCCGGCTGCGGCGTGACCGGGATTGGAACGGGAGGCGCCGTCGCAGCGGATCACGTACGCCCGGCCCTTCGCCCGCTCCCGAACGGTCGAGGGCCTCGTCGAGGGTCCGGCCGAGGCCACCTCCTCGGACACCAGATCTGGCCAGAGCGGCTCGCTCAGCGTCGCTCCACCGTCGAGCGGGTCAGGCTGGCGCGACGGCGGGCGTGCCGCCCAGGCGGGCCACGATGGCGTCCGCGAAGCCGCTCGTGCCGGCAGTCCCGCCCAGGTCCTGGGTCAGCATCCGGCCCTCGGCGATCACGGCCCGGAGGGCGGACTCCACCCGCTGGGCGGCCTCGAGCTCGCCCATGTGGCGGAGCATGAGCGCACCCGACAGGATGAGCGCGGTCGGGTTCGCCCGGTCCTGGCCGGCATACTTGGGCGCCGAGCCGTGGACCGGTTCGAAGACCGCGGCCTCCGTCCCGATGTTGGCGCCGGGCGCGACACCGAGGCCGCCGACCAGGCCGGCGGCGAGATCGCTCACGATGTCGCCGTACAGGTTGGGCAGCACCAGGACGTCGTACAGCTCCGGTTTCTGGACGAGCTGCATGCACATGTTGTCGACGATTCGATCCTCGAACTCGATCCGGCCCTCATAGCCGGCCGCGATCGTCCGGCACGATTCCAGGAAGAGCCCATCCGAGAGCTTCATGATGTTGGCCTTGTGGACCGCGGTCACTTTGCGCCGGCCGTTGGCCACCGCGTACTCGAAGGCGTAGCGGGCGATCCGCTCGGATGCCTCGCGGGTGATGATCTTGATGCTCTCCGCCGCGTCGCGCCCGACCATGTGCTCGATGCCGGCGTAGAGGTCTTCGGTATTCTCCCGGACGATGACGAGGTCCACGTCCTCGTAGCGCGACTCGACGCCGGGAATGCTGCGGACCGGCCGGACGTTGGCATAGAGCCCGAGCGCCTGGCGGAGGGTGACGTTGACGCTCCGGAAGCCCGCGCCGACCGGCGTGGTGATGGGCCCCTTGAGCGCCACTCCGTTGCGCTTGATCGACTCCAGGACGTGGTCCGGCAGGGGCGTGCCAAATTGGGCCATGACCGCCTCGCCGGCGTCCACGACCTCCCACTCGAGGGGTACGCCGGTCGCGTCCAGAACCCGCCGAGCCGCCTCCGCCAGTTCCGGCCCGATGCCATCGCCGGGGATCAGCGTCACGCGGTGGGACATGGCGCCATTCTATCCGGACGATCCGGTCGGACCGGCCCGGCCCTCCGTTGACGACTGCCCCGCCGGCGGCGATCCGTCGGCTGGCCGCGATCCGTCGGCTGGCCGCGATCCGTCGGCTGGCGCCCCTCCCGGCCGGCCACGGCCGGTGACCTTGCGCCAGACCATCTGGATCGGGTCGTAGTAGCGGTCGGCCACCCGCTCCTTGAGCGGGATGATCGCGTTGTCGGTGATCTTGATGTGCTCGGGGCAGACCTCGGTGCAGCATTTCGTGATGTTGCAGTAGCCGACGCCCCCGTCGTCCTTGAGGAACTCGAGGCGATCGGCCTCATCGATCGGATGCATCTCCAGGCCCGCCACGCGGACGAGGAAGCGAGGGCCGATGAACTCGTTCTCGGTGGTGTGGTTACGGAGGACGTGGCAGACGTCCTGGCACAGGAAGCACTCGATGCACTTGCGGAACTCCTGGACCCGCTCGATGTCCCGTTGCTGCCAGCGCCACTCTTCCTGTGGCACGTCCTCCGGCGGCTGGAACGGGGCGATCCGCCGGTTGACCTCGTAGTTCCACGAGACGTCGGTGACCAGGTCCCGGATGAGGGGGAACGCCCGCATCGGCTCGACGGTGATCGTCTCGCCGGGCTCGAAGTCGGACAACCTCGTCTTGCAGGTGAGCGACGGCCGTCCATTCACCTCGGCGCTGCAGGAGCCGCATCTGGCCGCCTTGCAGTTCCAGCGGACCGCCAGGTCCGGGGCGACGTTGGCCTGGATCCAGTGGAGCGCATCGAGGATGACCATCCCCTCCTCCACCGGGACGACGTACTCGACGAACTCCCCAGGCTCTCCCGGGGAGCCGCGAAAGACGCTGAGGCGGGCCTCGGCCACCGGCTGGCCCTTCCCTATCCCCTGGCCGCCAGCGCGCCGAGCTCGGCCGGCAGCGTCGGCAGCGGCGCCGTATCGACGCGCATCGCCTCACCGTCGCGGACGGTGACGGTGTTGACCTTCGCCCAGTCGGGATCGGCGGCCGGGTGGTCGAGCCGGCTGTGGGCGCCGCGGCTCTCCGTCCGGAGGCGGGCGCTGCGGACGATGGACTCGGACACGATGATGAGGTTTCGCAGCTCGGTCACCAGGTTCCAGCCCGGGTTGTAAGCACGGCCGCCGTCGGCCCGGACGGCCGACAAGCGGCGACGCAGGTCGTCGATCCGCCCGATTGCCTCGTCCAGGTCCGACTCGGTGCGGAAGATGCCGACGAGCGACTGCATCGTGGCCTGCAGGTCCGCCTGGATGCGGTACGGATCTTCTCCCTGGGAGCGCTCGAGTGGCGCGTCCAGCTCGGCAATCGCCTCGCCGACCTGGATGGGTGAGACCCAGGGTACCTCGGGCTCGGCGGCCGCGGCGGCCGCCGCGGCCGCACCCGTCCGCTGACCGAAGACCAGGAGATCCGACAGGGAGTTGCCGCCCAGGCGGTTGGCGCCGTGCATCCCGCCGGCCACCTCGCCCGCGGCGAACAGGCCCTGCTTCGTGCTTGCCCCTGTGTCGGCGTCGACGCGAACGCCGCCCATCATGTAGTGGGTCGTCGGTCCGATCTCCATCGGGCCGGAGGTGATGTCCACGTCGGCCAGCTCCTTGAACTGGTCGTACATGGACGGCAGCTTGCGCCGCACGCGATCGGCCGGCAGGTAGCTGATGTCGAGGAAGACACCGCCGTGCGGCGAGCCGCGGCCCTCCTTGACCTCCGTGTAGATCGCCCGGGCAACGTTGTCGCGCGTCGACAGCTCGGGCGGCTGGCGGGCCTCGGTCTGGCGGCCGGCGGTCAGCGCCTCCACCCAGGTCCTGGCTTCGGCGTCCGACTGGGCATACTCGTGCCTTCGCTCATCCGGCAGGTACGTCCACATGAAGCGCTCGCCGTCGCGGTTTCGCAGGATGCCGCCCTCGCCGCGGACCGCCTCGGTGACGAGCAGGCCACGGACCCCGGGCGGCCAGACCATCCCGGTCGGATGGAACTGGACGAACTCCATGTCGATGAGCTCGGCGCCGGCGAGATACGCCAGGGCGTGACCGTCGCCGGTGTATTCCCAGGAGTTGGAGGTGACCTGGTAGGCCCGACCGATCCCGCCCGTGGCGAGAATGACGGCCTTCGCCGGAAACACGACCGGGCGACCGGTCGTCCGCCAGTAGCCGAACGCGCCGGTCACTCGATCGGGACGGGTCGCGAGGCGGGTGATCGTGCACTCCATGTAGACCGATATCCCCGTGGCGACCGCCCGGTCCTGGAGCGTCCGGATCATCTCCAGGCCGGTCCGGTCGCCGACGTGGGCCAGCCTGGGGTGGGTATGGCCGCCGAACGGACGCTGGAGAATGCGACCGTCGCCCGTTCGGTCGAACACCGCACCCCAGCGCTCCAGCTCCCGGACCCGCTCCGGAGACTCCTGGGCATGGAGCTGGGCCATCCGCGGGTTGTTGAGCATCTTCCCGCCGACCATCGTGTCCCGAAAGTGCGTCTCCCACGAATCCTGTTCGGCGACGTTGGCCAGGGCAGCGGCCACCCCGCCCTCGGCCATGACCGTATGCGCCTTGCCAAGGAGGGACTTGCAGACGAGTCCCACGGAGGCGCCCAGGCTGGCCGCTTCCACTGCCGCGCGGAGCCCGGCTCCACCGGCTCCGATGATGAGGACATCGTGCGGATGCGTCTCGATCTGGTCGATCACAGGCGGATCTGGGGGTCGACCAGGATGCCGAGGGCCATGAGCCGGACGTAGAGGTCGGCGAGCGTGACCGAGATCAGGCTGGACCAGGCCCACGCCATGTGGTGCGCATTGAGGGACGTCAGCCGCCGCCAGAGGCCGTAGCGGACCTGTTGCCGCCGGCTGCACGAGAAGCAGTCCAGGCGGCCGCCGACGATGTGCCGCAGTGAATGGCACGACAGCGAGTAGCCGGTCAGCAAGGTCACGTTGACGAAGAAGAGGACGCTCCCGATGCCGAGCCGCCAGTGGTCAGACACGCGGAGCGAATAGAACGCGTCCAGCCACAGGAAGAAGAGCGGGATGAACGCCAGGTAGAGGAAGTAGCGGTGCAGGTTCTGGAGGATGAAGGGAAAGACCGTCTCCATCGCGTAGCCGCGATGGATCGTCGGCTCGCCAACCGCACAACCCGGCGGGTCCGCGAAGTAGAAGCGGTAATAGGCCTTGCGGTAGTAGTAGCAGGTCGCCCGGAAGCCCAACGGAATCCAGAGGATGAGCAGGCCGGGGCTGATCCAGCTCGGCAGGAAGGCCGGAGCGATCAACGGCGAGAAGAGCGGCGACAGGTAGCCGTCGACCTCATACGCGGTACCGAAGAGCGGCGTCCAGATGATGCCGCTGAAGAAGAGGTACAACGCGCAGACCGTGAAGAGCGCTCCCTGGACGGCGGGCGCCAGCCACCAGGGGTCCCGGCGAGCCGTCGCGCCCAGGCCGCGCCTGGCCGTTCCGACGGGCTTGCTCGCGGCCTGGCTGCTTGCCGTCATCCTCGGTTCGGCCTCCTCGCGGGTGGCGGCAGCGGGGTGGCTGCTTCGGCCCGGGAAATTCTAGCCGGAGCGGAGGGCCGCCCGCCGAACGGGGCCTTCGCCCGCTCGAGCCCACCACGGTCCGAGCAACGCCACGGATGGGCATTCTGGCGGGCCGAGCGCGGCCAATGCGCGTCCGTGTTCCGAGCAATGCCAGGGATGGCGTTAGCGCGACCTGAAGCGGGCAGCCGGCGCGGCGGTTGGAGGGCAACGGACCCAGCGGTAGGATTGGTCGGACGATCCGGAGTCTCGTTGTTGCCGCCAGTCACGGTGCCGCGTACGTTGCGAGGGACTACACGTGGGTGCGACATGACCGACGATCCGCGAGTGCGCCTCGTGGCGGACGGCTACGACGCGATCGTCGATCGGCACCTGGGCTGGATCGGGCGGATCGAAGGCGATCCGCGGCTGCGCTGGCTCGACGCGTTCACGGCGCGCCTGCCGGCGGGCGGAGACGTCCTGGAGCTCGGCTGCGGCGCGGGCGTCCCGGTCACGAGGCGCCTTGCGGAGCGGTTCACGGTTACCGGCGTTGATGTCTCGCCGGGTCAGATCGCCCGTGCCCGGGAGCTCGTCCCGACCGCCCGGCTGATCGTCGGCGACATGACCACGATCGAGCTGCCCGATGCGTCCTTCGACGGCGTGGCGGCGTTCTACTCGATCCTGCACGTGCCGCGCGAGCGCCATGCCGCCCTCTTCGGCCGGATCGCCGGCTGGCTGCGGCCGGGCGGCTGGTTCCTGGCCGCCCTCTCGGGGCATGACGATCCGGGTTGGACGGGCCGCTGGCTGGGCGTGCCGATGTTCTTCAGCGGCTTCGACCCGGACGTGACGGTCGGCCTCCTTTCCGACGCCGGCTACCGCGTGGCGCGCCGCCGCCTGGAAACGATGCGCGAGCCCGAGGAGGATGGGACCTTGAGCGAGGCGACCTTCCTGTGGGTGCTGGCTCGACGCGACTGACCGAGAGACCTGGCGCTGCGTCGACCGCACATGCCACGGTACGGGACGGCTGCGGATACCATCTGACTCCCCGCTCCCCCGTGCCGTCAGGAGCCTCCAACCGGTGAAGATCCAGGAAGCCGACGCGAAGTCCCTTCTCGTCGCGCAGGGACTGCCCGTGCCGCCCTGGGAAGTGGCGCGCACGCCCGCCGAGGCGCGAGCGGCCGCCGAGCGGGTGTTCGCCGCCGGCGCCGAGCGGGTCGTGATCAAGGCGCAGGTGCTCGTCGGCGGACGAGGCAAGGCAGGTGGGGTGAAGCTGGCCGGCGACGGGGACGAGGCACAGGAGGTCGCCGGCCGCATTCTGGGCATGGAGATCAAGGGGATCACCGTCCGCAAGGTCCTCGTAGCGGAAGCCGCCGATATCGTCAAGGAGTTCTACCTGGGCGCGGTCCTCGACCGCGGCGAGCGGCGCATCCTGTTGATGGGCTCCGCCGAGGGCGGCGTCGAGATCGAGCAGGTCGCCGCGGAGCGGCCGGACGCCATCGTCCGGATCCACGCCCACCCGCTCCTTGGGCTCCTCGACTGGCAGGCCCGCCAGATGGCGTTCGGGCTCGGCCTGGGCGCCCATCGCCAGGCCGCCGCGGCCATAGCCAAGGGGCTCGTCAGCACGATGCTCGCCAACGACGCCGACCTGGTGGAGATCAACCCCCTGGCGATCGTCCGCACCCGCGCCGCAGACGGCGCCGAACAGCTCGCGCTTCAGTGCCTCGACGCCAAGATCACCCTCGATGACTCGGCTCTCCACAGGCATCCGGGCCTGGAGGAGCTGCGCGACCTCGACGAGGAGGACCCGGCCGACATCGCGGCCCGGGCCGAGGGGATCAGCTTCATCAAGCTGGACGGCACGATCGGCTGCATGGTCAACGGCGCCGGGCTGGCGATGACCACGATGGACCTCGTCAAGCGAGCCGGCGGCGAGCCGGCGAACTTCCTCGACATCGGCGGCGGTGCCCGCGCCGACCGCGTTGCGGCCGCGATGCGGCTCATCCTGTCCGATCCGAAGGTCCGGGCGATCCTGGTGAACATCTTCGGCGGCATCACCCGCGGTGACGAGGTGGCCCGCGGCCTGATCGAGGCGCGAGCCCTCCAGCATCGCGACGTCCCGATGGTCGTCCGGATCGTCGGCACGAACGCCGAGGAGGCCGCCCGGCTGCTGACCGAGGCCCAGTTCGAGACCGCCGCAAGCCTGGACGAGGCAGCCGCCAAGGCGGTCGCCGCGGCCGGCGTCGCGAGCCCGGCATCGTGAGCATCCTCGTCGGCCGCGAGACCCGGCTCGTCGTCCAGGGCATCACCGGCAGGGAGGGCGAGTTCCACTCCCGGGCGATGCTCGACTATGGCACCCCGCTCGTGGCCGGGGTGACGCCGGGCAAGGGCGGTCAGACGGCGCTGGACGGCCGGGTACCGGTCTTCGACACCGTCGCCGAAGCGGTCCGCCAGACGGGCGCCAACACCTCGTGCATCTACGTCCCGGCCGCCGGCGCGCCGGACGCGATCCTGGAGGCGGCCGGCGCAGGAATTGGCACGGTCATCTGCATCACGGAGGGCATCCCCGCCCTGGACATGCTCACCACGGCCGAGGCGGTGGCCCAGGCCGGGGTCCGCCTCATCGGGCCGAACTGTCCGGGCGTCACCTCACCGGGCCAGGCGAAGGTCGGGATCATACCGGGCTCGATCCATCGGGTCGGACGGGTGGGCGTGGTCAGCCGATCCGGAACGCTCACGTACGAGGCGGTCCAGGCGATGACCGATGCGGGGATCGGCCAGAGCACGTGCGTGGGGATCGGGGGCGATCCGATCATCGGCACGACGTTCCTCGACATCCTCCAGCTCTTCGCGGAAGATTCGGAGACGGACGCGATCGTGCTCATCGGCGAGATCGGTGGAGCGGCAGAGGAGGCCGCCGCCGGGTGGGCCGCGCAGCACCTGCGGGGCGTCCCGATGGCGGCCTTCATCGCCGGCCGAACGGCGCCAGAGGGCAAGCGAATGGGCCACGCCGGGGCGATCATCAGCGGAGGCACCGGCACGGCCGCGGGCAAGGTGGCCGCGCTGGAGGAAGCGGGCATCCGGGTCGCCGCCTCTCCGACCGAGATCCCGGCCCTCCTTCGGGCGGCCGGCGTCAACTGAGCCATCAATTCCAGCCAGGATGGAGAGCGGGAGAACAGGCGATGCGGGTCGACGATCTTCGAATTCTCTACGACTATGACCGCTGGGCCACGATCAGGATCCTCAATCGAGCCGTGGCCGTGCCGCCGTTCGAGTGGTCGGACAGCAACCGGATCGACCGTCGGGGGCTGGGCGGAATCCTCGTCCATGCCCTGGGTGTGCATGAGCGCTGGCGATGCGCCTGGCAGGGCATCGAAGAGGTCGCCCAGCGCGAGCTCGAGCCGCTCCTGACCCCGGAGGAGCTGCGAGCCGACTGGGACATCGAATGGACGGCCCTGGCGGCCTTCTTCGACAGCCTCGTCGACGACGACCTGGACAGGCCCGTGGACGATCTTCCCGTGTGGCAGACGATGACCCATGTCATCAACCACGGGACACAGCACCGGAGCGAGGCAGCGGTCCTCCTGACCCGGCTCGGCCTGTCGCCGGGCGACCTCGACCTCCAGGTTTTCCTCGAGGAACGGGCACACCAGCCAGTGGGCTGAGAAGTGGGCTCGCTCATGGACCTGGTCGCGGGCGATCTGAAGGAGATCCTGCTCGCGATCAGCGTCGACGACCTCGACGGCCTGGACGATCGATCCCGCTTCCCTGCCCACCTGGCCCTGGGCGGCGGGCTGGACCCAACGTGGCTGGACCTGTTCTCCGAGGCCTGCCGGTCCGTCACCGACCTGGCCGAGCCGCGCGACTTCCTGGACGCCCGGCGAGAAGTCGACGAGCCCCGGGACGTTGGCGATCGGACCGTCGAGCGTGTGGACGCCGGCTGGGTCGCCGCGATCGCCGGACTGGCCGACGACGACGTTGGCCCGGTTGCCGCCAGATGGATCGATCTCCTGGAAGAGGAGCTCGGGCCCATGAGCCGCGAGGACAAGCCATGGATCAGGACCCTCGCCGCGGACCTCGTCGGGTTCGCCAGGGCGGCCAGATCCGCGCCCGACGTCGTCTTCGCTTGGTCGATCTGACCACGCCCGCGGGTCCGCCCGGACCCGTCTCCTAGCGGTAGCCGAGCGCATCCCAGGCGGGCCCGCCGGTCGCCTCGATGAGCTCGACGAGGACGCCATGGCAGGAGCGCGGGTGAAGGAACGCGACCGGTCCCTCGGCACCCCGCCGCGGCGCGCTGTCGATCAGCTCGATGCCCTCGATGCCGAGACGGGTCAGTGCCTCTGCCAGGTCCGGCACCTCGAAGCAGACGTGGTGAAAGCCCTCGCCCCGCGACGCCAGGAAGCGGGCCACGCCGGTCGTGTCGTCGGTCGGGCTGACGAGCTCGATCTTCGTCTCGCCGATGGGGAGGAACGCGATGCGCACCCGGTCGCTCGGGATCTCCTCCACGACCTCGAGCTCGAGCCCCAGGACGTCGCGATAGAAGCGCAGGGCGGCCTCCAGGTCGCGCACGACGACGGCGACGTGGTGGACGCGGCCCAGCCGGTGGAGATGCTCCGGGACCTCCGGCCTGGGGCTCGCGGGCGTCATGACGGCCTCCCTTCGATGGCTCAGACGGTGATGAGCTCGCGGTGCTCGCCCCATGCGACCCGCAGGCGATCGCTGATCTCGCCGACCGTCGCGTAGGCGCGCACGGCCTCGATGAGCGGCGGCAGGAGGTTCTCGTCGGCGCGGGCCGCTTCGCCGAGACGGCGCAGCGCGGCCTCCCATGCCGCCGGATCGCGCTCGGCGCGCACGCGGCGGACCGCGGCCACCTGCCCCGCTTCCGCCTCCGGGTCGATCCGCTGGAGGGCCGGCGCGATCGACTCCGCGGCGGCGTCGACGAACCTGTTGACACCGACGACGATCTGGTCGCCGCTCTCGACGGCCTGCTGGGTCCGGTAGGCGGACTCCTGGATCTGGCGCTGCTGGAAACCGTGCTCGATGGCGGCCAGCGTGCCGCCGAGGGCCTCGATCTCGTCGAGGTAGCCCCAGGCGGCGGCCTCCAGCTCATTGGTGAGCGTCTCGACGTAGTACGAGCCGGCCAGGGGATCCGGCGTCTCGGTGACCCCGCTCTCGTGGGCCAGGATCTGTTGGGTGCGCAGGGCCAGCCGGGCGGCCTCGGCGGTGGGCAGCGCGAGCGCCTCGTCGCGGGCATTGGTGTGGAGGCTCTGGGTGCCGCCGAGCACCGCCGCGAGGGCCTGGATCGTGGTCCTGACGACGTTGTTGTCGATCGATTGGGCGGTCAGGCTGGAGCCGGCCGTCTGAACGTGGAAGCGGCACATCATCGAACGGATGTTCGATGAGCCAAAGCGTTCCTTGACAATCGTCGCCCACATCCGCCGGGCGGCCCGGAACTTGGCGACCTCCTCGAACAGCTCGCTCCAGGCGGCGAAGAAGAACGACAGCCGGCCGGCGAACTCGTCGATGTCGAGCCCTCGGGCGACGGCGGCCTCTGCGTACGCCAGCGCGTCGGCCAGAGTGAAGGCGAGCTCCTGGGCGGCGGTGGCTCCTGCCTCGCGCATGTGGTAGCCCGAGATGCTGATGGTGTTCCAGCGGGGCAGCTCGCGAGAGCAGTACTCGAAGATATCGGTGACGAGCCGCATCGAGGGCCGCGGCGGATAGATGTACGTCCCGCGGGCGATGTATTCCTTGAGGATGTCGTTCTGGGTCGTCCCGCTGACCGCCGACGCCGGCACTCCCTGCTTCTCGGCTGCGACGACGTAGAGCGCGAGCAGGATGGCTGCCGTCGCGTTGATCGTCATCGAGGTGCTCACTTCGCCGAGGGGGATGCCGGCCAGCAGCGTCTCCATGTCGGCCAGCGAGCTGATCGGCACGCCGACCCGGCCCACCTCCCCGGCCGCCTCCGGCGCGTCGGGGTCGTAGCCCATCTGGGTCGGCAGGTCGAACGCCACCGACAGTCCCGTCTGGCCCTGCTCGAGCAGGTAGCGGAACCGGGCGTTCGTCTCGGCGGCCGTGGCGAAGCCGGCGTACTGGCGCATCGTCCAGAAGCGCGACCGGTACATCGTCGGCTGGACGCCTCGCGTGAAGGGGAACTCGCCCGGCCGGCCCAGATCACGGTCCTCGTCGAAACCGGCCAGGTCCGCGGGGCTGTAGAGGTCGGCGATCTCGATCCCGGAGCTCGTCTCGAACCGCTCTCGACGCTCGGGCGCCTGGCCGAGGGCCCGGGCCCGGACCGTCGCGCGCCACGCCTCGCGGCCCGGATCGGCGCCAGGCGTGCCGCGATCCCGGCCCGCTGCGCGGCCCGGATTCCGGCTCGGAGCCCGGCCCGGATTTCGGCTCATCGGATCACGACCAGCAGGTCACCGACCTCGACCGTGGAACCGGCACCGACCGCCAACCGTTCCACGGTCCCAGCCCGCGGTGCACGGAGCTCGTTCTGCATCTTCATCGCCTCGATGACGAGGATCTCCTGGCCGGCGCCGACCGCGTCGCCGTCGGCGACCGATACCCCGACCACCCGTCCCGGAATGATCGCCCTGATCTCGGTCGGCCCGCCATGGCCGATGGATTCGGCCCCGCGCCGGGCGCGTTCGCGCAGGCCCGCCCGCGATTCTGCTTCGATCGTGAAGGCGAACCGCCAGCCGTCCACGATCACCTCCAGCGGCGGCTTCGCGGCCGGATCGGTCGCTCGCGACCGAGCGAAGAGCACGGCCGTCGCGATGGCCGTGGAGCCATCATCGCTCGGCAGGATGAGCTTCCCGCGGCCGTTCGCCACGATCCGGAGGTCGGCTTCCCCGGGATCGACCACGACCGGCTCGTCGCCCTCCCGGCCGGCGCCTGGCGCAGGCGTCACCCTGACCCGCCGGTCAAGCGTTGCGGGGGACGTCATCCGCGGACCGGCCAGCGGTCGACCATCGCCGCCCTGCCCGCGGTTCGCCAGCCGGTCGCGGCGGACCCGCCCCGGCCGACCGTCCCGCCCGTCGCTCCGCGCATCGCCCCGTCCGTCGCCCCGTCCATCGCCCCGTCCATCGCCGCGAGCCCGGCCGCGATCGCCGCCAGCCGGTAGGCGGTCGCCCGCGCCGCGGACCCGTTCCACCGCTCGGCGACCCAGCCGGTCGACAGGGATCCGGCCGCGAAGGCCGGGTCGACCGCCAACGCCCGGTGGAACGGCAGCGTCGTCTGAATGCCGCCGATCTCCACCTCGTCAAGGGCGCGGCGCAGCCGCTCGATCGCCCTCGGCCGGTCGGTCGCGTGGACCATGAGCTTGGCGATGAGGTTGTCGTATTCGGGCGGGACCCGCTCCCCCGCCTCGATCGCCGTGTCGATCCGGACGCCTGGACCGGATGGCATCCGCCAGCGGCCGACGCGACCCGGCGTCGGGGTGAAGTCGTGAGCTGGGTCCTCGGCTGCGATCCGGACCTCGATCGCATGGCCGGCGGGCTCTGCCGCCCGATCGGCGACGGCGCGCGCTTCGGCGGACAGCGGGTTGCCCGCCGCCAGCAGGAATTGTTCCCGGACGATGTCGAGACCGGTGACGAACTCGGTGACGCCGTGCTCGACCTGAAGGCGGGTGTTGACCTCCAGGAACCAGAAGGATCCGTCGGCGTCCAGCAGGAACTCGGCCGTCGCCGCGTTGCGGAGGCCCGTCGCGCCGGCGACACGCACCGCAAGCTCGTGGAGCGCTCGCCGCACGGCCGGGGTCAGGCCGGGTGCCGGCGCTTCCTCGACGAGCTTCTGGTGGCGGCGCTGGATCGTGCAATCGCGCTCGCCAAGGGCGACGACGGCCCCCGTGTCGTCTCCCAGCAGTTGGACCTCGACGTGGCGGGCCGGCGCGATCTCGCGCTCCAGGTAGACAGCACCGTCTCCGAACGCCGCGGCCGATTCTCGGGCCGCGGCCACCACGGCACCAGGCACGTCCTTCGCGCGCTCCACGCGGCGCATGCCGCGTCCGCCTCCGCCGGCAGCCGCCTTGACCAGGAGCGGAAAGCCGATCGCCTCCGCCTCGCGAACCAGGGCCGGGACCCGGTCGGCACGATCCACCGCGGCGGGCTCGAGTGTTCCGGGCACGACCGGAACGCCGGCCTCGGTAGCCGCTCGTCTGGCGGCCAGCTTGTCGCCAAGCCGGGCGATGGTCCGGGAGTCGGGCCCGACGAAGGCCAACCCGGCGCGCTCGACCGCCTCGGCGAACGACGCCCGTTCCGCCAGGAAGCCGTAGCCGGGATGGATCGCCTGTGCGCCGGTCGCGACGGCCGCCGCGACGATCGCCTCGGCTCGCAGGTAGCTGTCGGATGCGGGTGCCGGACCGATCCGCACGGCAAGGTCCGCCGCCCGGACGTGGGCGGCTCCGGCGTCCGCGTCGCTGTAGACGGCGACGCATTCCATGCCCAGCTCGCGACAGGCCCGAATGATGCGGAGAGCGATCTCGCCGCGGTTCGCGACGAGAACGCGTCGGAAGGGCGGGCTCACGTCACGGGCTCGTCTTTGCGCAAAGACGTCGCGCCGGGCTGAGGCCAGCCGACCCAGGCGGCGGCGTCAGAGCGGGATGTTGCCATGCTTCTTCCGGGGGTTGGTGTCCCGCTTGTTCTGGAGCATGCGGAGTGCGGCGATGAGTCGCGGCCTGGTCTCCGACGGCGCGATCACGTCGTCGACGTAGCCGCGCGCCGCGGCGATGTAGGGGTTGGCGAACTCGGCTTCGTATTCCGCGACGAGCCGCGCCCGTTCCGCGGTCGGGTCGGCGGCCGCGGCGATCTCGTCCTTGAAGATGACGTTGACCGCGCCCTCGGCGCCCATGACCGCGATCTCCGCGCTCGGCCAGGCGAAGTTCATGTCGCCCCGGACGTGCTTGCTGCTCATGACGTCGTATGCGCCGCCATACGCCTTGCGGGTGATGACCGTGAGCTTCGGGACGGTCGCCTCGCAGTAGGCGTACAGCAGCTTAGCGCCGTGCTTGATGATTCCGCCATGCTCCTGGCCGACCCCGGGCAGGAAGCCGGGAACGTCCACGAACGTCACGAGCGGCACGTTGAAGCAGTCGCAGGTCCGGACAAAGCGGGCCGCCTTGAGGGACGCATCGATGTCGAGCGCGCCGGCCAGGACCGCCGGCTGCTGGGCAACGATGCCGATGCTGCGGCCGCCGAGGCGCGCAAAGCCGATGATGATGTTCTGGGCGTAGCCGGGCTGGATCTCCAGGAAGACGCCTCCGTCCACGACGCGGTCGATGACCGAATGCATGTCGTACGGCCGCTGTGGATCGTCCGGTACGACGGTGTCCAGCTCCGGATCGCTTCGTTCGGCCCGGTCGCTCACCTCGATGGCGGGCGGATCCTCCAGGTTGTTCTGCGGCAGGTACGCCAGCATGCGGCGGACGATATCGAGCGCCTCGCCTTCGTCCCGGGCGGCCAGGTGGGCGACACCGCTGCGCGTCGTGTGCGTCGTCGCGCCGCCCAGTCGCTCGGAATCGACGTCCTCGTGGGTGACCGCTTTCACGACGTTCGGCCCGGTGACGAACATGTAGCTCGTGCCCTCGACCATGATCGTGAAGTCGGTGATCGCCGGCGAATACACCGCGCCCCCGGCACATGGCCCCAGGATGACCGAGATCTGCGGGATCACCCCGGATGCCAGGGTGTTCCGCAGGAAGATGTCGGCATAGCCGCCGAGCGAGACGACGCCCTCCTGGATCCGCGCGCCGCCGGAGTCGTTGAGGCCGATCACCGGTGCGCCGACCTTCATCGCGAGGTCCATCACCTTGCAGATCTTCTCGGCATAGGCCTCCGACAGCGAGCCGCCGAAGACCGTGAAGTCCTGGCTGAAAACGAACACGAGCCGATCGTTGACCGTGCCGTGGCCGGTGACCACGCCGTCGCCGAGGACGTGCTCGGTGTCGAGGTCGGACCCCATGTCCCGATGGGTGACGAACGCGTCGAGCTCGACAAAGGAGTCCGGATCGAGCAGCAGGTCGAGACGCTCACGTGCGGTGAGCTTGCCCGCGGCGTGCTGGCGCGCGATCCGCTCGGCGCCCCCACCCAGTCGAGCCTCCGCCCGCATCGCCTCGAGCCGATCGATCCGCTCGCTGTTCGTCGCCACGGGGCAGTTCCTCGTTCTATCGTCAGGCTGGAGGCGTCCGCGCCGTCTTTGCGCACGGACGGTCCGCCGCGACCGCCCGCCATCATAGTCGCCGCCATCGGCTCGACCGGGGCAGATCGAGCGGACCCGCAACGGTCCACGCAAAACCGGTCACATATCCACAGAATCGGTGAACAACTCGGTCCATCTGTGGAAAACCTCGTGTCCGGGGCACGGTGGCCTGCGGTAGCATGGGCTTCCGCCACGCGGCCGAACCCCGTCCCCATCGACCTGGTACAGCGTTTCGAGGTGTGTTTCCCGTGACCAATGTGATCGCGATCGCGAACCAGAAGGGGGGCGTCGGCAAGACGACGACGGCGATCAACCTCGGCGGGGCGCTCGCCGAGGAAGGATTCAGGGTTCTCTGTGTGGACATGGATCCGCAGGCCAACCTCACGGCCGGGCTCGGGATCAACCTCAACACCGTCGACCGTTCCATGGCGGATGTCCTCGCCGACGGCCGGGCGACGATCGACCAGATCATTCTGCCCACTGAGACGCCGGGCATCGACGTGGCGCCCGCGAACATCGATCTGGCCGCGACCGAGGGCGAGCTGTTCACCGCGTTCGGGCGCGAGCAGACCCTGCGCGACGCGCTCGAAGGGCGCCTGGAGGATCGCTACGACTTCGCCCTCATCGACTGCCCGCCCAATCTGGGACTCTTGACGGTGAACGGGCTGGTGGCCGCCAACAGCGTCATCATTCCGGTCCAGACGCAGTACTACGCGATGAAGGGCCTCAGCAACCTGGTCAAGGTCATCAACACGATCCGCACGCGCCTCAACCGCGACCTGCGGATCCTCGGCCTGCTGCCCACGTTCTACGATGGACGGACGCTCCTGGCGCGGGACATGCTCGACGAGATACGGGTCGTCGGCGACCACCACGTCTTCAACAGCATCGTCCGGAACACGGTCAAGCTCGGCGAAGCGCCGCTGGCGGGACGTCCGATCACGGTGTACGCCGGGGCATCGGAGGCCGCCCGCACCTATCGCGAGCTCGCCCGGGAGGTGATCGACCTTGGCTAGGCCAGACTTCCGCGCGGCGGCTGCGCGCCGCCTGTCGGAGGAGCGCGAACTCTCGCCGGCCATCGTCAGCCTCCTGTCGCCGGACGCCGCCGGCAGGCAGGGCACGGTCCAGAACATTCCGCTCGACCGGATCGAATCCAACCCCGACCAGCCGCGCGTCACCTTCGTCCAGGAGACGATCGACGAGCTGGCGGCATCCATTCGCGAGCATGGCGTGCTCCAGCCGATCCTCGTCCGGCCCATCCGTCCGGGCACCTTCCAGCTCGTGGCCGGCGAGCGCCGCTGGCGAGCCTCGCGCCAGGTCGGTCTCGACACGATCCCGGCCCTCGTCGAGCAGCTCGACGACGAGACCGCGATGGAGATCGCGATCATCGAGAACCTCCAGCGCGAGGATCTATCGCCGCTCGATGAGGCGGCGATGTACGACCGAATGATTCGCGACCACGGCTACAGCATCCGCAAGCTTGCCGAGAAGCTCGGCAAGGACAAGGGTTACCTGGAGAACCGGCTTCGCCTGGCCGACGCGCCCGACGAGGTCCGGGAGCTGGTGTCCGTACGCAAAGACACGCTGTCCCATGCCTACGAGCTGCTCAAGGTCAACGACCCCAGGAAGCGGCGCCGCCTGGCGGAGCAGGTGGCCCGCGGCGAGCTCTCCCTGGTCAAGTTGCGAGAGA
>DASPWU010000008.1:0-24332 GCA_035637675.1 Candidatus Limnocylindria bacterium | reverse complement strand
GTCGCGGTGTTCGGGCCCGTCGCTCCCCTCGAGCTGGTCGCCGCAGGAGCAGCCGCCTGGGCAACGGCCTGATGCCGGCCTGAGAGCCCTCCGGAGGACGCGAACGGCCCCTCCCGCGCGCATTACCATCGTGCCGACTGCGCGGCGGGTCAGCCGCGGCCCGATTCGGGCGCCAGGTGACTACGCAGGTCGTCGGTCAGGATCGGTGCCCGCCGCGCCGGTCTCGGGCCCGCTCGGGACCTCGCCCATGCCCTGCCCACGGGCGACGCCTCCTTCCTCGCCGCGGAAGGGCATGCCCTGGCGCTCGACCGCATCGAGGCTCATCCGCAGCGCTGCGGTCTTCGCGGCGGCGACCTCGCGGACGTAGGCCGTCTCCTCGTCGGGTGTCATCGGGCGGCCACGCACGATCTGCTTCGGCTTGCCGACCATGAGCCAGGCGAGGTGATAGCGATCCATCGAGCCCCAGGCGGCAACGAGCAGCTCGTCGGACAGCTTCAGCCAGATCTGGAGCGACCGCAGGGAGGGCCTCGCCTCGAGACGATCTCCCTCCTCGATGAGCTGACGAGTCCGGGCGACCAGCTCGTCGCGGGTCATCGATCGGTCTCGCCACCGATGAACGCCTCCCGATCGGATCGGGCGCGGCGCGCCCAGGGGCCCGGGACGCCCGGGCCGATTGCCTGGCCGCCCAGTCGCGTCACCGGGAGGATTCCCGCCACGCTGCTCGACAGGAAGGCCTCGTCCGCCGTCTCGAGGTCGCCGATGGATAGCCATGTCTCGCTGGGACGGAGCCCGACCCGGGTTGCCCAGCCCAGGATCCAGGAGCGGGTCGTGCCGGGCAGGATAGCGCAGCCGAGCGCGGGCGTTGCGAGCTCGTCGCCGCGGACCAGGAAGACGTTGGCGGTCGTGGCCTCCGACAGGAAGCCGTCCACCGTGAGGAAGATGGCGTCGTCGGCGCCGGCCCGCCGGGCCTCCAGCCGGGCATGAACGTAGTCGGCGCGGCTCGTCGTCTTGAGGGCCGAGAGCGGGTTCTCCGGGTCGCGCCGGATCTCGCTGACGGCGAGGTGGAGGCCGAGTTCCAGGTGGCCCGCCGGCGCCGGCAGCACCGGCCAGGCCTGGATGACGATCGTCGGCGTCGCGTCCGGCTCGTGCGGCAGCAGGCCGCGCTCGAGGATCGCGCCGCGGCTCACCGTGATCCGGATCGATGCATCGCCGGCGGCTCCGTCGAGGGACTCGGCCGCGACGAGATCGGCAATGCCCTGGGCGAGCGTCGCCTCGAGCCCGTCGGGCAGGCGTATGGCAAGGCCGTCGGCCGACCGCCGCAGTCGGGCGACGTGCTCCGGCAGCTCGGTCGGCCGGCCTGCTCGGGCGCGGAGCGTCTCGAACACCCCGTCGCCAAGCTGGAAGCCGCGATCGAAGGCGGACAGGTGGGGCACATCGGCGGGCAGGAGCCGGCCGTCGACCCAAACGTGTCCCGGCCGGCCAGGACTCAATCGGCGGCTCCTGCATGCGTCGCGTCGAGCGGGCCGATACCGGCCGCTATGCGCCGATCGCCATCGGCCTCTGCGCCGCCGATCGCGTCCAGCGGGCCATGGGCCTTCGCCACCGTCTCCGCCCATTCCGCGGCCGGGTCGCTGCGCCAGGTGATTCCGCCGCCGACGTTGAGGCTCAGGCGGCGACCGTCCGCCACGAACGTCCGGATGATGATGCTCGTGGCCATCGCACCGTCGGGACCGATCCAGCCCAGGGCTCCCGTGTAGGGTCCTCGGCGGACCGTCTCGAGGCGCTCCAGGATCTCCATCGCCCGGAGCTTGGGAGCGCCGGTGATCGAGCCGCCCGGGAAGGCTGCCGACAGGAGGTCGAACGGATCGCGCCCCGGCAGCAGCTGCCCGGTCACCGTCGAGACCAGATGCTGGACCGCCGCCGTGCGCTCCAGACGGCAGAGGCGCGGCACGCGGACGCTCCCCGGCCGGCACACCCGGCCGATGTCGTTGCGGAGGACGTCCACGATCATCGTGTTCTCCGCGCGGTCCTTGGCGCTGGCGAGCAGCTCGCCGGCCAGGGCCCGGTCCTCGGCCCGGGTCCGACCCCGCGGCCGCGTGCCCTTGATCGGATCGCTCACGACGTGCCCGGCCGCGTCGGTCGCCAGGAACGGCTCGGGGGACGCGGAGGCGATGGCCCGGGGCCGGCCTCCGGCATCGGGCCCAAGGTCCAGGTACGCCGCGAACAGGGCCGGATCGCCTGTCCTGAGGCGACGGAACAGCGGCCAGAGATCGCCGGCGAACGGTGCCTCCAGGCGCCGGCTCAGGTTGGCCTGATAGATCTCACCGGCGGCGATCGCCGCCCGGATTTCCTCCACACGGGCCTCGAACGCCGGGCGGTCGAGCGACGAGACGAAGCGCAGGTCGCCGCCCGAATCGAAGCCCGGATGTTCCGGACCAGGGTCCAGCGGAGGGCGAGCGAACGTGGCGATCGCGCCCTGGAGACGATCGCGAACCTCCGCCAGTCGTCGCCCCAGCCGTGCCGTGTCGCCGTCGAGCGCCCGGCCACCCAGCCAGGCTCGGCCGGTGGCCCTGTCCCAGGCGACGACCCAGTCGTGCAGGCCGAGCCGCATGAGGGGCAGGCCCTGGTCGTCTCGCGCGCGGAGCTGCCGAGGCTCGAACGCGACGCCCAGGTCGTACCCGAGATAGCCGACCAGGCCACCGAGAAACGGGGGACCGGAGGCGGTTCCTCGCTCGGGCTCGTTGTCGGACGCGGGTCCGCGGGCCAGCCGTCGAAGGTGCCGGCGCGCTTCGATGAAGGGGTCGCCTGGTCGGCCTTCCCGATCGGTCGGCTCGAGCAACGCCGCCGGCGGATCGGCGGTCAGATAGCTCCAGCGCCCGCGACGGCCGGGCCGCGCGCTCTCCAGGACAGCCAACCCGGGCAGGTCGCGAAACGCCTCGGCGGCGTCGATCGGCGCCAGGGCTGCCAGGCCTGCGGGTAGTTCCTCGAGCTGGACGGCGTCGGCAATCTCGATCACGCAGCGATGATAGGCCGGGCCGGGAATCAGGCGGGGCGCCAGGCTGGGGGGAAGCCTGGCGCCCCACGCGACGCGATTGTCGGGGAGAACCCGCGGTGACGAGTGGGTCGCTAGGCGGGCGCACCGACCGGAGCAGGCTTCTCGATCGGGACCCCGATCAGGCTTCCCCACTCGGTCCAGGACCCATCGTAGTTACGAACGCGGTCGTAGCCGAGCAGCTCGTGCAGGACGAACCAGCTGTGCGACGAGCGCTCGCCGATGCGGCAGTACGCGATGATGTCCTTGTCGGCGGTCACTCCCTTCGCCGCGTAGAGGTCGCGCAGCTCGTCGGCGGACTTGAAGCGGCCGTCCTCGCGAACCGTCTGGGCCCACGGGATCGAGGCGGCGCCCGGGATGTGGCCTGCCCGCTGCGCCGTCTCCGGCAGCCCGGGCGGAGCGATGATCTCGCCGTTGAATTCCGCAGGCGAGCGGACATCCACCAGCGACAGGCCCGCGTCACCCACCCGAGGCAGGATGTCGTCGCGGAAGGCGCGCAGGCTGAAGTCGGGCTCCGGCAGCTGGTAGTCGGTGGCTGGATGGGTGGGTACGTCCGTCGTCACGGGCAGGCTGTTGTCCAGCCAGTAGCGACGTCCCCCATCCAGGATCCGGATGTGTTCGTGGCCGTACAACTTGAGCTGCCAATACGCCCATGCAGCGAACCAGTTGTTGTTGTCGCCGTAGAACACGACGGTGGTGTCGGGGCCGATCCCCGATGCGGACAGCAGCGCCGAGAAGTCCTCGCGGGAAGCGATGTCGCGGCGGATGCCGTCGGTCAGCTGGCTCGTCCAGTTCCAACCGACCGCGCCGGGGATGTGGCCCTGCTCGTAGGCCGTCGTATCCACGTCGACTTCGACGAACCGGACGTTGGGATCGGTGAGGTGCTGCTGGGCCCAGTCGGCGTCAACCAGGGCATCGGTGGCAAATCCGGGAACAGTCCCAGGAACAGTCATTGGGTGCGATCTCCATTTCGAGCCACCAGGTGCGAGGACGAGGCGGCCGGTGGTGGGGTTGCCGGTCGGCCAGGCTCGGCCGGCACGAATCGAACGCGGGTCACCGCCGGCCGCTCACCTCAGGAGGTGGTGCGGCGCGATCGGCCCCGCCGAAAACACGCGCAATGGCACGCGCAGAGGCTCGCATGCATGGCACGGTTCCAACGACGGTCAGGCATCACGACCGTCAGGCATCGCCGGACAACCGATCCAACCGGCTGAAATGGTCGAGCGCCCGGCGACAGGCCGCAACCTCGCGGGCGACCTGGCGGACGATCCACGAATCGACCCGGCTCGAGTCCTCGATGGTCACTGCCGGACCATACATACCGCTCTCGTCCAGCACGATGCCGGAGCTGTTGCGGTAGTCGGCCATCCAGTTGGCCTGCAGCGCGAGCAGGGCGTCCAGGACCACGCGGCGGTCGAACAGCCAGTCGAGGTAGGTCGCGTTCAGCGCCGCCACGATGTCGTCCAGGCGAATGGGTCGGCCGCGTTCCAGTCGCGCGACCAGGTGGACGATCCGGGCAACGGCGAACGGGTCGCCCGATTCCGCAACCGTTGGCGGCTGCAGGTTGGGATCCGGCAAACCGGCGGGCGCTTCGCGAAATGCGATCGAGCCGGGCGCGGCAGGGCGGACGGTCACCGTTGCGGACATCTCCGACCACTATCCTGGGAATTGGGGCGCGAGGATAGCACAGGCTCTCGCTGTAGCATCCAGCAATGCTCCCGACCGAGAGCGCCCGCGCCGCCAACCTGGCCCGGTTCGCGCGGCTGACCGCGCGGCCGGAATCGGACATCGAGCTTGCCCTGGGGGCGCTCCTCGTCGCCGCCGATGGCCGGCCCGAGCTGCGCTTCGAGCCGACGCTCGACGCACTCGAGCGCCTGGCCGAACGAACGAGAATCCGGCTCGATCGTGGCGATGCACCGGCGGCCGTCCTGGACCGACTGAACGACGTGCTCTTCGCCGAGGCCGGATTCCGTGGGCCGACGGCCGCCGAGTACGGGGAAGCCGACAACAGCCTCCTGGATCGTGTGATCGAGCGCCACATCGGCTTGCCGATCAGCCTGGCGATCGTGGAGCTGGAGGTGGCCTGGCGGATCGGCCTGCCCCTCCGCGGCGTGGGCCTGCCAGGCCACTTCCTCGTCGGATCGGCGGACGGCAGCCTGGTCGACCCGACCAGCGGTCGGCTGCTGACGCCGGACGACTGCCAGGCCCTTCTCCGGCGAGCACTCGGCGACCGCGTCCTCTTCCACTCGTCGATGCTCCGGCCGACCGGGCGCCGGGAGATCCTGGCTCGGGTCCTGCGCAACCTGCGGACGGTGCGCCTCGCCGAGCGCGACTGGCCCGCTGCCCTGGGGGTCGTCGACCTGCTGGCCGTCGTCGAGCCGATCAATCCGGATCACGGCCGGGACCGGGGCGTCCTCCTTGGACGGATGGGCCGGTTCAGCGAGGCGATCGCGCTCCTGAGTCGCTACCTGGACGAACGTCCCGAGGAGGCCGACGCCGCCGACGTACGCCAGGTCATCGGCATCTTCCGCGGACGCTTAAACTGAGACGGCACTGCGCGCGCGGTCCCTAGCGCGATTCAAGTGCAATGGCAGCCGCGAGGGCGTCGAGTGTCGGGACGACAGCCTGCCCACCGGCGCTTCGAAGGCCTTCCTCGCTGACTGCCGCGCCGGCCGTCACGCCGACGGGCAGCATGCCGGCGGCCACCGCGGACATCATGTCCCACGTCGAGTCGCCCACGTACCAGCAGCGACCCGGCTGGACGCCGATCTGGCGAGCGGCGAGCAACAGCAGGTCGGGCTCCGGCTTGGCGTGCTCCACCTGGCTGCCGTCGACGATGGTGGGTTCGCTCCTCAGGCCGAGCGCCCGGACCGAGGTCGCGACCTGCTCACGCCGGCTCGATGTGGCGATCGCCCATTTGATGTTGGCGGCCCGCATCGCGTCCTCCAGCGCCGCCACGCCGGGCAGGGGCCGCGGGTCGCGATTTCGACCCTCGAAGATCTCGCCGCACGCCTTGTCGATCTCCTCGGCGCGCTCGTCGTCGATCGGCCGGCCGGCCGCCGCAGCGACCTCCCGCGCCAACCGCCGGCCGTCGACGCCGATCAGCGGTGCCACCTGCTCGCGCCGGGCCGGCAACCCAAAGCGATCGAAGGCCTCGAGCCACGCGTCGATGCGCGTGCCGACGGTGTCGATCAACGTGCCGTCGAGATCGAAGATGACCGCGGAGGGCTTTGGCAGGCTGGCCGCATCGGAAGGATCCGGCATGCGCAGAGGATAGGACAGGGATGTGCAGGGATCGCCGATGTAGCGCATCCTCTCCGGACGTTTGCGGTCGTTCGCACGGCTCCGGCTCATCGAGTCAACCACGCTGGCGATCGGTCGCCACTCAGCGGTCAGCCTCGATGGCCGCAGCGCCGCGAGCCAGCGCCCTGAGCCAGCGCCCTGATTATTGGGAGATCAACGTGGATTCCTTGCCGCCGGACCCTCCTCCCCACGATCCGGCAGATCCCGAGCGGCCCGTCGAGCCACCGGCCGGGTCCGGGCCACCACCCACCGGGGCCGAGCCGCCCCCGTCGGCGCCCTTATCGGCGCCCTCGGCGGGGCCGCCGTCGGCCCCCTCCCAGCCGAGCGCCTGGCCCGGCCTGCGGCCGGTCGAGTCCCTGGGCGAGGTTCCCATGCCACCACCGTGGTGGACGCAGCAACCCACGCGGCAGTCTCGCCTCGGACTGCCGGCCGCGATCGTCGTGGTCCTGGTCATTGCGTTCGCGGCAGGGATCGCCGTCGACCGGGCGGCGTATCTTCCGGCCGCCAGCCAGGCGCCCGGCGTGGCCAACGGCCAGGCCTCGGAGCCACCCCAGTTCAAGCCGTTCTGGGAAGCCTGGGACATCCTCCACCAGCATTACGTCGATCAGTCGGCGCTCGATCCGACCAAGCTCGCCGAGGGCGCCACCCGTGGCCTCGTGGACGCGGTCGGCGATACGGGCCACAGCAGATACCTGACCCCCGACGAAGTCCAGGCGTCGCATCAGTCGTTGTCCGGTTCGATCACAGGGATCGGCGCGCGGATGGCCCAGGTCGAATCCCAGTTCGTCATCCAGTCGGTGGTACCTGGCTCCCCGGCGGAGAAGGCCGGCCTGCGAGCCGGCGACGCGGTACTCGCCGTGAACGGCGAGCTGGTCGATGGCAAGACCCTCGACCAGGTCGTCCAGAGCATCCGCGGCACGGCCGGGACGAGCGTGCGGCTCCAGATCGGCCGGAAAGGGGCGTCCGCTTTCGAGGTCTCCATCGTTCGCGCGGAGATCAGCGTGCCCGCCGTGAGCTGGACGATGATCCCCGGCTCGACGGTCGCAGATATCCGGATCGAGGAGTTCAGCAAGGGCGCCGCCAACGACCTGAAAAGCGCCCTGCGCGATGCCGAGAAGGCGGGCGCCACGGGGCTCGTTCTCGATCTACGGGACGACCCTGGTGGCTACGTCGACGAGGCCGTCGGCGTGACCAGCATCTTCCTTGCGAGCGGAACGGTCTACCAGGAGCGGGACGCATCCGGCCAGACGCGCTCGATCTCGGTCCGCGAGGGCGAGCAAGCCACGAATCTCCCGGTGGCGGTGGTCGTCAACCTCGGCTCCGCCAGCGCGGCCGAAATCGTGGCCGGCGCCATGCAGGACGCCGGCCGGGCCAAGGTCTACGGCCAGACGACATTCGGGACGGGAACCGTCCTCAGCGAATTCGACCTGTCAGACGGCTCGGCCGTACTCGTCGGGACGGTCGAATGGCTGACGCCCAAGGGCCGCCAGATCTGGCACCACGGGATCACGCCGGACGTCAAGGTCGATCTGCCGACGGGAGGCCGCGTGATCACGCCCGACGAGCTGCGGTCCGGCGGTGCCGACGCCCTCTCCAAGGCCAACGACGCACAGCTCAAGACGGCCCTGTCGGCCCTCGCGGGCGGCTAGCGTCGCGCCGCTCATCCTCGGGGAGGCGCCGCCGGCTTGGTCCCGGAGGAACGTTCGCGATCTATCCGGGTAGAGAAGGCGCCGGCGCGCCCGCGCCGGGGCCGGGCTCCTCGTTGGGCTGCCCATCGCGGCGCCCGATGCGCCGGCGGAGGCGATCGGCCGCGATTCCCGCCGCGACCAGGATGAGCCCCCCCTCTGCCAGCAGTCCGATCTCCGTCGAGTTCGACAGGTAGCTGAAATTGAAGTCGGTGGCCGCGACGATCACGCCGAGCGCCGCCGGATAGACAGGGGCACCCCGGCGGCTTCGGCGGCGCGCAGTCGCCCCGCCGTTTCGCCGTCGATGAGATGCGCAGCCTCCCACGCCGCGATGTGATCGGCGGCGGTGGCCATTGGATCGGTCCTCCAGTTGCTCCCGGAGAGATCCTGCGCCGCTGCCGTTGCGACGGCGTCACCGGCGGTCGCCGACTTCGGCTCGGGGAGTAAAGCACCGCCGAGCCTGCGCTCCACGACTTTGAGGTATGCGGCGCTCGCGCATGCGTCAGCAGACCGATGGATCGGGCGACGTTCGATCGTACGTTCGTCTCCCATCGCCGATCCGCCATGGACGGCAAAGCAGGAGGGCCACCGATGCATCCCGACATCGCCTACGACATGGCAAAGCTGAAGATCGCCGAGGACCTTCGCGCGGCCGAGCGCGAGCGGCTCATCCGGCAGGCCGGCCGGAGGCGCGACTCAGGCGCCATCGACGCCGTCGCCTTCCGCGATCGAGTCGCGCGCCTCTTCGGCATCATCCCCAACCGCACCAACCGATCCCGCCCAGCCGGTGCCCAACCCTGACCGCACCGGCTGCGGCGGGGCACAGGCACCAACTCAGCCAACCCTCTCGTGTGAAAGGAGACTCCCAGTGACCAACTCGCAGCGGACCTGGCGCTTCGCCGGTCCCAGCCCTGTCAGCATTTCCCCGATCGTCGGGGGCGGCCTGGTGGCAGCCATGCTCGTGATCGGCGTGCTCGCCGTCGCCCGCCAGGCACCCACCCAGCAATCGACGCTTCCGGCGGCCGTCGCCCCGGCGTTCGACGCGGTCAAGTTCCGGGCCGAGGAGCACGCGGCGATCCCGCCGCAGGCGCCCTTCGACGCGGTCAAGTTCCGGGCCGAGGAGCACGCGGCAATCGTGCCGCAGGTGCCCTTCGACTGGGTCATGTTCCGGGCCCAGGAGCACGCGGCGATGTATCAGATCGCGCCGTACGGCGACACCCTCTACCGCGCCCAGCAGAGCGAGACAGTGAACCAGACTTCCCTCGAGCCGTACAACGACGCGCTCTATCGGGCTCAGCAGCGGACCACGACGAACCAGGCTCCGTCATACGGTGGCGGCGGTGGCCGGGGCTTCCAGAGGAACTAATCGAACCAGGGGTCAGGACAGGGGCATCGGCCGGAACTGACTCGACGATCCACCGGGGAGCTCGTCAACGGGCTCCCCGGTTGGGCGTCGTCGGAGCGCCGGGTAAGGCGCTCGGCTCGCCCAGGCTCGCCGCTGTCTTGACCTCTACGGAGTACACCTGGACGGGAATTCGGCCTTCCTTATCGCGCTCCACGCCGATGAGAATGTCCTGGATCACCCGTCCTCGCGCGATGTTTTCCTCGGCGACCTCGGAGATACAGCCCTTGAGCTGGCCGGGGTCGTTCGTCAGCCAGCACAGCTTGTAGTCCTTGTCGACATGGAGGCGTCGCGGCTGATAGCCAGCGTTCACGAGGGCATCCCAGGCAGTCTCGATGTCGTCATCGTCGGGCGCGAATGCGAACTCGCTGCCGAGCTCGAGGCCCCCGCCACCGGCGGCGATGATGTTCACGCCGGCCTGCTCGAGAACGCCGAGGAGCTTCTCGAGATCGGGTGGCGATGCTACGGGCGCGACGCGCAGCTGCTGGTGCATGGCCGAGCCTCCTCAGATCGCCGGCTGGCCGCACGGACACTCCCGCCGCCTGCTCTCCGGCGCCGCGGCCATCCTACGCTCGTTGGCAGCCCCGAATGCACTCACATGGGCCGTGCCAGGCGTGCCACGAGACCGTGCGCCGGCGCCGCATCCGATTGCTCAGTCCCAGCCGATCGCTCAGTCGGTCGCCGCCCGGGACCTGTCGGGACCGTCATCCACCAGGCCGAGCCTCGCGGCGATCATCGCCGCCTCGACACGGTTGGACACCCCGAGCTTGTCGAGGATATGGGTGACGTGGACGGCGGCCGTCTTGCGCGTGATGAACAGCCGCTCGCCGATCTCCCCGTTCGACTGTCCGGCGGCGACGAGTCGCAGGACCTCCAGCTCGCGGGCCGACAGACCCAGCCGGCGGACGGGATCGGCCGGGGAACCCACGGCGGCCTGCTCCGCTCGGGATGGGGGCGTGGCTGGAGCGGCCGCTCCTCCCGGCTCGAGCGCAATCCGGGCCCGACCAGCCAGGCGCTCGATCTCACGCTGGAGCGGCCGAGCGCCCAGGCCGGCCGCGGTCGCGTGGGCCGATCGCAGCATTGACGCGACATCCCCGCGGATCCCCTCCGCCCGCAGGACCGCCTCCGCCAGGCGGACGCTTGCGACGGCCGCCTGGTATCGATCGCCCAGGCTCCCCCAGAGATCGACCGCCGCCCGCCAGGCGTCGACGTCCGGACGACCCTCGATGCGGGCCGCCTCACCCCGCGCGGTCGCCAGCCAGGCCCGGGCCGAGCCAGTCGAGGCGCGCGTCGCCAGCTCCGTCGAGCGGGCCAGGAGCGGCTCGGCCTGGCGGCGCGCCGCCTCGATGGCCGGCCCATCCCGGCTGGCCCGTGCGGTTTCCGCGAGCTCCGCGAGAGCGCCCAAGCCGAGCGCCACGAGCGGGGGCGACCACAGGACGTCGTCGAGGCCGGCCAGCCGGGCGAGGCCCTCGCTGGCGGCGGCCAGGCGGTCGGTTGGACGGTCGGTGGCCAGGGCCGCCTCCGCGCGGACCTGTCCGACGAACGCCGCGACGTCCGGGTCGAGCGCGGTTCGATCGATCGCATCCATCCGCTTCGCCGCCTCCCCGGCGTCCCCGCGCAGGGCCAGCAGTCGGGCTCGAACCGCATTGAGGTAGGTCGTGATCATCCTGCGCTGGGCCAGTGCGAGGCCCTCCCGGATCGTCTGGTCGGCCTCCTCCCAACGGCCCAGCCGCAACAGCACGTCGCCGCTGATGGCCGCCAGGTCCTGGCCGAAGCGGCGCTCGAGCCCGGCGCCGCGAGCCGCCTCCAGTCCGGCCTTGGCCTCCGCCAGCGCCTCGTCGAGATAGTCGGCCTGCGCGAGGTTCAGCGCCAGGTTGTGATGGGCGACGACGACGACGTCGGACTGGCCCACGCGCTCGGCGAGCTCCCGCGCGAGCCGCAGCTCGGTGAGGCCCGCCTCGATCTGGCCCAGCCCGACGAGGTCGGAGCCGAGGATGTTCCGGGCCCTGCTCTCTTCGGCCAGCGCCTCGGCCTCAACCGCGCAGGCGATCGCCGCTTCGCAGACCGGCCGGGAGTCCGCATAGCGACCGGCGCCCATCAACGCCCCGCCCAGAGCGGCCAGCACTCGCGCTCGAGCCGCGGATGGCGGCGCGTCCGGGACGAGCTGGACGGCCTCCTCGTGCTCGGCGATGGCCGATTCGCCATCGCCGGTCACCCAGGTGAGGTAGCCCAGGCGGCTGTGGAGCATGCCGGCCGACACCGGGTCCGCGACCGGATCGACCATCGCCAGGGCATCGCCGGTCAGCTCGATGGCTCGATCGAAAGCCCCGGCGAGGTCCGCCATCTCCGCGGCTCGACGCCGAGTGGCCAGTCGCTCGGCCGGCGTCGGAGCGACCTCGTCCGGCAGGAGCGGCTCGATATCGAGGGCACGCTCCAGGTGGCTGAGTGCCTCGCTGAAGGCGTCCACGCCCTCGGCCGCGGCGGCCGCCGCGACAGACGCCCCGTAGGCCTCGATGGCCCGGCCGGCACGTGCCCAGTGGTGGGCCAGCTCCGCCGTGGCACCCGCCGGGCTCGGATCTGCCAGGTCCGGGTGAGCCGCCAGCAGCTCGGCGAACCGCTCATGGAGCGCGCGGGCCTCGCCAGGCAGGAGCTCCTGCTCGACGACCTCGCGCAGGAGCTCGTGGCGGAAGCGATATCCCGCGCCGCCGGGTGCTGCAACGAGGACGCCGCCGGTCATCGCCTGCCGCAGCGCGGCATCGATCTCCTCCTCGCCGGCTCCCACCAGCGCGGCGAGCAGCCGCTCGTCGACAGCCCGTCCGGCGATCGAGATCGCGTCGACGAGCCGCCGCGCCGGCTGCGTGAGGCCGGCGACCCGGGCGACCAGGATTTCGATCAGCGACGCCGGTCGGCGCCCGACTTCCGGCACCCCGAACCGCTCCGAATCGAGGAGCTCGCCGACGAAGAGTGGATTGCCCTCTGAGCGGCGCCACAGGAGTGCGGTCTCGTCCGCTCGACTCGGCCGGCCGGTGAACGCCTCGCGCATCTGGCCGACGGCGGCCTGATCCAGCCGGCCGAGGTCGATCCGCATGCCACCGGGCGCCCGGCCCAGCTCGGCGAGCCAGGCCAGGATGGGATGACCGCGCGCAAGGTCGTCGATCCGGCAGGTCAGGATGGCGACCATCCGCTCGGTCGTGACGTTCCGGACGAGGAACGTGAGCAGGTCGCGCGATGCCCGATCGATCCATTGGACGTCGTCGACGACGGCCAGCATCGGGCTCTCCTCCCCCAGGCGACCGAGGAAACCGATGAACCGCTCGAACAGTCGCGCCTGGCTGGCTTCGGAGGCCAGGCCCGGCGGCCGGGCCTCCATGACCGGAGCGGCTGCCACGGCCCCGACCGGCTGCCCGCCGGCGACCGCGCCTGGACGGGTGCTGCCATGCGGGCCCCCCCGTTCGACTTCCCCGGACCGGGCCAGCTCGGGCACGATCGCGGCCAGGTCGTCGCGGGCCGGGCCGAGCAGGCGGCCCAGGTCGTCCGGCGCCACGGTTCGAGTCAGGCCGCGCAGAGCCTCCGCGACCGGGACATAGGGCAGCCCGCCACCCCCGATGTCGAGGCACGAGCCGGCCAGCACGTAGCTGCCGGCTGCGCGGGCGCGGGCGATCGCCTCCCTCGTCAGCCAGGTCTTGCCGATCCCCGCCTCGCCCAGGACCAGGATGAGCTGCGGACGGCCCGCGGCCGCCTGGACGAAGGCCTCTTCGATCCGCCGGAGCTCGACGTCCCGGCCGACGATGACCGGCGCCATGGTGGGTCCAACCACGGCGATGCTCCTATCTCAACTCCCCGGCGACGCGATGGTACGGCCGATGCGTCTCGCTGCGGTCGTTTTTCGTTGCGATCGCGGGCGATCCCCTGCTATGAAGCGAGACGGCGCTAGAGGAGCTCCCCGTGGGCCGAGCCGGTGGGCTCGCCGTCGCGTGGCCGCGGCTCCTCGCCCGGGCCAAAGTCCTGCTTCACCTCGAGCCGGCGAGAATCGCCCGCCTGGAGCTCCGGGCGCGGCCGGCCTCTCTGGCCCTCGATGGCACCCACGCCGAACGGCACCCACTTCGATGGCTTCTGGAGGCGGTGGGCCTCCGTGTTGCCCCGCGTGTGGATCTCGGCGAAGTCGCGCGGCTCGATCCACATCCGCTCGCCTTCGAGCAGACCGAGGACGCCCGACTGGCCGGGCTCCGGGCGCTCGTGCTGGCAATAGCTGCAGCTGACGCGGTCGTGCGGCTCGTACGTGGGCGGCTCCTCGTACGTGGTGATGTAGCCCTCGTAGTTGCGCAGCACGACCTTGTGGTCGCTGTAGCTGATGAGATAGTTGGGCATCACCGGAATCTTGCCGCCCCCGCCCGGGGCGTCGATGACGTATGTCGGGATGGCGTAGCCACTGGTATGCCCGCGCAGGCCCTCCATGATCTCGAGGCCCTTGCCGACCGGGGTACGGAAATGGCCGGAGCCCTCGACCAGGTCGCACTGGTACAGGTAATAGGGCCGGATCCTGTTCTCGACGAGGCGGTGGACGAGCGCGCGCTGGATGTGGACGCAGTCGTTGACGCCGGCCAGCAGGACGCTCTGGTTGCCCAGCGGGATACCGGCCCGCGTCAGCCGGTCCGCCGCTCGGCTCACCTCCGGGGTGATCTCGTTGGGATGATTGAAGTGGAGGTTGACCCACAGCGGGTGGAACTGCTGGAGCATCTCGCACAGCTCGTCGTCGACCCGCTGAGGCATGAAGACGGGCACCCGGCTGCCGATCCGGATGATCTCGATGTGGGGGATCTCGCGGAGGCCGCGGAGGATCGACTCGAAGAGCCTGGGCGCGAGGGTCAGTCCGTCGCCACCGCTGATCAGGACGTCGCGGACCTGCGGGGTGCGGCGCAGGTAATCGAGCTGAGCCTCGTGCTCCTTGCGGTTGAAGTTCTGGGTGGGGTCGCCCACGATCCGGCTGCGCGTGCAGTAGCGGCAGTAGCTCGCGCACTGCGTCGTGACGAGCATGAGCACCCGATCGGGATAGCGATGAACGAGCCCGGGTACCGGCGAGTGGCGATCCTCGGCGAGCGAGTCCTCCATCATCGCGGTGAACGCCTGCTGCTCGCGGCCCAGGGGGATGACCTGGCGTCGGATCGGGTCGTTGGGATCCTTCGGATCGATCAGGCTGATGAAGTAGGGGGTGATGTCGACCCGGAACTTGTCCGGCGCCGACAGCCCCTCCCGCTCCTCGTCGGTCAGCTCCAGGATCTGCCCGACCTCCTCGAGATCGTTGACGCGATGGCTGAGCTGCCAGCGCCAGTCGTTCCACTGCTCGTCGGGGACGTCCAGCCATCGGGGAGCCCGGCGACTCACGGCCGGCAACCCGTCGGGCCCGACTGCCCGGGACGGATCGCGCCTGTTCACGAAGGGCGCTTCGAAGGCAGCCCGCTGGGCGTCTCCGTGAGCTCCGGCGCTCACGATCCGCTTGTCGTCCACGCTGGCTGACTCCCTGGTGGTGGCCGGTCCGATCGGCGGTCTCTCCGGTCAATTGGCCGGCTGACGCATAAAGTCTATGCAGTCTGGAAGAAACCGATCATAGCCCGAACGGGCAGCCCGGTCGAGGCGGAGGTCCGGTGTGGATCGGGTGCGTTCGCCATCAGCGAACAAACGCGGGACCGCGAGTTCGTTGCAGTGTCGACGGCCTCACGCAAGACCTGGGCGGGGCGTCCCGAGGCGAGCCCGAGTGGATCAGATGCCGGAACCACACCTCCACTCTCGCGATCCGGGCCAAGGATCTCTACGCCCACTCCGATCGGGTCAGCGTGGGCACGCGACGAGCGTGTTCTGTTCTCCGATGGCGAACGCCCGACGGCGGCGGAGGCCGGACCGGGAGAGGTCAGGCGCTCACTCGCCGATGACGGACCAGAGGAACCCCATCATGATGAAGAACCCGACGAACAACGAGATTAGCGCGAAGCCGCCGTAGGGCGAATCGGCCCCCTCGTGCGGAACGAGCAGGCCAAGGACGATCCCCGAGACGACCGCCCAGCCGACGAAGAGCAGGCCGAAGAGGATCCGCGCGTTCGGATTGGTGATCGTCCGCACCCAGCCGGACGGCCGTCCCTCCGCTGACATCGCCGCCCGCAGGACGATGAAGAGCATTCCGCCGGCGACGGCGGCCGAGATCCAGAAGGGCACCAGGTGGTTGATCGGCAGGAGGAACAGGTCCACGCGAGAGCCTCAGCGCCGGGTCGAATGGAACGGGCGCATGCTAGCAGAGACGGGCCGTCGTCAGGCGGGTCCGACGTACCTCTGCAATCCGCGGGCCGCGAATTCCTCACCCGCCCGAGCGGCCCAATCACTGACCCGGTCGAGATCGTCGATCCCGAAGGTCGCCGGCCACGGGCTCTCGAAATTGAGGATGCCCACCACTGTCGAGCCGGCCACGATCGGCACCGCCAGCTCGCTGCGCATGCGGCCCCCCGGGTAGTCCCGATAGTCCGGATCGAGAGCCGTGTCCACGATCAAGGCCGGCTCGCCCGTTCGAAAGACGCGCCCACAGACCGAGCCCTCCAGGGGCAGGACCCAGGCGCCCGGTGTGACCTTGCCGGAGTCCATACCGGCACCCCAGACCTGGGCGGTGAGAACGAGCCCATCTCGTCGCGGATCGAACATGAAGACCGAACAGTGCTGGTGGAGATGGTCCGCGGACAGGGCATCGATCAACCGTTCCGCCCAGCTCACGATCTCGCGGGGTAGCGATCGCGACTCATCCCGCGAACCATCCATCGGGCGCGTCATGCCGGCGACCCAATCTGGCGGGCGGTCGGCGTTC
Source organism: Candidatus Limnocylindria bacterium (assembly GCA_035637675.1). GTDB lineage: Bacteria > Chloroflexota > Limnocylindria > Limnocylindrales > CSP1-4 > C-114. The sequence goes on along the minus strand of DASPWU010000008.1, from coordinate 8,046 downwards.
GAGCGCTGGACGCGGCCTTCCTCGGGACACGGGCCAGGACCGTCGGACGGTCGGCGACGCGCGTCGGACGGTCGGCGACGCGCGTCGGAGGAGCCAGGCTCGGCGCGATCGAGTGGCGCAGCGGGAGGCTCCTCGGAACGTTCGGCGGGTCTCCTGTATAGCATGACGAGACCGATGAATCTCTCCGTCAAACGGCGTAATTCCGGGCGGTCGCGCCCGCCCGCGGGCAGTCCACCAGTCGGCCGCACTGGCGTCATGCGGAGCCATGGCCGGACCCCGGGATGAGCCCTGGGATGAGCACCGGGATGAGCCTGTTCGAGCGACTCGGCATCGCCGTTCACCGCCATCGCAGGGCGGTCCTCGGCGCATGGTTGCTGGTCATCCTGGCCGCCGTGCCGTTCGCGCCTCGGGCCGGCGGAGCGTTGCGCGCCGGAGGCTTCTCGACGGACACCCTGGAATCGGTCCGTGCCCGGGCCCTGCTCGGCGCGGAGCTCGACCTCCCGCCCTCCGCGCTGCTGGTCGTCTTCCACAGCGACCAGCTGGCTGCCGGCAGCCAGCAGTTCGAAACGGCCGCCGCGGGCGCCGTCGCCGATCTAGCCCGCGTCCCGCAGGTCCGGTCCGTACTGTCTCACCAGGCCGCACCTCGCCAGGTGAGCGCGGACCGCCACACCGCCTACGACGTCGTCTTCCTCGGCGACCCAACGGACGATTCCGGCCGGACCCTGGATAGCGTGGCCGCTGCCCTGCGGCCGGCGCCCGGGATCGAGGTCGGGCTGGCCGGCGGCCCGGCCTTCTACGGCGACGTGCAGACCGTCTCCGAGTCGGACCTCCGGCGGAGCGAGGTGATCTCCCTGCCGCTGGCCGGGCTGGCGTTGCTCGCGGTCTTCGGCAGTGTGGTCGCGGCGGGCGTTCCGCTCGCCGTCGGGGGCACCGCGGTGATCGTCGCCCTGGCCATCATCTACGGCCTGGCAGGACTGACCCCGATGAGCATCTTCGTCCTGAACCTGGCGACGCTCCTGGGCCTGGGGCTGGGCGTGGACTACTCGCTGCTGCTGACGAGCCGCTTCCGCGAAGAGCTGGCCCGGCGGCCGGCCTGGCGGAACGCGCCGAAGGGGCCGGAGCGATCGTCGGCCCGGGACCAGGCGGTCGCTGACGCGATCCGCGTCACGGTCGCGACTGCCGGCCGCGCGGTCTTCTTCTCCGGGCTGACGGTCCTCCTGGGACTGGTGGGGCTCACCCTGTTTCGATTCATGATCCTGCGGTCGGTCGGCATCGCCGGCGCCGTGGTCGTTGGGCTTGCGGTCGCGGCCGCGCTGACACTCCTGCCGGCGCTCCTGGCAATCCTGGGACCGCGGATCGACCTGCTGGCGGTCCGCCGGGTGACCGCCGTGCCCGGCCGCGAGGGAGCGTGGGCGCGCCTCGCCCGACGAGTCATGCGTCACCCGGTGGCTGTGCTGGTGCCGACGCTGGGGCTGCTGGTCGTCCTTGCCGTGCCGTTCCTGGGCGTCCGATTCAACGCACCCGATCCGACGATCCTGCCGGCCAGCGTGCCGTCGCGGGCCGCGTACGATCGGCTGGTCAGCGCGTTCGGTGAGGGGGCCTTCGCTCCGATCACGCTGGCGGTCCGGACCTCCGGGCCGGCCATCTCGGCGGACAACGTCGCCCGTCTCTACGACTACTCGCGCCGCCTCGGAGCCGATCCTCGGGTCAGCCACATCACGAGCCTGGTCGACGTGGACCCTCGCCTGCAGCTCGCCCAGTACCAGCTCCTGTACGGCGACCGCAACGGGCCCCCGGACCGGTTCGTCCAGGCGACGCTGGCCGCCACGACACGGGCCGATCTCACCGCGTTCACGATCTACACCCGCTACGGGCCCAACCGGGACGAGGCCCGTGCGCTCGTCGACGACCTGCGATCCGGTGGCGGACGCCTCTCGGCTCCGCCGGGGATGACGATGCTCGTCTCGGGCGGAGCCGCCGACGTGCGGGACGTCGTGTCCGAGGTGGCTGCCGAGTTCCCGCAGACCGGCCTGTTCATCCTCGTCACGACGTACGTCGTGCTCCTCGTGCTCCTGCGATCGGTCGTCCTGCCGGCCAAGGCCCTCCTCATGAACACGCTGTCGATCGGCGCGAGCTTCGGCGCCCTGGTCTGGATCTTCCAGACGGGCAACCTGTCCGCGATCCTCGGCTTCCAGCCCCTCGGCTTCGTCGAGACGACCCAGCCGATCATCCTCTTCTGCATCCTGTTCGGGCTGTCGATGGACTACGAAGTCTTCCTGCTGACGCGCATGAAGGAGACCTGGGATCGAACGGGCGACAACGCCGAAGCCGTCGCCGCCGGGCTCGAGCGGAGCGGCCGCATCGTGTCCTCGGCGGCGCTCATCGTGGTCGTCGTGGCCGGATCGTTCGCCTTCGCCGACATCGTCCTCATCAAGGCTCTCGGTCTGGGCATGGCCATCGCGGTCGCCCTGGACGCGACCGTGGTCCGGGCACTCCTGGTGCCGGCCACGATGCATCTCCTCGGCCGCTGGAACTGGTGGATGCCGGCTCGGATCGAACGCTGGCTGGCGAGTCGCCTGCCGTCGACCGACGTCGAACGGGAAGCCATCCTGTGACCGGTCTGAAACCGGTCCAGTGACCGGCCGCCGAACGCTGGGGGGTCTCACAGGTCTCGTCGGCCTGTGTCTCGTTGCGGCGGTCCTGGTCGCCGCCTGCGGCGGACCGATCCTGGCCAACCCGCCGGTGGCTCGGCTGCAGGCGCCCGCGGCGGCGAGCGTCACCCCGAGGCCTGCCGATCCACTGCCGATCGAGTTTCCCCGCGATGACGGCCCGCACGACCGGCTCACCGAGTGGTGGTACTACACCGGCCATCTGCGCAGCGCCGCAGGGCAGCAATTCGGTTTCGAGTTCGTCGTGTTCCGGGCCGAGCGCGGCGACTTTCCGGTCACCTGGGCATCCCACGTGGCACTCACCGACGAGACCCGCGGCCGGTTCAGCTATGCGCAGCGCAGCGAGATCGGGCCGCAGGTCGATGGCTCGCCACGGTCGGGGGGATTGCCGGCCGGCCAACCGACGGGTTTCGACCTCGAGATGACGCCGGAGGGTCCCGAGACCGGTCTCGGCCCGTCGACGGCGAACGTGCCGTGGACGATGTCGGGGGGCTCCGGTCGGGATCGTCTGGCGGCGGCAGTGAACGCGACCGAAGCGGCTGGGGCAGGGGCGGCATTCGGTCTGAACCTGGAGATCGACGAGACCGAGCCGGTCCTCCACGATCGGGACGGCTGGATCGATCTCGGTCCCGCCGGTGGCTCGTACTACTACTCGCGCCCGAGGTTGCCTGCGCGCGGCACGCTCACATTGGACGGCCGGGCAATGGCCGTGACCGGGGAAGCATGGTTCGACCACCAGTGGGGCGATTTCATCGCGGTGGGGGGCGGCGGCTGGGACTGGTTCGCGGTCAACCTGGCGGACGGGACCGACCTGGTGCTGTGGCTCGTGCGCGACGCCGATGGCGTCCATCGGCTCGTCTACGGGACCCTTCGCCGGCCGGACGGAACCGTGGTCTATCTGGCGGACGTGTTCAGCGTGAGCGCGACGGGCCACTGGACCAGCCCGCATACCGGCGCCGTTTACCCGGCCGCCTGGCGGATTGTCGTACCCGGCGAGGAGCTGACCATCGAGCTCTCGCCCACGGTTGCCGACCAGGAGCTCGACACACGGCCCACCTCGGGCGTCGTCTACTGGGAAGGATCCCAGCGCGTGACTGCGGCGCGTGGCAGCCAGGCCCTTTCGGGCGAGGCCTACGTCGAGCTGACCGGCTACGCGCCGGCGCGCCCGTTATCGCCGGGAAGGCCTTCTCCGTCGCCGGCCGATTCGGCGCCATAGCGGCATACTCACGGGGCCATGCGGCTCGAGCTCACCCACCGCGGCGACTATGGGATCCGCGCCATGATCGCCCTGAGCCACAACGACCGCGGCCGGATGTCGGTCCGGCGCATCGCCGAGGACATGCACATCCCGGTCGCGTTCCTGCCGCAGGTCATGCGCGACCTCGTCGCGGCCGGCCTGGTGGAGTCGGCCGCCGGTCGCAGCGGCGGCTATCGGCTGGCCCGGCCGGCCACCGCCATCGCGGTCCTGGAGATCGTCGAATCGATCGAGGGTGACAGCCGCCGAACCACCTGCGTCCTGCGCGGCAGCCCGTGCGGCCGCGACGGCCATTGCGACGTGCACGACGTGTTCTTTGCCGCCCAATCGGCGATGCTCGACCGGCTCCGGCGGGCGACCCTCGCTGACCTGGTTCGCCGTGATGGCGCCGCGGAGGAGCCGGGCCTGGTATCGCCGAGCTGAGCGCTCGCGGGCTGCGGCGGCTAGCCCTCCTGAGCCGAGGCCCGCATGGCGACGGCGGCCACCACGAACCCGGCCACGACGGTCACGGCAAAGACGACGCAGTAGACGCAGATCGCATGGATGACGAACAGCTCGAGGTACGTCAGGCCCGCGACCACCACGCTCCCAATCAGCCCAAGGCCGTAGGCGCCCAGGAGAGCGCGGCGGTCGGCCAGCCGCCACCAGGCGGCCGAGAGCGCGACCAGACCAACCGAGAACCCCACACCGAAGACCGCCACCGGGACGCCGAACACCTCGCTGTACTCGGACGCGGCGACGGTCTCGCAGCCCTGAAGGGGTCCGCAGACCGGTGCGCCGCCGGTCAACTTGGTGATCGCCAGGTAGGCCGCGACGACGAGCCCGATGGCCGCCAGGGCGGTCATCGCGGCGCCGGACCGACTCGCCCTCACGGCGACGCGGACCCTCCCGGTATCGGCGATGAAGCCGGCGCCGAGCCGACCGGACCGGGTGTGGCCGAGCCGGCGGCCTGGGTGATGACTGCGGCGAGCTGCTCGTAGGTCGGCAGGCCCTCCATCTTCTGGCCGTTGACGAACAGGGTCGGCGTGGCCTTGACCCCGAGAGCAGCGCCCGCGGCGGTCTCCTGCTGGACGGCGCCTCGAACGGACGCATCCGTGAGGCATGCCTCGAACGCGGTCCGGTCCAGCCCGATGGCGTCGGCCATGGCCTGCAGGCGCTCCTGCCTGAAGGCGCCCTTGTTCTCGCCGTCCTGGTTCCAGAACAGGAAGTCGGCGTATTCCCAGTAGCGGCCCTGCGTCGAGGCACACCGCGCCGCCGTCGCTGCCATGATCGACTCGTCAGGCGTATGGCCGGACCCGAGGAAGGCGAAGTCGTGGGCCACGAGCCGGACGATGCCCTTCTCCACGAAGTCGGTCACCACCCGCGGCTCCACCTCACGGGCCAGCCTGCCGCAGACGGGGCACTGGAAGTCGGCCCAGATGTCGATGGTGACGGGGGCGCCTGCGCTGCCGAGCGCCTTGCCGTCGGCGAGACCGGCGGGGACGGTCGCCGTCGGACGGATGAGGCCGAGTGGCAGGTCGCCGGAGCCGCCCTGGCCCGTGCCGGCCCACGGTCGGGTGACCAGCAGCAACGCGGCGATGGCGACGACGATCGCGCCGGCAGTCACGATCGCGACCGGCTGGCGCCACGGGGGCGTCGACCGCCCGCGGGCAGCCCGCGCTCGTTCCATCTCTCGATCGGCCGCGCGCTGGGCGAGCCGGCGCTCGCGGCGACTGCCGGGGGCATTGTTCGGTCGGCGACTCAGGACCGGTCCTCCGAGCGTCGAGAAGGGGACCGGCGCGATCGTGGCCGGTCCGCGGTCGATGACGGTACCCATCCAGCGTCAGTCGTGCAAACGACGGGGGCCCCGTGGCCGCCACGGCGGGCGATCGGATCAGGACACGCGATCCGGTTCAGAGAGACTGAGTATCATTGCCCGGTGCCAGGGAAGATCCTGAGGACGCTCGACGGAGCCGGTCACCGTCTGACCGAGCCACGGCGGGCCGTCGCGTCTGCGCTGGAAGGCCGTGAGGGCCACTTCACCGCGGCCGCCCTGCTGGCGGACGCACGGGCGCGCCAGCCGGGCATCGGCCGGGCGACCGTCTTCCGGGCCCTGGACCTGTTCATGGACCTCGGCATCGTGGAGCGCATCGATCTGGCGAACGGTGAGCACGCCTACGTCACGTGCCAGCCGCATGATCACCACCACCACGTGATCTGTTCGAACTGCGGTCGCACGATCGACATCGACGATCGCGGCATTCGAGCGATCACCAAGAAGGTCGCAAAGCGGACGGGCTATCGGATCGAGCGCCATCGCCTGGAGCTGTTCGGGACATGTCCGGCCTGCCGCAAGGAACGTCCGACCGCTCGCTGACTATTCGCGTCGTCTCCGGCGCGGGTAGGATGCGCTGGCCATGACGATCCCCGCTGAGCGCGGCCCGCGCAGGTTCCCGCAGGGATGACGCCGCGCCCGACCGACCGACGGACCGACCAGGCCGCCGGCCAGACCGTCGGCCAGGCAATCGGTCAGGGGCACGCCGCCGCTCACGGCGCGCGTGACATTGGCGGGACCACGGCCGAGCGCAACATCGTGGTCTTCGGCATTGCGCTCCTGGCCTGTGCCCTGCTGTTCCTGATCCCCGATCTCAGCCCGCCTCGCACCCAGCTCGTGTCGGACCGGGCCCACGCCAGGATCGTGAGCCTGCCGCCTGTCGGCGATCGGATCGCACCCGTCGCCATCGTCGACCTGCTGGACGGCGAACGGCGGGGCGTGCAGGTCTCGGCCAACCTGGAGGGCCCATCCGGCCAGCTCCTGCGGCCCGACTACCGACCCGGCGACGAAGTGCTGCTCGCGATCGATCGTCAACCGGACGGGACCGTCACGTACTCGGTCATCGACCGCTGGCGCCTGCCGGTTCTGGGCTGGCTGATGGCCGCCTTCGCGCTGGTCACGGTCTCGATCGCCGGCTGGCGTGGCCTCCGGGCGTTGACCTCGCTGGCCATCACCGTCCTTGTCGTCATCAGGGTCCTCATCCCGCTGCTGCTCTCTGGCTACAGCCCGATCGCCCTGGCGATCGGGCTGGGGATTGCGATCTCCGTGCTGAGCTTTCTCATGACCCAGGGCCCCAGCCGCTCCACGATGGCGGCGATCGCCGGCACGGCCGTCGGGCTGCTGGTGACCGGCGGCCTCGCCGTCGTGGTGTCGGGGGCGGCCCAGTTCACATCGGCCCAGGGCTCGGAGGAGCTCGTGGTGGTCGGGCAGCTCGTCGGCGGCTCGATCGACCTGTCGGGCCTGCTGCTGGCGGCGGTGATCTTCGGCGGCCTTGGGGTCCTCAACGACGTCGCGATCACCCAGGCGGTGACGGTCGAGGAGTTCCGCCGGCTGGATCCCTCGCTGTCCCGCCGCGACCTCTTCCGGCGAACGATGTCGGTCGGCATCGCCCACCTGGCGGCGACCGTGAACACGCTCGTGTTCGCTTACCTGGGCGCTGGGTTGCCGGTCCTCGTCCTGCTGGCGGTCCAGGTTCACCGGCTGGACCTCGCGATCAACGACGAGCACATCGCCGTGGAAGTGGTTCGGACCATCGTCGGGGCGATCGGCGTGCTCTCCGCCGTGCCGTTGACCACCGCGATTGCCGCCTGGTGGGCCGGGCCGGCCGGCGCAGGACGACGGTCCATCCCCCAGCTCCTCATGGCCAGGCCCCTCCTGGCGGGCGTCAACCGGCCGAGCATGGAAACGGCGGTAGCGACACCGGGATCCGCGGACCCTCCAATGTCGGCCACTGGCGCCGCATCGGCCGTCGAGGCGGCACCGGCCGTGGAGGCGGCGCCGAGTCCCGAGCCGACGACCGTCGAGCTGACGACGACCCAGCCGACCACTTCCGAGCCGACGACCACCGGCAGTCCCGCGACCGGTCGGGCCGGCCGGTCGGGCCGGTCTCGGGGTCCCCGCCCTCCGAGACCGCCCAAATCCGCGAAGCCCCCCGCAGAGCCGCCGGCGGGGCCGCCGGCGAAGTCGCCACCCGACCTGGCGTAGCGATCAGGCTCGCTCGGCGACCGCACGCTCCAGGTCGGCCGAGTGCGGCATTCCCTCGCGGGCCCCGGAAACGGTCGTGGACAGGCCGGCCGCCACCACCGCCC
>DASPWU010000007.1:0-27719 GCA_035637675.1 Candidatus Limnocylindria bacterium | reverse complement strand
GCGATGCGCTCGGTGAGCGCGGGATGCCAGTACTCAGCTACACGGGCACGACCAAGCTTGTCAGCGTCGACCTCGACGTTGCGGATCAGGCTCTGGCTAGGCAGGGCGGCAGAGTTACCGTCACGATCCCCGGACGGGATCGGGTGGAAGGCACGATCAGCAACGTTGGCACCGCCATCACCGCACCGGAGGAACCGGGTGCGGCTGAAGGTGGATCGAGTTCGGCGGCTTCCGCACCACGCATCGGCGTGACGGTCACGATCGCCGGTCAGGATGCTCTCGGTTCGCTGGACGCGGCTCCTGTCGATGTCGACTTCGTCAGCCAAGAGCGCAAGGACGTGCTGACTGTGCCGGTCGCCGCGCTGCTCGCGCTTGCCGACGGCGGCTTCGGGCTCGAGGTCATCGACGCCGATACGACGCGGATCGTGCCGGTCAAGACCGGCATGTTCGCCGCGGGCCGCGTCGAGGTCAGCGGCGAGGGCATCGCCGAGGGCATGAGGGTTGGGGTTCCGAATTGATCGCTCAGGCCGAACCCATCGTGATGCTTCGCGGCGTCGGGCGTACGTACCCCGGCGGAGTCGTCGCCCTCCGCGACGTCGACCTCGACATCGGTCGGGGCGAGCTTGTCGCCATCGTTGGGCCGTCCGGGTCTGGCAAGTCGACGATGCTCAATGTCATGGGCACGCTGGATCGCCCGAGCGTCGGGCATGTCGTAATCGACGGACGCGACATCACCGAGTTGGCAGACCGCGACCTGTCGGCGCTCCGAGCCTTTCGGATCGGATTCGTCTTCCAGCACTTCCACCTGGCGCCAGGCGTTTCCGCCCTAGGCAACGTTGCCGACGGCCTGCTCTATACAGGCGCGGGCCTGCGCGAACGGCGGGATCGGGCCGCAGCGGCGCTGCAGCGGGTGGGCCTCGGCCACCGGCTTCAGCATCGGCCGCATCAGTTGTCCGGCGGCGAAAAGCAGCGAAGCGCGATCGCGCGGGCCGTTGTGCGTGACCCGGCGCTGCTGCTCGCCGACGAGCCCACCGGGGCGCTCGACAGCCACTCGGGCGAGGAAGTCATGCGCCTGCTCCTCGACCTCCATGCGGCCGGCACGACGATCGTCGTCATCACCCATGAACGCGTGGTCGCGTCGCACCTGCCCCGCCAGGTGTCCATGCTCGACGGCCGGGTCGTCGATGACCGCACCGCGGCGGTGGCGTGACGACCTCGCCCCAACCGGGGCGGTTTAGCACCCGTGACGTCCTCCGGCTGGCAGGCTATGGGCTGGGCGCCCGACCGCTGCGGGTCTTCCTCTCGGCGCTGGGGATCGCGATCGGGATCGCAGCCATGGTCGCCGTTGTCGGGACCTCTACCTCAAGTCGTGCCGAACTGGACCGGCTTCTCGATGCACTGGGCACGAACCTCCTCAGGGTGGCGCCGGGCAGCACGCTGTTCGGTCAGCAGGCTGTCCTGCCCGCCGAGTCGGTCGCCATGATCCGCCGCATCACCGCGGTCGAGTCTGCGACCGCCATCGGACAGCTCCCTGAGGCGAAGGTGTACCGCACCAACAAGATCCCGCCCCCGCAGTCCGGCGGGATCGGCACCTACGCCGTGCGCATCGACCTCCTTGAAACGGTCGGCGCGTCTGTGGCTGCCGGAATCTGGCTCAACGATGCGACCGCCCAATACCCCGCGGTCGTGCTTGGCGCCAGGACGGCCGAGCGCCTCGGGCTGGGTGCCGTCAACCGAGACGTCCAAATCTGGATCGGCGGGCGGTGGTTCACGGTCATCGGCATCCTGGACCCGGTGCCGCTCGCGCCCGAGCTCGACCTCGGCGCGCTCATCGGGTGGCAGGCCGCACAGCGCGATCTCGGCTTCGGCGGCGACATCACGACCCTCTACACGCGGACGGATCCGGACACCGTCGAAGCCGTCCGCGGGCTGCTGGCCAGAACGGCGAACCCTGCGCGGCCGAACGAGGTGGAGGTGTCTCGGCCCTCCGAGGCGCTCGCGGCGCGGGCCGCCGCACAGACGACGTTCACCGGACTGCTCCTCGGCCTCGGCGCCGTCGCGCTGCTGGTCGGTGGCATCGGTGTCGCCAACACGATGGTGATCTCGGTGCTCGAGCGCCGCGCCGAAATCGGGTTGCGGCGCTCGCTGGGCGCGACCAGAGGTCACATCCGCATCCAGTTCCTCGCCGAGGCCCTCCTGTTGACGGTCCTCGGCGGGATCGCTGGGATCATGCTCGGATCGGGCGTAACGGCGGCGTACGCGACGGCCCAGGGCTGGCCCACCGTCGTCCCTGCCTGGATCGTGGCGGGTGGCATCGCGGTGACGGTCACGATCGGCGCCGTCGCCGGCTTGTACCCCGCCCTCCGGGCCGCCCGAGTTTCCCCGACCGAGGCGCTGGCGACCGCGTAGCGAGCGGCAGGGGCCATTGATCGCTTCACCGGAGACGAACGACCCACATCGTGGAGCTACCTGTTGCGCTCGGCTCGGACGAAGAGTGCAGTGCCCACGACGATGAAGCCGATGAACGAGAGGACAAGGACCGGGACAACGACCGACAGCGGCGAAAGCTCGGGCGCCCCGGAGCCGGACTGAGTTGCGTAATACACGTTCCGGACGAGCTCGACGGCCCAGCGCATCGGGGACACCGCCGACAGCACCGCCAGTACCGGCGGCAGGTCGTGGATCGGGTTGAACACGCCGGCTAGGAAGAACTGCGGCAGCATGACGAACGGGAAGATCTGGTTCGCCGTTCGCTGGCTGGCGATGTTGGACAAGACGAGGATCCCGAACGCGCCGCCGTAGATCGCCATGGCCAAGACCACCGGCAGGAGCGCGAGGAGCGTCATCGGGGAGAGCGGAATCCCGAGCAGCACGGCTAGGGAGAGGATCGCCAGCGCCTGCGGGAGGGCGACCAGCGACTCGCCGATGATCTTGCCGGCGACGATTGAGTAGCGCGAGATCGGCGACACGAAGATCTCCTGGCTGAAGTCCTCTTCGCGATCAGCGATGAGCGAGATCACGCCCATCGAGGCCGACTGCCAGACCGACTGCGCCAGGACACCCGTGAAGACGAACGTCGTGACCTCGATCCCGCCGGGTCGGCCGTAGCCCGCCTGGAGCGTCGGCCCGAGCAGGAGCACGAGGGTCAGCGGCAGGGCGAAGTCGGCGACGATCCGCAGCCGATCGCGGAGCAGCTTGACGAAGTCGCGGTGAGCGATCACCAGGACCGCCGACGCCTCACTCACGGCTCGGTGCCTCGGCGCGGGCGACGATCTCGAGGTAGGCATCTTCGAGGCTCGGTGACTCGGTCCGCACGAGCGTCAGTGGCGTATCGATCGCTTTGAGCGTGGCGTGAGCGCCGCGGCCGTCGAGCGCGAGCGTGAACGGACCGGACCCGTCCGGCGTCAGCCCAAGACGCTCGAGTTCCAGGCGGAGGTGGCCTCGATCGGCCGCGTCGACGACCACGTACTCGGCCGACAACTCCGCCTTGAGAGCGGCGGGCGTCCCCTGTGCGACGACATGGCCGTCGTCGATGATGCAGATCCGGTCGGCCTGTTCGGCCTCCTCGAGATAGTGGGTCGTGAGGAGGATCGTCGTGCCGTTCTCGCGGCGGACCGTCCGGAGGTGTTCCCACAGCGTCCGCCGGCTGGGCGCATCGAGCCCAGCCGTGGGCTCGTCGAGGAACAGGACCTTGGGGTTGTGCATCAGGCTGCGGACGATCTCGAGCTTGCGGCGCATCCCGCCCGAATAGGTTCGGATCGGGTCGAAGATCTCGCGCTCGAGGCCGAGGAGGCTCGCGAGCTCGCCGACCTGACGGCGGTAGCCGGCCGGCATGAGCCGGTACATCGGTCGGTACGGATACAGTCCGAACAGGACCGCGTGGAAACGGATGTTCTCCTCGGCCGTGAGGTTCTGATCGAGGCTCGGCCGCTGGAAGATGATCCCGACCTGGCGACGGACGGCGCTCGCCTCCGCGACGACGTCGTGGCCGTCGATCTGGGCTCGGCCTCGGGTTGGCGCGAGCGTCGTCGTCAGGATCGAGATCGTCGTCGTCTTGCCGGCGCCGTTCGGGCCAAGGAGCGCGAAGAACTCGCCGGCACGGACATCGAAGCTGATCCAGTCAACGGCGTTCCGCTTGGCCTTCCGATAACGCTTGACGAGCCCCGCGACCTCGATCACAACCCGTAGCCTATGGGTTCGGTATTACGCCTTTGGCCCGTCGCGGACCGCGCTCACGGCGGCCGCACACGAGGCCCAGCCCTCAGAGCCGAGCTCGGCGGCCTCGGTGAGGCCGACCGCCCGGCCGTGGCCGGCCTGCCGTTCGGCCCAGACCGCGGCATGCTCCCGCGAGCACAGTAGAACGGTCGGATCACAGAAGTCGCCCCGCAGGTCCGTTCCGCCGGAGGCGAGCCACAGGCGCTCGGGACGGCCGGCCGGTGGCTGCCCGGCGCGGGTGTCGAACGCGATCGTCTTACTGCATACGGCGCACTCGGTTCTGATGGCGGCGTCGGTCCCCAGAGCCGATGCGATCCCAACCGCGTCGTCGGCGCACCAGGTCCGGAACTCGGCTCCGCTGATCTCGATCCGGTGGGGGCCCGTCGTCAGGCTGAGTCCGGCGGACCCCGTGACCCGGCCGGCCTCGTCGCGGTCGATCCACCCGGCACCCGCGAGCTGATCGAGCATCGCCGGCAGCGCCGCGGACGGCGCGCCAGTCGCGGTGACGATCTCGTCGGGGGCGATCGCTCGCCGCTTCGTCAGGAGCAGGGCGAATGCCGCCTCGCGGATCCGCTCGTGGAGCTCGGCGGCCGGGAGACCCGGGCGGCGGTCGAGGGCGTCGGACATCAGAAGTCTCTCGCCGTCGTTTCCAGCATGGCCCTCACTCCGCGCAACACGAGAGCTTCGAGACGTCACGGGTGAACGCCTGAGCGCCGATCTTGAGCGCCTCGCTCATGGTCGGATAGACGTGGATGAGATCGACGAAGTCGGCCAGCGTGGCCCGGAACTTCATCGCCATCGCCGCTTCGTGGATGATCTCGCTCGCGCCCTCGCCGATGACGTGGACGCCAAGCACCCGCTCGTCGATCGTCGAGGCGATCATCTTCACCCAGCCGGTGGTGCGATGGATCGCCCCCGCGCGCGGCACGTACTCCATCGGCGTCGTCGCGCTGACCGCCGGGAGGTGTTTCGCCTTGACCTCGGCCTCGGTGAGTCCGACCGTCGCGATCGGTGGGTCCGTGAAGATCGCCCGCGGGATGGCGGTCCCATCGAATGTCCGATTGGCGTCCGCGAGCGCGTTCTCGGCCACGATGCGGCCCTGACGAGCGCCGACCGGCGTTGCCATCTGGGAGCCATGCTGGCGGCCGATGACGTCGCCGGCCGCCCAGATGTGCGACTGACTGGTCCGAAGCCGCGAGTCAACCGTAACGAAGCCCGAGCTGTCGACTGTCACTCTCGCGCGCTCGAGCGCGAGGTCGTCAGTGTTCGGGTCGCGGCCCGTCGCGACGATGAGCCGTTGCGCCCGCACGACTCTGCCAGCCTCCGCCGTTTCGCCGTAGATGCGGACCTCGCGATGATCGCCCTCGATTCGCTCGATCCGCGCGCCCGTCACGAACTCGATGCCCTCGTCCGTGAAGACCTTGGCCAGCGTTCGGCCGAGCTCGGGCTCGTAGCCGCGAAGGAGCTCGGAGCGGGCGACGATCGTGACCCGGCTGCCGAGGCGAGCGAACATCTGGGCGAGCTCGACGGCGACGTAGCCGCCGCCCAGGACGGTGACCGAATCGGGCAGCTCGGCCAGCCGCTGCGCCTCGTCGGCGTCGAGCAGGTCGCTCGTGAGGTATGAGATCGAGTCCAGGCCAGGGATCGGCGGGATCGAGGGCCGCGAGCCGGTCGCGACGAGGAACCGGTCGCCTACGATCCGACGGCTCCCGACGGCAATCGCGTGGGGATCCTCGAACCGGGTGTTCCCGGAGATCACCTCGAGCGCGTCCAGCCCGTCGGCCACGCTCGCGTACCTCTTCGAGCGGTAGTCGTGCACCACGTCGTCCTTCTGGCGCACGAGCGCCGGGAAGTCCACGGCGACGGCGGCCGGGCTGAGGCCCGGGTACCGCGGACGTGCCGCCTGGTGGACGATGCGCGCGGCCTCGATCAGGTTCTTCGACGGCAGGCAGCCCCGGTTGGCGCATGTGCCGCCGAGCGTTCGGCGTTCGACCATCGCGACGCGCCCGCCGAGCTCCGAGGCCTTGATCGCCGCGGCGAAGGCGGTCGAGCCCGAGCCAAGGATCACAAGATCGAAGCGATCGATCACGGTGGGCTTCCCTCCGGCGGTCCCATGGATGCCCGGCGTCGGCGCTCGAAGGCGTTGTACCGGTGCCCGGCGGGTGGGCCAGCGTCCCGCACGGCCAGCGCAAGGGCGCCGCCCGTTACGTCTGTCGTTGCCTCGACGAGCGCGCTCCGGCCGTTCAGGCTGACGGTGGCGCGCCGAACCCCGGGCACCGATTCGAGCGCGTCGGTGACGCGGTCGGCGCAATCGTCGCAGGTCATGCCACCGACGCCGAGATCGATGTAGATGATCGGTTGTTGAGGCACGCCGGCGGACACCATGGCGTCGCTTATACCTCGGCGGCGCTCGTTGGCGTCTCGGTCGCCAGCACCAGGCATGACGTCAGCCGGTCGGCGTTGTCGCGGACGATCTCTTCTCCCAGGCGGAGGATCTCGCGGACCCGGTCGTCGATCAGCCGATAGCGGGTGAAGCGCCCGTCGACCTCGCCCAGCACGTAGCCGCACCACCGCAGGCAGCTGAGATGGCTCGAAACCCGTCCCTGGGCGACGCCGAGGTCGGCCACGAGCTCGGTGACGGTCCGCGGTCGTTCACGCAGCAGCTCGAGGATCCGCACCCGGGTGGGGTCGGCCAGCCCTTGGAAGAAGGAGGCGAGCACCTCGTCGCGGGAGAGTGCCGCGCCTCGCTGCGCGATAACCGGGAGGTTGGACGTCATCTCGTGTCAGACCTCTGAATACGGACTGGCCGACAAGAATACGATATTTCGTATCTTCTCGCCTCGCCAATCAACAGGCGCGCAGAGCTGGCCGCCAGACGTCCTCCCGCCCGAGTCAACCCGGGAAGGAGGGAGCCGTATCGAACAGCTCGCCCGGTCTCGTCGGGCGACGCATCCTCGATTCGGGACGGACGGCCGTTGCCGGGCGCCGGTCCACGCTCGAGGCTTACGGGATGGAGCCGACGCAGGATATCGACTCCCTACGAAAGGAGTCCGACATGGAGAAGATCCTGGTCGCGTACGACGGCACCGGGCCGTCGAAGCGTGCGCTGGCGACGGCGGCCATGCTGGGCAAGGCCTTCGGCGCCCAACTCAGCGTCGTGAGTGTCGTCCCGCATCGGCCCGGTCGCCTTCCGATCGATCCCTGGGACGATAAGGAGCTCCACGCGGAGGAACTCCTCGAAGCCCGCGAGCTGCTTTGGGCCGACGGTATGGAGGCCGAGCTCATCGAGCCGGTCGGCGATCCGGCGGTGATGATCGAGCAGGTTGTCCAGAAGGGTGGCTACGACACCGTCATCGTCGGCGCCCGCGGCCTGGGTGCGATCGGTCGGTTCCTTCAGGGCAGCGTCTCGGAGCACGTCGCCACCCACGCCACGACAACGGTTCTCGTCGCCCGCTGACCGCTTTCGGGACGGCATGCTTGGCACCCGTGGGGAGTCATGGATCGGGCCGAACAACCCCGCGTGAGCAGGCCATCCGACACTGCCGTCCTCGGCCCTGGTCGCCCTATGGTGGGGCCGATGGGAACCCACGACTTGAGGTCCGCTCCCGCCGGCGGTGTCGCACTCGAGCGACGCCCCGTTCGCGTCCGGGCGATCCGCCCCACCGACGCCGCCGAGCTCGAGCGGTTCTACGCCGCACTCTCCCCCGACAGCCGACGAACACGGTTCTTCGCGATCGCCTCAAACCTTGACCATGCGCAATCGGTTTCCTTCTGCACGACGGATCACGACCACCGGGAGGGCTTTGTTGCGGTTGTCGACTACGGTCCCGTCGGCCATGTGCGGGTCGTCGGCCACCTATGCCTGGAGCCTGATGGCGTTGACGCCGCAGAGGTGGCGATCGCCGTTGCCGATGAGTTCCAACATCGTGGCATCGGGCGGCGGCTCTTGGCGGCCGGCGCGCATTGGGCCCGCCGCGAACGGATCTCCCGGCTGACGGCGACGATATTCGCGAGCAACGCTCCGATCCACCGGCTCTTGGCTGGGCTCGACTTGCCTACCCACGAGCGGTCAGTCGAGGCGGGCGTAACAGACATCACGATCGACCTGAGCGGTCAGCCCATCGCCGCGTAGGTGCCTCGACTCCTACCGATTGGGGCCGGCCGGACCGTCGGCCATCGCTCGGACCAGATCCGTTGCGGACAGCACGCCGATCGGGGACTCTCCGTCGTCGGCGACCACGACCAGGCGGTGAACGCGGCGCGCCTCCATCAGACGGACGGCGTCATCCACCGGCATCTCGACCGGCACGGTGACGGCCGCCTGGCTCTGATGTGGCGGGCGCACAGTCGCGACCAGTCGGCCGACAGGCTGTCCGATTCACGCACGCGCAACAGATCCATCCTGCTGACGACGCCCACGAGGTAGCCGCTCCAGTCGACGACCGGCACGCCGCCGATGCCTGACCGATCGAGGAGATCGGCCACGTCAGCGACGGGGGCATCCGGCCAGATGAGGATGGGGTCGGAGGACATCAGCCCGCCGACCGTCGGGGTGGGTGCGTCAAGTTGCACGGCTTGTCCGCCCCGCATGTTGCTCACCCGTCGTCGCAGCAGTCAGCGATCTCGCGGACGATGTCGCTCTCGGAGATGACCCCGATTGGTGAACGGTGACCGTCGACGACGACCAAACGGTGGACGTGCTCAGCGGTCATCTGCCGGGCTGCCTCGTCGAGCGACGCCGACCCTGAAATGGTCTTGGCGGGCTTGGTCATCAGATCGCGGACCATCAGACCGTGCCAACCGGTCCAGGGAAGCGCAGAGCCGCGGAGTCGGACCAGGTCGGTCTGACTGATGACACCGACGAGCCGATCGCCGTCGTCGACCACCGGCAGTCCGGTGATCTCATAACCGGCCAGCAGCTCGGCAACGCCAGCGATCGCGTCGTCCTCCGTCACGACGATGAGATCACGGGTCATCAGGCTCTCTACTGTTGGCCCGGTCGATCGTCCAGTCAGCATCTCGTGCTCCTCGATCCCAGCGGCACGTCAGGTTCAAGGCAATGCGCGGTGTCGCCGATTAGGGAAGGCTGCCCGGAACGGGCTCGCTGGTCGAGGTCCGTTCGGCCCGCCTTCGTGGTCCTGATGGCCCCATCCGCCTCCACCGACGAATGAGTTTCATGGTCGCCGCGGAAAGACTTGCGCCTGGGTTTCCGCCGATCGATCGCGGGTCGGCGAGATTACGACGCGGTCGTCACAGGCCACCCAAGATCCAGGCTCCGGCGTTCAGACTCGC
Source organism: Candidatus Limnocylindria bacterium (assembly GCA_035637675.1). Lineage (GTDB taxonomy): Bacteria > Chloroflexota > Limnocylindria > Limnocylindrales > CSP1-4 > C-114. Next base: position 18,212 of record DASPWU010000007.1, on the reverse strand, counting down.
TCGAAGGCCATCGCCACGGATCCGCCGCCGCCGAGGCAGAGCGTTGCCAGGCCGTAGCGACCCTCGCGGCGTCGCAGCTCATGAAGGAGCGTCGCCACGATCCGCGCGCCGCTCGCTCCGATCGGGTGTCCGAGCGCGATCGCGCCGCCGTTGACGTTGACCTTGTCCCAGTCGAAGCCAAGCTCGCGGCCGTCGGCGAGCGTCTGGGCGGCGAACGCCTCGTTGATCTCGATGAGATCGAAGGCCTCGATCGGCAGTTCGATCCGGTCGAGGAGGCGGCGAACGTCCTGGACGGGCGCCGACGCTTCACCACTACGACCCTGAGGCGGTCGGATACTGGGTCTCGGAGGGCGGTCGCGGAGTGCGTCGGACCCTCACACGCGGTACGCGCTTGCCAATCGAGACTGAGTTCTCCTGGGGCCTCATTCGGATCGTCGACCGCCTCCACGTCACGAACGAGTACCTCACATTTGGCGGTCGGCTAACCGCCGACTCCGTCGATGGCGTCGTCGTCGCGGTCTTCACCTCGGAAACGCCGATTCTTCGGCGTGGTGGGCACTCCCCAGGGATGGGATGAGGGTGCCGAAAGCCTCGGCGCCTATTTCAGTCGCTTCCTGCTCGCGGTCGACTATGCGCCGGGGTTCGAAGGCCGGGCGGCGCGGGTCGACCCGACCACTCGTTATGCGGCCTTCCTCGTCGACACGATGGCTCGCTTCCGGTCGAGCCCGGCCCTGCGAGCCGAGCACCTCCATCCGTGGGCCCTGCTCCAGGCCGAGGAGCATCGCCTTCGCGCACAGCACCCGGTCGAATGGGCCGTCGGCGAGGCTTTCTGTCGCGAACTGACCGAGGCTCCCAATGCCATCGGCCAACGACGCACGATCGGCACCATTTAACCCTCCCGACGAGGTTCAGATGACCCCGTCAGTTCCCACCGCCGGTACCCCGCAACCGAGCCATATAGGCGGCCGCCTGGGCGCGGCGCTCGAGGTTGAGCTTGGCGAGGATCGAGCTGACGTAGTTCTTGACCGTCTTGTCTGAGAGGAAGACCTCGGCCGCGATCTCCTTGTTGGTCTTTCCCTCGGCGACGAGGAGCAGGATCTTCTGCTCTTGGGCGGTCAGCGCGGCGAGCTCGTCGGTGCGAGCGCCCGTCGCAATCCGGCGGACCCGTTCGAGGACCTTCTCGGTCACAGCCGGATCGAGCAGGGACTCCCCGCGACCGACCGTTTCCAGTGCTGACACCAGGTCGCGCGCACGGATCTGCTTCAGGAGATAGCCGCTCGCCCCGGCGACGATGGCCGACAGGACGGCCTCCTCGTCCGGATAGGAGGTGAGCATCACGACCCGAGTCTCGGGTCGTTCCGCACGGATCTCGCGACAGGCCTCGATCCCGGAACCATCGGGCAGGCGGACATCCATGACGACGATGTCGGGCTGGTAGCGCCGAGCCGCCTCGATCGACTCGGCAACGGTGCCCGCCTCGGCGACAACCTGGAAGCCCTCGCGCCGGTCGAGGAGCGCCACAAGTCCCTGGCGGACGACCTCGTGGTCGTCCACCACGAGCAGACGCAGGGTCCGAGCGGGCGTTGGCTCAGTCACGCAGGGGATCCTTCCCTGAGGGTGCGGCCGGGATGCGGACGATGATACGAGTGCCGGTTGTGGGCGCGCTGTTGACCGCAAGCGAACCGCCCACCGATGCGGCCCTTGCCGCCATGTTCGTTAGACCGAAGTGGCCGGCGCCGCCGACCTCGGCTGGATCAAACCCCCGCCCATTGTCGGCGACGGTGAGGGACAGCCCGTCACTGTCCGAGTGGAGGGTGACATCGACGCGGGTCGCGACCGAGTGGCGTGCCGCGTTGGACAGGGCCTCCCTGGTGATGTAGAGCACTTGTGTTCGGACATCGAGACGCAGTTCCTCGGCCGGATCCTCGACGTCGAGCTCGATGTCGATCACTGTGTTGACCCGGAACTCGTCGACCAGGGTCGAGAGACCAGCCACGAGATCGCCCCCCTCGAGCGCCTCCGGCTGCAGGCCGAAGATGAAGCTCCTGATATCGCGGATCGCGACGTTGAGGGCATCGATCGCCCGGTCGACCCTGGCGACGGCCACATCCCTGTCCTCGTCCATGAGGTCAGGCAGGTCCTCGAGCGACAGGGCCACGGCGTAGATGCTCTGGATGATCCCGTCGTGGAGGTCCTGTCCGATCCGCTCGCGCTCCTCGACGACCGCGAGCCGCTGGACCTGCTCGTGCAGCCGCGCATTGTCGATGGCGATGCCGGCGTGGAGCGCGAACATCTCGACGAGGCGCTGGTCCTGTTCGCTGAACTCGGGCGAACCCTCCTTGTCGGTCAGGTACAGGTTGCCCACTGACGAGCCTTTGACGGTGACTGGCACGCCGAGAAACGCGTGCATCGGCGGATGGTTCGCCGGGAAGCCAAAGCTGTCGGGGTGATCCGCGATCTCGGCGATCCGGTACGAGCGGCTCTCCCTGATGATCAGGCCGAGGAGGCCGTGTCCCCTGGGCGGTGGCCCGATCCGAGCTCGCTCCGCGGCCGTGACACCGCTCGTAATGAACCGCTCGATGCGACCTCCGTCGTCGACGATCCCGAGGGCAGCGTACCGCGCCCGAACGAGCTGGCGGACGCGATCGACGATGACCTGGAGGACCTCGTCGACCGACAGGACGCCGGCGATCCCGCGGGTGGCCTCGTCGAGCGCGGCGAGGCCACCGGCCGTCTGGCGCACCATCGCCCGCGACCAGGACGAATCGACCGCCAGCTCGAGCGCCCGCGCCGCGATGGCCGCATCCGCGACCTCTGGGTCGGCGTCGAGCCAGAGCGAACCGAGCCGGCCATCACCCTCCTCGGCCTCGAGCGGATGGAAGCTGACGCCTCGCCCGTCCGAGCCGGGGCCGGCGACAAGCGTTCCCACCCCGATGCGCAGCGGCGGCAGCGGCGGCGCATCGATCATGAGATAGGCGCCGTCCGCGCCAGCCGCCTCCGCGACCGCGCCGAGCGCCCCCTGGAGCACCCCGAGGCGGGCCGGAGTCGGTTCTCGCCGCCAGTCGTCGAGCGCCGACAGGGTCGCCACGACCGGGAAAGCGTTGCTGGGATCGATCGGGGCACCGCGCATCCTGATAGCGTACGGGACCAGCCCCGCGGTCGAGGCGTGGCCGACGCGGCGACGTCGGCAGGTGATCCGAGCGACAGGTGGCCCATTGGGAAGGGGCCGGTCGGCACGTTGCCGAGCGCGACGGCGTGACGACACTCCCACGCATGGATTCAATTGCTTCGCCCAACCGTCACTCAGAACTCAAAGTCTCCTCGGGTGGGGCACGCCTGTCCGAGCTCGTGGCTAGGCGCGGAATGCTTCTGATCGTCATCGCTGCATTGTTCTTCGTGGGCGCCCTGGTGCTCGCCACCAGCATCGTGAGCCCGTGACTTCGATGCATCCGCCGTGGACCGGTCGGAATCCGCCCAGCCGGACCCAGCGGCTCCTGCTCGCAACCGACCTGTCCGCGACTTCGGCTCCGGCAACGAACGAAGCGTTTGAGGTCGCGGGCCGACTTCGAGCCGAACTCCTGATTGTCAGCGTTATCGACACAGCCTCACTTCGCCTGCCCGGCGGCCGCTTCCTAGCCCGAGTCGACCAGGTCCGAGAGCGCCGCCAGGTCGCGGCGCAGGAACTCGTTCAACGAGGTCGTCGTGAGGGCATCCCGGTCACGTTCCTCGTTTGGGAAGGTGAGCCAGGAGAATCCATCCTGGAAGCGGCGAGTGCGGAGCGGGCCGACATGATCATCCTCGGCAGCCACGGCCGCGGGGCGCTCGGCCGAATGCTGCTGGGGAGCGTGTCGCAGCGCGTCGTCAGGCTAGCCGCAGTGCCCGTCGTAGTCGTCCGCCACGACGCCGACGTCGACAAGGGCCTGCGGTCATCGTCCGGCTCGGACCAATGAAGGCGTCCGGTTGGCACGGCTCCAGTTGCTATTCGGCTCTATCCCTGGCCGCGAGGCGACCGCCATTGGGCCCGACCAAACGGCCCCCTGGGTCGTGCCATACGGCTCTCGATGCTGGGTGTGGAAATCAACACGCTCTCTCTGACGACCGGGTGGTCCGGTCGCGAACGGAAGGGACACCATGGAACTCACCGATAGGGAGCTCTTCACCGTTCTCCATGGGCTCGTCCTCGGCACCCTGTTCCTGCTTGCCTTCGCGGGTGGCGTCGCCGGGCTCTGGAGCCTGCGCGAGCGGCTGCTGACGACCGAAGGCATCCAGGAACGGATGCCGAGACTGCTCATCGGGACCTGGGTCATGGCGATCGTCGCCTGGCTGACGGTCATCACCGGAACGTTCATCGCCTATCCCTGGTATCGAGCCGCGCTGCCCACGGGTGTCGACCCGAAGGATCCCAGCCAGCTCGCCGACTACCCGCGTTACCTCCTGCTCGCTCAGGAGAAGACGGCCGGGTGGCACACCTTTGGGATGGAGTGGAAGGAGCACGTCGCCTGGCTCGCTCCATTCCTCGCCACCGCGGTTGCGTTCGCCGTCCTCTACTACGGCGTCCAGTTGGTCCGGCGGGACGAGATTCGGAAGGCCGTGATCGTCTTCTTCATCCTCGCCTTCGCTGCCGCCGGAGCTGCCGGCCTGTTCGGAGCCTTCATCACGAAGGCCGCCCCGGTCGCCTGAAGGAGCTTGGAATGACCACCCTGCAATCCGACACCAAACCAAACGGTCCCGTCGTCGCGGCGTTCCTGGCGGCCGGCGTTGCCTCGCTCGTCATGGGTATCGGCGTCGTCCTCAACGAGGCGAGCGCGACGATCAAGAGCGCCATCGGTATCGACTTCAACGCCTTTCTCCAGTTCGACAAGAACTTCGGCATCGGCTCCGGGGTCGGGCCGCTGTCCGGCAAGGTCGGCCTCGCGGTCATCGCCTTTGTGGTGTCGTGGGTCCTGTTCCACCTCTGGCTGCGAGGCAAAGAGGTCAACTTCAGGAACGGGTTCATCGCGGCCCTGGTCCTGGTCGGGCTGGGCTTCGCCCTGACCTTCCCGCCGATCTTCGATCTCTTCGCTCCGGCGGCGTAGATTCGAGACCGCCCGTCGCGCCACTCTGGTCTGGGCGGCGGGCGGGTCCCTTCCGTTGCCTGGTCGCACCCGGGGCACAGCACCCGGGTGCGACCGCTTCTGCGGGGGTTGACACGCTCTTCCGAAAGCGAGGATGACCCACCATGCCAGCGTCGATTCGTAAGACTGTGCTCGATGCGAACCGTTAGCGCCCACGAGGCTGTCGCCGGCATCGGCTCCCGTGACCAGGTCTATCTCCACTGTGCGGCGGCAACGCCGTCGATCCTCCTCGACGCGTTGGTGGCTCGAGCGCCCGAGCTCAGCGACGTCGGTGTCGTCCACCTTCATTGCGAGGGGCCCGGTCCCCACCTGGCGCCCGACATGGCCGGCCATTTCCGACATCGCGCCCTGTTCATCGGGCCCAACGCCCGGGCCGCGGTCAACGAGGGACGCGCCGACTACGTGCCGGTCTTCCTGTCCGACGTACCAAGATTGTTCGGCTCAGGCGCCCTGCCCCTCGATGCGGTCTTCGTCAATGCGACGCCGCCCGATGTCCATGGGTTCTGCTCCCTCGGGGTCTCGGTCGAGGCGATGCACGCCGCGATCCGAGCGGCAAGGACCGTCATCGTTCAGCTCAACCGGTCGATGCCTCGTACCCTCGGCGAGAGCTTCATCCACGTCGACGACATCGACCTGGCGGTCGAGGTCGACGTTCCGCCATACGAACACCTGGTCGGCCCCATCGGCGATGTCGAGCGGCGGATCGGCGAATTCGTCGCGGAGCTGGTGCCCGACGGCGCGTCGCTCCAGCTCGGGATCGGTGCGATCCCGGCAGCAACGGCACTCGCCCTCCGCGACAAGCTCGATCTGGGGATCCACACCGAGATGTTCACCGACCCGGTCGTCGACCTCGTCGAGGCGGGCGTGGTGACCGGCGCCCGCAAGGAGCGCAACCGCGGCAAGATCGTGACGGCGTTCCTGATGGGCTCGCAGCGCCTCTATCGATTCGTCGACGACAACCCGATGGTCGAGATGCGCGCCGTTGACTTCACGAACGATACCCACGTCATCCGCTCGTTCAGCCGGATGGTGGCGATCAACTCGGCGATCGAGGTCGACCTGACTGGGCAGGTCTGCGCCGACTCGATCGGTCACCGCCTGTACAGCGGCGTCGGTGGCCAGATGGACTTCATCCGTGGAGCTGCCCAGGCTGATGAAGGAAAGGCCATCATCGCCCTTCCGTCCACGGCCTCCGGTGGGACGCGCTCCCGGATCGTCGCGACCCTGGCGGCCGGCGCCGGCGTCGTGACGACGCGCGCCCATGTCCGGACCGTCGTCACGGAGTGGGGTGTCGCCGAGCTCTTTGGCAAGAGCACCCGCGAGCGAGCCGAGGCTTTGATCGCGATCGCTCACCCGGATCACCGCGACGAGATACGCGCCGAGGCCCGATCGACGCACGAGCTCTAGGCCCGACAACAAGCGTTTCGGTCCAAGCGGCATCGAGGTAGGGGACCAACGGCACTCGTTGGGCTGTGCCATTGGAGATAGCGTCAAGACGAAGCAGTTTCGACGGTCGCTGCCCGGTCGACCGATGCACCGTGAAGGAGGCCCCACGAATGAACGTCTTGATCCTGTGCGACTCGAAGTTCGGCAACACTTTGCGCCTCGCGAAGTCGATGACCGCGGCGCTCGACGACACGCATAGCGTGACGTTGCGTAGCGCGGACGAAGGCCTCGGCCCGGTCTCGGGCGTCGACGTCCTGCTCGTCGGCGGTCCGACCCACGCTCACGGGGCATCGGTGCCGCTGAAGGAGGCACTCGCGGCGATTCCTGCAGGCTCGCTCAGGGGGGCGCGCGCAGCCGCGTTCGATACCCGGTTCCGGATGTTGCGGATCCTCACCGGCTCCGCGGCCGCGTCCGCTTCGAAGGTGCTGGAGCGGGCCGGGGCCGATGTTGTCGCCCCGCCTGAGAGCTTCTTCGTCACCCGCGACAATCCGCCGGTCCTGGCTCCAGGGGAGATCGATCGGGCGGGGCCCTGGGCGCGGGCGGTCGTCGGGTAGAGCTGCCCGGAGGAGTCACCGCCCAAGTCGGTGGCCAGACGGCAGGCACCGACTGGCCATTCGGTCAAGCCCGTGGTCCCGACGGATCTGTGGCTCGCGCTGTGACCAATGGACGCTCAAGCCGGGCCATTCGGCCGTCGCTGCGCAGGTTGTCCTGGCCAACACTCACAGCTAACGGACCTCGAGCGGTGCAACCTGAAGCCGAGGACCCAACGAGGGCAGACCATGAGCCGCGAAACAACGGAAATCTCCTGGCAGCTGCGCTTTGATCGCCTGGCTGTCGCCGATGTGATGACCACGGACCCGGTCACGGTCGGTGTCGACGCCACCGTCGAGGCCGCCGAGTCGCTGCTCGCGTCCTACCGGATCAGCGGCCTGCCGGTCGTCGATGGCGCTGGACAACTCGTCGGAGTGCTGAGCCGGACTGACCTGTTGCTCGAAGGAGGGCCAGTCATGACCCAGCTGCTGCGCGGCCGGGCGTCGGGGCTGCGGGTCGGCGAGTTGATGTCCACGCCGCCCTTGACGGTGAGCCTGTCGGCGACGCTTGTCGAGGCCGCTCGGATCATGCGCGACGAACGAGTCCATCGACTCGTCGTCGTGAACGAGCAAGACGAACCAATCGGGGTCCTGAGTGCGACGGACTACGTGACGTTGATCGCGGAAGGGTAGGCGAGAGAGCTTGGGAGGAACGGACGATGGTGATGGTCCTTGAGCCGTGCGCCAGCCTCGAGCGCAAGGTGCGTGAGCGGGTGCGGGATGACGAGTCACACCGACGCGTCGCCGCAGTGCTGACCGAGGTGGCGGTCGATGCGATGCATCCCGCTCGTCATCTCGGTGTCGGTCGCACCGCATCGCCTGCGATGCTCGAGGAGCCGATCGCGAGCGCGACCCAGGCGGCGGTCGAGATTCTGATCGCGCGACTCGAGGAGCTCGTCGAGACTTTGCCACCCACAATAGTCGAGGAGCTCGCGAGCGAGCAGCGGCTGGCCGAGCTCGGTCTTGAATAGGGACCAACCTTCGCTGGCGTGACATGCGGCCCCCTCGGCCCGCCAGTGTGCCATTTCGTTTCAATGGAGGTTCGCCATGAGGGGGGGCCGAGCGGGATGTTCGAGATGATGACGACCTTGGTCGTCGTGCCGGAGAAGGTCCGCGTCGACGCGATCGTCAGGGCCCTCACCAGCTAGAGGCATGGCCGTGGCCGGGCAAAAACCGCGTTCGGTGAGCGATGCCCCGCCCTACCGTTGCGAGGTGGCAATCATGGACGAGCTCCATCACTTGGTCCCCCTTCTCCGGGACGGACGACGACCGCCCGCCCACGCCCGCCGAAGCCGAACGAGCTCTGGCACCTGGGCAAGGTCGTGTTCAACATGGAGTACTGGCACACGGTCCCCAAGAGCGGGGTGAGAGCCAGGATTCGCCGCGAGCCCGGGCTCCATTCTCCGGCCCGCGGCATCGAAACCAGGTTCCGAGGTCGAACGTAGGGCGCAGGTCCCGATTACCGACATGAAACCGACACCCAAGCCTCTCGAGCTGGCCGGCCAGCTGCCGATCGAACTGATCCTGCTCCGCCACGTCGCGAGCTATCTGGAGATGCCAATCTTCCTCGTCGACGCCGACGGCCGCTTAGTCTTCTATAACGAGCCAGCAGAGCCCCTCCTGGGCAGCCGCTTCGATGAAGTCGGCGAGATGTTGATGGCTGACTGGCTCGCGGTCTTCCGTCCGAGCAGGCCGAAGGGACGCCCACTGCCACCGGATGACGTGCCACTCGTGATGGCGCTCCGCGCCCAGCACGCGGTCCATTCGACCCTCGAGATCACCGGCTTGGACGGCGTACGGAGGCCAATCGAAGCGACGGCCTTCCCGCTCCTGGGACACCACGGTCGCCTCCTTGGAGCGATCGCGATCTTCTGGTCAAGCGAGACATAGTGAAGCTCACCCTGTGGGGAACCCGGGGCTCTCTCGCCAGCCCGGGACCCGAGACAGTGCGCTACGGCGGAAACACGGCCTGCGTGGAGGTACGAGGGGACGACGGGACATTGATTGTCCTCGATGCCGGAAGCGGGATTCGACGCCTCTCCGATCGAGTCGGGCCGTCTCGGCGGGTCGATCTCTTCCTATCGCATTTGCACATGGACCACATCCAGGGGCTCGGGTTTTTTGGCCCGCTGTTCCGGCCCGAACTTGCGGTCCACATCTGGGGACCGCCGGCACGATCGGATCTAGCAGCCAGTCTCGGCCGATACCTCTCGCCACCCCTGTTTCCGGTTCGCGTCCGAGACCTTCGGTCTGTTACCTTCCATGACGCTCCGGACCAGTCCGTCCAGGTCGGCGGCTTCTCCGTCGTCGCAGCGCCGGTGATCCACCCTGGCGCGACGGTTGGATACCGGATCTCCGAGGGCCCTCGCTCGATAGCCTACATTCCCGATCACGAGCCAGCACTCGGTGCCCGCATCTTCCCGATGTCGAGGCGCTGGACTTCTGGGGCAGAACTTGGCCGAGGCGTCGACGTTCTTGTCCACGACGCGCAATACACGCCAGGGGAGTACGGGGCCCGGGTCGGATGGGGCCACAGCACGCTCGGCGACGCGCTCGCCCTGGCGCGGCTCGTCGGCGCTGGAACGTTGGTCCCATTCCACCATGACCCCGCACACGCGGATGACCAATTGGACACGATCTTCGACGAGGCCGACGCACAGGGCCTTGAGGTGGTCCCGGGCACGGAAGGCTTGGAGCTCGTCGTGTGAGGTCGACACATCAACGCGGCTTCGAAGACCTGCTTCACCTCAGACCGTCTTCATCTAGCGATTACAGGAAGCCGTTCGATGACGCTTCTAGGTTGCTGGAATTATGTCGCCAAGCTTCGCGCGTGCCAGCGTCGCCAGGAGGTCGTCCTGTGCCGCGGCGAACACAGGGTGAACGGTGCAGACGCCGTTCAGGCGGCATGCTCCGCCGCGCAGCACGCACGTTCGTCGGCGGACGTCGCCCTCGACCGCCTCGACTACGTCGAGGAGCGAGATCCTGGCGGCCGATCGGGCCAGCCTGTAGCCCCCTGATCGGCCGGTCGTTGCCTCGACGATCCCCGCCCGCGTGAGGTCGGCCATGACGCGCGACAGAAAAGCCGGCGGGATCCGCTGCTCGGCCGCGACGCGCCTTACACTCCGCCGCTCATTGCCGGCCTGCGCCAGGGCGATGGTCGCGCGGATCCCGTAGTCGGCTCGCCTCGTCAGCTCCAGGCGCATCGCGTCGCGCTTCTAGTTCGTGGGATCGCCGTCGCCGGCCATGAAGATGCCGACGGCGCCGCGCCCGACGAGGTTGAACGCGTGGGTCACGAGCAGATACATTCCGTCTTCCTGCGGGCTGGACTCGACGATCGCGCCCTGCGCCGGCGCGAGGTCGACCGCCTGGCTGCCCCACCCGCCGCTATTGCCGCGGGACAGTACAACGCCCTCCTTGATGACCGTGTCGAAGATCGTCCCGACCACGTGGAACGAGCTGTCGACGCTCGGGCCGGCATCCAGGACGAACACCCGAACCCGGCCCTTCGTCGCGACCTCGATCGGCACGTCCTTGTACTGGTTGGCCACACCGTTGAACACGACGAAATCGGGCGCGGGATTGGCAGCCGCGGCCTTGGCCAGCGACGCGGGCTCCTTCTGGCCGGCGAGATACCACTCGCTCTGGACGAGGGCGACTTCCTCATTGACCTTCGGCAGGCCGCCCTTCGGCTCAACGATGACCATGCCGAACATGCCGTTCGCGATGTGATGCAGCGCGGGCGCGGTGCCGCAGTGATACATCCAGACCCCGGCGTAGTCCGCCGTGAAGGTGTAGGTGAACGTGCCGCCCGGCTTGATCTCGACCATCTGATGGCTCATCGCGGTTTGGCTGGCGTGGAAGTCGATCGAGTGGGACATCTGGGTCTGGTTCGTCAGGTGGACCCGAACCGTATCACCGAGGTGCACGCGGATCGTGGGACCGGGAACCTGCCCGCCGAACGTCCACGCATGGACGACGAAGCCCTCGGCGACGGTGATGTCCTTGTCGACGATCGGCAGGTCGATGTCGTGGACGGTGCCCTTCATGACCGCCGGCGCGGTTGGGTCGAAGCGGACATAAGGTGGGGCGTTCGGGTCGGCGACCGGCGCGGACACGGAGGCGCCCGTTGACGTCGCCGGCTGGACGCTCGCCGTCGCACCGCCCACGCTGACCGAGCCCTTCATCCCGGCATCGGCGTGGCCGGGGATCGAACAGCGAAACGCCAGACCGGTCGCAGGGACGGTCACCGCGCCCTTGACGGTCTCACCCGGATTCGCCGTGAGCTTCGTTCCGTCGTCGAAAGTCAGGTCGTGAAGCGCGGATCCCGTGTTGTGGAACGACACGTCATACTGCCCGGCCGCAGGAACCGACAGGCTCGCCGGCTTGAAGCCGAGGTCGTACGCCTCGATATCGATCGCCGTCGCCGCGGCCTGCGCCGCCGGCTGAGCAGACGACATCGCCATGTGCATGGCCGCTCCCGCGTCCGTGGCCTGGGGGGCGCCCGCGGCAGACGAGGAGGCCGGTGGATACGTCCAGGTGGGCGCCCCGGCCGAGGTGCACCCGGCGGCCAGGAGGAGGACAAGGGCTACCGCCGCGACGCGGGTGGTGATGGCTCGCACGACGAATCTCCGTTCGGAAGGAAACAGTGACTTGTTTGGTCAGAGTTTTGTTCGGAGCAGCCGGACGGGACATATGCCAAACGGCCCGTTTTCGCGGGCCTCCGAGTGACGTCCGGCATGGCCGAACGGGCGACGTCTCGGAGGTTGTCCTTAATGCCGCGACGTCGTGCGTTCACAGGGCGACTGCCGGTCGAAGAGATCGCCTTACCTCGGTTGATCGGCCGGGCAACGATCGCGGGCCTCGGTATCGATCCGCTCGGCGGCTTCGGTCCGGCAGGTCGACTCCTTCGGGCGGCGGTTCGTTCGCGCCGGAACGGGGTGATGCCACGAAGAACATTGCCGCGACCGTTCGGCCGGCGACCCCCAGCGGTGCGCGCCGGATTCGGGCTTCGCTTTCGCCGGTGGCCAAGCGGCGATCGATCTCCCAGCGCGGTTGGGCGGAGGGAAGGCCTTCAGCGAAGCGTGATCGCGCCGCGCATCCCGGCTTCGAAGTGACCCGGTTCGTGACAGGCGAAGGCGTACGGCCCGGATCCGTCGAAGGTATAGGTCACTGTCTTGATGTGATGGCCGTCGATCTCGTCGGCCTCGACGACGAGCTTGCCGTCGACCTCGTCGGCGTCGACCTTGTCGGACGGTCCGACCGCGAACTCGTGGACCGCCGTTCCTTCGTTTGTCAGGAGGAACGTCACGGTCTCGCCTCGCATGACGGGAATCTGGTCGGGCATGAACTTGAGCTGGTCGGTCATGGCGACTTCGACGAGTCGCGGGTTCGTCGTCGTGCCTACGGCGGGGACGTCGGGCCCGACCACGATCACGTAGCCGAGCATGCCGACTTCGAAGTGGCCTGGTTCGTGGCAGGCAAAGGCGTACGGGCCCGGGCCCGTGAAGGTGAAGGTCAGCGTCTTTGTCTGACCGCCGGCGATGTCGGCGACCTCGGGGGTGCCCTCCTTGTCAGCGAAGGCATCGGCGGCCGGGCCGAGCATGAACTCATGCGGTGCCTTGCCCACGTTCTTGATCTCGAACGTCACCGTTTCGCCCTGGGCGACGGTGACGACGTTCGGGAAGAAGGACAGCTGGTCATCCGCCACCAGGGCAACGACGCGTGGCGTCACCTTGGTTCCGGGTACGAAGCCGAGCGTTGGCGATGGTCCGGGCGTGGTCGTCGGCGCAGGCGTTGCCGAGGGCGCTGACACGGTTCCGGCGGGACCAGAGGTGGTGGGTAGCGGGCTTGAGGAGGGGTTGGTGGAGCCGCACGCGGCGAGCGCCGCGGACACGAGGAGCAGACCAGGCAAGCGGAGGGTCTGACCCCGGAATGGGGAGGCCATCGATGGATCCTCTAGCGGTCCGGACGTTGGTTGACACTCGAGCACGGATGGATGGGACATGGTGACGATTGGTGCCGGTGCCTCGGCTCGTGTCATTCGGCCCCTTTCTTGCAGGCCGAGTGGGCTGAAGCTGCGCGCGCTCCGGGCGGGTGGAGAGTCTTCGAGCCGGCGCTCCCCGGGTGGCGGCCTTCCAGGGGGGTATGTCTGAACTTGCCCCGGTTTCGCTGGCGTGTGGCGCCCACCGAGATGGAGGCGCCCGATGAGGCCGAATGGCCCCTCCGATCGGGACCAAGGACCCTCCCGTCCCGGAGGTCTCGCTTTCATCCTGAGCGTGGACGACCGTCGGTCGCTCCAGGCCCGGCGAACGAGCGTGACCCGATCGGCGGGCCCACCATCACCGGACCGCTCCGCGGATGCGTGCGACGCGGTATCCCGAGAGGTGGTGGCGATGAAAGGGATGGCGATCCTGCTCCCCGGCCTGGCAATGCTCGTGGGACTGTCGGCGTGCGCCAGCCAACCGCCAACGGGGGCGGCGGGAGGCGACAATCAGGTGGTGGTCGTCGCGACGGAAATGCGGTTCAGCCCCAACCGGATCGATGCGCGTGTCGGCCAGCCGGTGATCATCACGATCGTCAACGAGGGCAGCGAGCGCCACGACCTGGCATTCCCGGCGATCGAGATGCCGAAGCTGGAAGGTGTGGAAACGCTCACGATGCCCGGTCAGTCGACCCGCCTGACCATGACCTTCGACCAGCCGGGGACCTATCCGTTTCTGTGCACGATCCCGCGTCATGCAGCGTCCGGCATGACCGGGGCCGTGTTCGTTTCACCATAGATCTTGCGCCGGCGGGCGCTCGAGATGGGTAGTTGAACGAGACATCGGACGTCATCATCGTGGGCGCAGGCGTGCAGGGCGCCAGCCTCGCCTTCCACTTGGCCCGGCGCGGCGCGCGCGTCCTAGTGCTCGAACGCGAGGTGATCGCGGCCGGCGCCACGGCCGCTCGTCGGGCTTCGTTCGCACGCACTACGACCTGGAGAGCGAGTCGCGCCTCGCTTGGGCATCGTTCCCGTACTTCCGGGACTGGGCGGACCTGGTCGGTGCCGGTGACTGCGGCTTCGTGCGAACCGGCTACCTCCAGATCGTGCCCCCGTCGCTCGCCGGTCACCTCCGGGCCAACGTCGAGATGCAGCAGCGCCTCGGCATCGAGGCCCGGGTCGTGGGCCCGACCGAGGTTGCGAGCCTCGTTCCCGGTGCCCGGACGGATGACATCACGGTCGGGGCCTACGAGGCCGAGTCCGGCTACGCCGATCCGTACGGAACCGCGGCCGGCTTCCTGGCCGCGGCGCGGAGCAGCGGGGCGCGGGTCATCACTGGCTGTCGTGTCAATTCCATCCTCGTGGAGGGCGAGTCCGTCGTCGGAGTCGAGACTGATCGCGGTCGGTTCGCCTCGCCCGTCGTTGTCGATGTGGCCGGCGCCTGGGCGGCGGAGCTTGCCGGCACCGTCGGGGTGGATATCCCGGTGGAGCCATGGCGTCACTCGACCGCTTTCTTCGGCCTGCCCGATGGCCGCCGACCCGACTTCCCGATCGTGATCGATGAGATCAACCAGGTGTATTTCCGGCCCGAGGGGCGCGAGATGATGCTCGTGGGCCTCGAAAGTGGCAACGAGCTCGGCGGCTCACCGGACCGGCCCCTCGACTCGCTGGGGTCGGCGCAGCACGAGGAGTTGGTGACGCAAGTCTGCGCCCGGGTTCCCTGGACGGCTCAGGGCGCGCTGCGGACGTTCCAAGGTGGCCAGGATGGGATCACACCGGACCAGCGCTCGATCTTGGGCCGGGCCGGGCCGAACGGGTTCTTCCTCGCCTGCGGATTCTCGGGAACCGGCTTCAAGACCGCGCCCGCGGTCGGGGCCTGCCTCACCGAGCTCATCCTCGATGGCCGGGCGACAACCGTGGACGTCGCTGGGTATTCGCCGGACCGATTCGCCGAGGGTCGGCTCCTGGTCGGCGAACACTCCTACGGCAAGCTCTGGCGCTGAGGCGCCGCATCGGACTTGAACATGTCGTTTGCGCATCGTCCCGCGACGGCGGCGAGCCCGATCGCCCGCAAGCGCCTTGTTCAACGCGTGAAGATCGGCCCGATCAGCTGCCCAACGGCGAAGAACACGTACTCGCGGCCCGATCGCGAGCGCCTCGTCACGGCCGCGTTTCGGAGCGCGCTGCGTGATCACCCGATGGAGTGAGCCCCTCGCGTCGAAGCGCCCAACGTCACTTTCTGATGGCCTCGTGAACCCCGGACTACCTGCGAGCGACCAGCGAGGGACGCCGACGGCGGACTTGATGCTCTGTTGATCGAAGTTCGCTGGCCGCGCCGCGGCGTGTGCCAGCCATCTCGATGGGACGGATAGCCCCTCAAAACGGGCCAGAGGTCACTGTCTCGGGCGGCGGCGGGTGGCCACGATTCCATGCAATGACTACCGAGAGCGCAGATCTGCATCCATCGGCTCCGCCAGCCGCCCTTTCCCCGGAAGAGCTGCGAGACGGCGAGCTCACCCGGCGCCGATTCCTCCGCGGCGCAGCGCTTGCCGGGGGTGGCCTCGTGGCAGCCGGCATCGCCGCCTGTGCGCCCGCCGCGGCTCCGAACTGGACCTACGCACCGCCATCGTCGACCGCACCTGGCGCCGGCTCGGCCTCTGCTGCGACGGCGAGTCCGCTGGCCAGCGCAGCTGCGCCGAGCGCGGCCGCGGCCTCGGGCTCGCCGACCGCGTCGGGTTCGATCCCTGCGGGCTGGACCCAGATGGACGTTGACGCTCGGGCCGTCGTCCGCCGCTACATCGGGAACCTCGCCCCGGCGCTCAAGGACATCTACGGCGACGCCGCGTTCGCCAAGCTCGCCGACATCCTGGGCGCGGCCGATGCGTACCCAGAGTTGCAGGCCAAGCCGTCGTTCGCCCAGGTGCCCCAGCTGTTCCTCACCGACGCCCTCCAGCCGCTCAAGCCCGAGCTCGACGGCGGGGTCAAGGTCTTCAGGCTGACGATCGACGAGATCAGTCAGCAGATCGACGAGCTGAAGCCTCCGGTGGCCGCCCTCGGCTACAACAAGCAGTGGCCGGGTCCGACGATTCGGGTCAACCAGGGCGACAAGGTCCGGGCGATCTTCACGAACAACCTGAAGGAGTCGACCGGAGTCCACTTCCACGGAGTCGAGTTCGACGACTTCTTCCAGGACGGGGTGCCGTTCGTCACGCAGAAGCCGATCGCGCCCGGCGAGACGTACACGTACGAATTCACGGCCAACAACGCCGGCTCGCTGATGTACCACTCCCACCACAACGCGACGGACCAGGTCGGACGCGGGCTCCTCGGCGCGTTTCTTGTCGAGCCGAATACCGGCGCGGTCAAGGTCGATCGCGAGTACGTCTGGATCTCGAACGACACGCTCGGCGGGTTCACGATCAACGGCCACGGCTTCCCGGCGACCGTTCCGGTCCTGGCAGCGGTCGGCGAGACGGTCCGGATTCGGTTCATGAACGAGGGCGTGATGATGCATCCCTGGCACAGCCACGGGTACGCAATGAATGTCATCGCGCGAGACGGCCATCCGCTCGGCAGCGCCGCCTTCAAGTGCGACACGCTCGGCGTGAACCCGGGCGAGCGCTACGACGTGACGATCAAGGTCGATCGACCGGGGGTCTGGGCCTTCCACTGTCACATCCTGCCGCACGCCGAAGGGTCATCCGGCATGTATGGCATGGTCAACACGCTGATCGTCGTGCCAAAGAAGGCACACGTCGATGCGATCGTCACCGCACTCGTCGGATAGGGCGCCGCTCAGTGGACACGGGTCAGGGTGTGGGCCCACCCGATCGACCGGCCGACTGGTCGCTGACATGAGCGCGGCGCCGTCAACAGGCCCGACCGGCCAGACCGCCACCAGCGTGGTGGCGCTTCACGTTGCCACGCCGGCCCGAGTGGATCTCGGGCGTGTCTCGGCTGCGTTTGGGCGCCCGAATGCAGTCTGGCTGGGCCAGCGCGTACCAGCAGAAACGCCCGAGATCCGGCGCTTCTCCTGCGACCTCGAACTCACTGTCGGCCCCGAACGGCGAGCGTTGTTTCGAAAGGCCGCGATCGTCGGCCTGGGTGCGCCTGCACGCACGGATGGTGAATGGATCATCCCCATCGAGTGGCGCGCCGCGACGCTCGCGCCGCTCTTCCCCGTGTTTGCCGGACACCTCCGGATCACGGCGGATCGCATCGAGCTGGACGGGCATTATGCGCCGCCCGGCGGAACGATCGGATATGTGCTCGACCGAGCGCTCCTCCGTATCGCCGCGCGTGGCACCGCACGCTGGTTCCTGCGTAAGGTCGTCAATGGGCTTGCAGCTGAGGCGGCGCCGTGACGGCGATCACGCCCAGCGCCTTGGGCACCCGCCTGGAGTCGGTTCACGCACAACAGCGGGTTGCCGACGCCCTGCTCGGCGTCGCCCTCGATGTCCTCGAGCCGTTCGCCTGCGACTACCTTTCCGCAGCCGACTATAGCCAGTTGTGCGCGGTCGTCCGGGCGCCTGTCAGCGCGGCGACCGAGGCAGCCCTGGCGACGTTCACGAGCGAGCTCGTGGTGCTCACCGCGGTCGATCCGGGCATTGAGGCGCGGCTGGATCGAACGCGGCACCCTGCGCACGCAGTGGCAGAGTGACGAATGCCCGACGTATCGCGACGTAACCCCGTCGGCCGGCCGGAAGGACCACCACGCAGAGCTCGATTCCAATGAGGCAGCTCGTATTGATCGTCGACGACGAACCGCCGATCGTCGAGCTCGTGCGTGGCTACCTCGATCGCGACGGCTTTGCCGTCAACGTGGCCGTCGACGGGCCGTCGGCCCTCGTATCGGCCAGGGCGGAACCGCCCGACGTCGTCGTCCTCGACGTGATGCTACCCGGGCTCGACGGCCTCGAGGTCTGCCGACAATTGCGCACCTTCTCCGACGCCTACATCCTGATGTTGACGGCGCGCTCCGAAGAAATCGATCGGATCATCGGGCTGTCGGTTGGTGCTGACGACTACCTCGTCAAGCCGTTCAGCCCGCGTGAGCTGATCGCTCGAGTGAAGGCGCTCTTG
>DASPWU010000006.1:0-1761 GCA_035637675.1 Candidatus Limnocylindria bacterium | reverse complement strand
GAGATCGTGTGTCCCGAGGGCCTCGTGTTCAACGCGATGCGTCCTGCCCCGGTCGCCGCGTACTTCGAGGCGACGGAGGCCGCGAGCGACCTGGTGTGGAAGGCGCTCGCGCCCGCGCTTCCGGAGGTACTCACCGCCGGCAGCTTCGTGTCGGTGTGCTCGACGTCCATCGCGCTCCGCCACCCGGACACGGGCCAGGACGCGCTCCTCGTCGAGCCCCAGCCGGGAGGATGGGGGGCGAGCGCGGTGAAGGACGGCGAGCACGCGCTGATCTCGGTAGGAGACGGCGAGACGTACATCATCCCGGCAGAGGTGGCGGAGCAGCGCTACGGCATCCTGGTCGAGCGGCTGGGCCTCGACGTCGTCGAGGGCGCCGGGGCCGGCCGCCACCGCGGCGGCCGGGGCATCGTTCGCGAGTACCGGATCCTCTCGGACGAGGCCCTGCTGACGGTGGTCTTCGGGCGCCATCGTTTCCCGCCGTGGGGTGTGGACGGGGGGCACGCTGGATCCGTCAACTACGTGGAGATCGTCCCGTCCGACGGTGGGCCGCCCCGACGGTTCGGCAAGGGTGCGAGCCTCCGGCTTTCGAACGGCGATCTGGTGCGCCTCGTGACCGGCACCGGTGGCGGCCACGGCGATCCGCGCCAGCGAGAGCGCGCGCGGGTGCGCGAGGATCTGGCGAACGGGCTGATCACCGAGCGCGACGCCCGCGAGGTCTACGGGCTCCTCGAAGGGGACGAGGGATGACCGCGATCGAACGGGTCCGCCAGCTGGACGAGACGAACCTTGCGGCACTGGCCAAGGGATGCGCCATCCTCGGCGCCGGCGGCGGTGGCGACACCAAGGTCGGCCTGCTCTGGGCGTTGAACGCCGTGCAGGAATTTGGGCCTGTCCCGGTGTTCGACCTGGACGAGCTCGAGGACGACGACCTGATCATGCCGTGCGGCGGGATCGGCGCGCCCACCGTGGGGATCGAGAAGATCGAGCGTGGTGACGAGGTGCTACGGATCCGACCCTACGTCGAGGAGCTGTGGGGGAAGCCGGTCGTCGCGCTGATGGCGGCGGAGATCGGCGGCACGAACGGCATGGCCCCAGCGGCGTGGGGTGCACGCGCTGGCCTTCCGGTGGTCGACGCCGATGGGATGGGCCGGGCCTTCCCCGAGGTCCCGCAGGTGACCATGGCCGTCGCCGGGATCTCCCCGAACCCGGCGGTGATGACCGACGAGCGCGGCAACATCGTGATCTTCCGTGGCATCGACGGTCACTGGATGGAGCGGATGGAGCGCGCGTTGGCCGTCGAGTTCGGCGGGCAGTCGTCTTCCTCGGAGTATCAGATGACGGTGGCCCAGGCCAAGACGGCGACCGTGCGCGGCTCCGTCTCACTCGCCGTTCGGATCGGGCGTGTGCTGATGGAGGCAGAGCACGACCCGGTGGCCGCGCTGGCCGAGGCCATCGACGCATCGGTGCTGATCGTCGGCAAGGTGGTCGACGTCGAGCGCCGGACCACGAAGGGATTCGTCCGTGGCCAGGTGACGATCGAGGGGCTCCGCGAGGACGCCGGCCGCACGATCCGCCTGGAGATCCAGAACGAGAACCTGGTGGCCATCGAAGGCCAGACGGTGCACGCGATGGTCCCGGACATCATCACGGTGATCGACACCGAGTCCGGCTACGCGATCCAGACCGAGCGCGTGCGGTACGGCCAGCGGGTCTCGGTCATCGCGTTCCCGTGCGATCCGATCTGGCGAACGCCCGCCGGCC
>DASPWU010000005.1:0-37864 GCA_035637675.1 Candidatus Limnocylindria bacterium | reverse complement strand
CGGACGAGCTCGCCGGAGCCATCCCGAGCACCTCGAGCGCCCGATCCAGGGTGGGGTCGCCCTGGGCGACCGAGCCGTCCGCCGGCAGCGGCACCACCACGTCCGGTGTCAGGCCGGTCCTGTTGATCCAGCGCTGATTGGGCGTGAGCCAGCGGGCGATCGTGAGGCGGAAGCCGCCGTTGTCGTCGTCCAGCGCGAGGAACTCCTGGACCGTCCCCTTGCCGTACGTTTGCTGGCCGACAAGGGTCCCTCGGCCCGTGTCCTGGAGGGCACCGGCCACGACCTCGGTGGCCGATGCCGTGTTCTTGTCGACCAGGACGGCGACCTTGATGGCCGGATCCGTGGCGACGCCGCCGGGCGCGGCCGGCGAGGCGATCGGTTGCTGGCCGACCGCCTGCTCCCAGTAGATCGGCCCGGAACCAACGAACTGGCTGGTCACGTCGCGAGCGCCGAGAAGGTAGCCGCCGAGATTCCCACGAAGGTCGAGGACGATGGCCTTGCGGCCCGCCTGGAGGTGAGCGCGCAGGGCCGCCACGAAGTCGCGGGTGGCGCTGTCGGAGAACCCGCTGAGCTGGACGTAGCCGACGCGCCCGGCGGCCAGGTCCCGGCTGACCACCTCGGGCTGGACGATGACGTCGCGGGTGATCACGACGTCCGTCGGCGCGGCGGATCCACGGACGATCGTCAGCGTCACCGACGTGCCCTTGGGGCCGCGGACCCTGGCGATGACCGCGTCCACAGTCGAGCCGTCGACGGTCACGCCGTTCACCTTGGGGATCCGGTCGCCGGCCCGGATTCCCGCCCGTCCGGCCGGGGCTCCGGGAACCAGCTGGACGACGACGAGCGAGCACGCCGAGCCGAGTGGAGAGCAGCCCTCCGTCCCGTCCGGCGCGCGCGACGAGATGGTGGCGCCGATGCCCTCGAATTGACCGGCCAGGCCCT
The DNA here is from genome assembly GCA_035637675.1 of Candidatus Limnocylindria bacterium. GTDB lineage: Bacteria > Chloroflexota > Limnocylindria > Limnocylindrales > CSP1-4 > C-114. The sequence continues at coordinate 36,922 of DASPWU010000005.1, read as the reverse complement.
GCAATGACTTCTTGAAGTCCTCCGGGCTCATGTAGAAGCTGAATGGGTCGCCGAGCGCCTCGAGCATCCCCTTGATGGCGCCGGAGATGACCTGCTTGTGCGGGACGGACTCGCCCGCGTAGCGCTGGGTGATCGCGCCGTACGTGTCCCAGAACGGCTGGAAGGCGCGGACCTCGTCGGCCGGGGTACCGGGCTGCGCGGCCGTCCGGGCGCCGAGCAGAAATCCGGCAAAGAACAGGCCGCTGCCGGCCAGCACGGTCGCGAGCGCGACCGCAAGCACGATCGGGCGGCTGGCCAGGCGGGCCCGCATTGCGGTCCCGGGAGGCTCGGCGGCCGGCGATTCGAGGGTCGGCTCGAGGGTCGGGTCGCCGGTCGCATCCCCGGTGGCAGCCGGCGGATCGGCGACGAGATCGTCGGGGGTATCGAGAGGAGGCATCGGTACGGTCGTCCTGACGGTGGAGTGTTGGGACGGCGACCTCGCCGTCTGGCCGTCCCGATGCTACGACCTGGGCCCTGGATCGGCTCTGGATCGGCTCCGGACGGCCCTGGATCGGCTCGGTGTCGGTCGGCGCCAGCAGGCCCGCGGTTCAGCGCGCGAGGTAGCTCCGTACCGACAACCAGGCGCCCAGCGAGCCGAGACCCAGTCCCGCGCCGACCGTCAGCACGACCACGTCGCGGACGAGGCTGCCGAGCTGGAGCGGAAGGACCTCGAAGAAGCTGGTCATCACGCCGGACAGTGGGTCTGCGGCGAGTGCGAACAGGACGAGCGTCACGGCTGCCCCGATCCCCCCCACGAGCGCGCCTTCGAAGATGAATGGCCAGCGCACGAAGGCGTCCGAGGCGCCGACGAGGCGCATGATCTCGATCTCCTCGGAACGGGCGACGACGGCCAGCCGAATCGTGTTGATGATGATGAACAGGACGGTCAGCCCGACGAGGCCGAGGATGACGACGCCGGCGGTGCGCAGAATCGTCGTGACCGTGAGCAGGCGGTTCACGTACGACTCAACGGGGTCCACCTTGGCGACGATCGCCTCGGCCTTGAGGAAGTCGACCACGTTGCCGTAGATGTTGGGGTCGCGAAGGGTGACCTGCAGGCTGGCGGGCAATGGGTTCGTGTCCAGGTACTGCGTCAGGTCCTCGTGGCCCTTCTGCTTCTCGCGCTCGCGGAAGCGGGCGATCGCCTCCTCCTTGGTCACGTACTCGACCGAGGCGACCTCGGGCAGCTGGGAAACCCGGAGCCTGAGATCGTCAACGCGGAATTGGGCGACGGGTTCCTTGAGCTCGGCGACGACCTGGACTTTCTGCTCGACGAACTCGAGGCCGGCAGTCAGGCCCGTCTGGATGACCCAGAAACCGGCCAGCAGGAGGAGCATCAGGATCATCGTCGCCGTGGCGGCGAGGCTCATCACGCCGTTCCGCCAGAAGCCCTGCCAGGCGCGGCGCAGGCTGAACGCGATGAACGAGATCATCCGGGCCGCGCCTCAGTCCTCGCGATGGTAGGCACCGCCCACCTCGTCCCGGATGATCCGGCCCTCCTCCAGCGCCAGGACTCGTTTGCGCAGCGCGGTCACGACCTCGGCGTTGTGCGTGGCCATGAACACCGTCACGCCCAGCTCGTTGATCCGCAGCAGCAGCTGGATGATCTCCCAGCTGATGAGCGGGTCCAGGTTGCCCGTCGGCTCGTCCGCGATGATGATGCGCGGGTCGTGCACGAGAGCCCGGGCGATGGCGGTCCGCTGCTGTTCGCCGCCCGACAGCTGGGCCGGCACCTGGCGCGACTGGCCCGACAGGCCGACGAGGGCGAGCACACGATCCACCTCCGGCCCGATCCGCCGGCGCGAGGTCCCCGTCACCTCCAGGGCGAAGGCCACGTTCTCCCAAACCGTCTTCGACGGCAGCAGCTTGAAGTCCTGGAAGACGATGCCGATCTTCCGGCGGACCTGGGCGACCTGGCGGCGTGGCAGGCGGGCCAGGTCCTCGCCGTCCAGGACGACCTCGCCCCGGCTGGCCAGCTCGTCGCGGATGAGCAGCTTGATGAGCGTCGACTTGCCCGCCCCGGACGGCCCGACGAGGAAGACGAAGTCCCCCTCCGGGACCACGAGGTCGACGTCGCGGAGGGCGACCTTGCCGTTGGGGTACGTCTTCGTCACATCGTGGAGGACGACGACTGCCCGGTCCTCGTGGGCGAGGCTGGTCTGCCGCCTGTCGCGGCCGCCGGCGTGCGGGTGAACGAGTGTCGGGAGCCGGTCCAGCAGCGACCGCGCCGGCGGCGGCTGGAGCGGCTGGCGGGTGGACGGTCCGGCCGCGCGGGCCATGGCGAGTCGACCTGGCGCGACGGTCATGTTCGGCTCCGTGGCGGGTGGTCGGCTGCGCGGCGCGAGCCGCCGGGTGTGAACCCGACTCCGACCACGAGCACGGTCGTTGGGGCCACGTTCCGGTGAGGCTACCATCAGCCCGCGGACCGGGCAAACGGGCTAGAGCAGGCCCGGGCCGATCGGCAGGTAGCGGCTGAAGTCGGCGAAGGGACGGGTCCAGCACAGCAGCACGGGGAAGTCCTCGATGCGCAGGCCGGCCTCCAGGAGCGAGGTCACCGCGGGCCCCGCTGCGCCGGGAACCCACAGAGCGAACGCACCGCGTGGACGGGCGACGCGCATCAGGTGGCCCAGCATGGGCGTGACCAGCGCCTCGTCGCGGACGGCCAGCGGCCCGACCCGTCCCGAGTCGGAGGTGTAGCCATAGCCGAGGACCTCGCCGCCGGCGCCCCGATAGAGGAATCCGTGCCGGTCGACCGTTCGGAGGAACCGGTGGTCCTGCGGGTGCTCGAAGCCGGCGATCTCGAGGTCGAGCCCATTGACCAGATCGGCGAGCTGGCCATGGCCGCGTCCGTCACCGGCCCCGTCGCCGGCTTCGGCGATCGACTCGAAAGCCGTGGCGCTCACGCCATCGGGCAGGTCCGGCAGCGCCCCCGGCCGTCGCAGCGAGCCGACGAGGTGGAGAAGCGGCATGCGCGGGACGATCCCGAACCGCGCATACAGGGCGTTCGAGATCGGCTGGAGGCTGTCGGTGGCCGTCGCCAGGGCGACATCCTCGTCGGGCGAAGGCAGGACCCGCTCGAGCAGCGTCCGCCCAAGGCCCATCCCCTGCTCCTCGGGCAGCACGAACAGCATCGCCAGGTACCACACCGGCGAGCGGACCACGGCCACGGCAAAGGCGACGACCCGCTCGCCGCCCGGCGCGGCCGTATCCGGCCGGGTGGCGACGATGAACCCGTCCGGACCCGTCCCCTGGAGGTGGGTGTAGAGGGTGGTGACGCCGGTCAGGTCGTCCGGCTCCTCGGGCTGGCCCAGCCGGACGAGATAGTCGTTGAGCGCGATCCGCCAGATGGCGGCGCAGGCAGGTAGCTCGTCGGGTCGAACGGGCCGCACGTCGGCCGCCTGGGTTCCCCTCCGGATCGGCCCGACGGCCTCGAGCTCGGGCTCGGAGGCCGGGCTCATCCCGTCACGCCGCGGCGCCCGACTCCGGAGGCTCGTCACCGCCGGGCGGCCGGCCGGTGGCCAGCCGCGCGAGCTCGGCCTGCATGAAGGGATCGAGGTCACCGTCCAGAACGGCCCCTGTGCTGGAGGTCTCGTAGCCCGTCCGCAGGTCCTTGACCATCTGGTAGGGATGCAGGACGTAGCTGCGGATCTGGTTGCCCCAGCCGGCCGTGACGTGCTCGCCCTTGAGCTGCCGGATCTCTTCCTCCTTCTCCTCCAGCCGGCGCTCCAGCAGGCGCGCCTTGAGGACCTTGACCGCGGTCTCCTTGTTCTGCGTCTGGGACCGCTCGTTCTGGCTCTGGGCAACGATGCCGGTCGGCAGGTGGGTCAGGCGTACGGCCGAGTCGGTCTTGTTGACGTGCTGCCCGCCGGCACCCTGCGATCGGAACGTGTCGACCCGGACCTCGTCCCAGTCGAGCTCCACGTCCGTGTCGTCCACCTCGACCTCCGGCAGGACCTCGACGAGCGCAAACGTGGTCTGGCGACGATTCTGCGCGTCGAACGGGCTGATCCGGACCAACCGGTGGACTCCCCGCTCGGCGCGCAGCCAGCCGTAGGCCCGGCGGCCCTCCACCACGACGGTCGCGCTCTTGATGCCGGCCTGCTCGCCCTCGAGCCGGTCGACGATCTCGGTCGCGAAACGGTGCCGCTCCGCCCAGCGCAGGTACATCCGGAGGAGCATCTCGGCCCAGTCGGTGGCCTCGGTGCCGCCGGCTCCGGCGCTGATCATGATGAGTGCCGACCGGTCGTCGTACTCGCCCGAGAAGAGCAGGGCTGTCCGCTCGCGTTCGAACGTCGAGCGCACGTCGGCGAAGGAGGCCTCGATCTCGGCGGTCAGCTCCGGATCACCGGCCTCGGCCAGCGGGATGAGCTCGACCAGGTCGTCGGCTCGTTTGATGAGGCCCGTCCACAGGTCGATCTCCGAGCGGAGTCCGTCCGCTTCGCCGAGGATCCTCCGGGCGGTGCGCTGGTCCTCCCAGAACCCCGGGGCAGTGGTCAGCGCGTCGAGCTCGGCGAGGTGATGTTCCTTGGCGGGGAGGTCAAAGACGCCCCGACGTCGACCGGATCTGCTCGGCGAGGTCGCGAACGGCGGACGCGTCCATCTAATTCCGGACTCGAAGGTCCTGGAGCAGGATCGGGCGGAGCTCGATGAGCCGAAGGGCGGTCTTGCTCCGGGCGACGACGGGGTTCACGCAGGGGCAGTAGGAGTTATGGGGGCAGACCCCGCAGTTGCCGTCGCAGTCCAGAGCGGCCGCATAGCTGCAGGTCCGGCAGTCACGTTCGCAGGCGATGAGATCGACGAACGCTGCTTCCTCGGCCTCCTTCACGGGTCCCTCTCTCCTCGTGGCGGGTTGTTGACAGGGCAGCGTGGGCGCGCGCGATCGGCTGGGCAGGGCGCAGGGCAGGTGTGTCGATGCGGGATTCGCGGTGCTTGGGGACCGGGGCTGACCATTCCCGGGCGGGAAGTTTGGCCCAGTATAGGTGCTCAAATACGACTCGCCAAGAGGGCAGGCAGGTTATCCGCCGCTCCGAGATAGCTCGCCCGGCGGCGCCTGGCGGGCGAAGAAGTACAGCGCCAGCGCTCCCAGCTCGTGGACGGTCGCGTCGACCTTGCGCGAGCTGTCCAGCTCGATCCGGCTCGTGGGAGTTGGCGAGCCCCAGGCGGTCAGGCCCAGATCGGCAGCGATGCGGAGGACCCGCAGCATGTGCGTCGGGTCGCTGACGAAGACGGCATCGTGGATCCCGTGCGCGGTCAGGATGGCAGCGACCCCGTCCAGGGATTCCAGCGTGGTCCGGCCGTCGCCTTCCACGAGAATGTGGTCCTGGGGCACGCCGCGGGCGAGGGCGTAGGTGCGTCCGGCCGCGGCTTCCGTCGTCCGATCGCCCTCCGCCTTGCCGCCGGTGACCACGAGGTATGGCGCCACGCCGTGCAGGTACAGCGCCACCGCGTGGTCGAGTCGAGCGGCGTAGACGGGCGACGGCGTGCCATTGAACTGGGCTGCGCCCAGGACCACGATCGCACCGGCCGGGCGCTGCTCGTCGTGCATCCCCTGCTGCCAGATCCGGAACGTCGCGTAGGCGATCAACAGCCCGGTGGCGAGGATCGCAACGACGGCAAGGAGCAGGACGTCGCGCAGCCTGGTCGAGGGCGTCAGCGCCCGTGGCACTTCTTGTACTTCAGGCCGGACCCGCAGAAGCACGGATCGTTCCGGCCGATCCGTGCACCGCTCGGCGTGAAGCCGGCGCGCAACGGCCCGTTGCCCCCGGAGCCACCCGTGCCGACGACAGGTCGATTGCCGAGAGACTCCATCACGCCGCGCATGTCCGGGCCGCTGGGCAACCCTCGAGCGAGTCCACCGCCTGGAACGGATCCGACCGCCGACCCGGCGCTCGAGCCGAAACCGGTCGCGGAGGCCGCTCCGCCCGCCATGGAGGCGCCGCGCTGGCCGCCGCTCATTCCCGCGGTGGCCGCCAGCGAGCCGGCTCGGACGGCTGCCGCGCCGGCCGCAAGGTCGGCCGCCAACTGCTCACCGGACGCGGAGGGTGCGGGCGTCCGGGTGACGCTCACCCGGAAGATGGAGGTCGCGACCTGGTGACGGATGAGCGCCCGGAGCTCTTCGTACAGCGAGTAGGCCTCCTTGCGGAACTCGTTCAGCGGGTCCTGCTGGGCGTAGCCGCGCAAACCGATACCGCGTCTCATGTCGTCGATCTCGGTCAGGTGCTCCACCCAGAGCGAGTCGATCGTCCGCAGGAGGACGAGCCGCTCGACGAGCGTCCAGTCGGTTTCGCCGACCTCGGCCTCCTTCTCGTGGAGCCGCGCGTCGACGATCTCGCGGAGGTGGCCGTGGAGCTCGTCCTTGCCCTGGACCTGCTCGAGATCGTGCTCGGACGTGCCGGGACCCTCGAGGCCCATGGCCCGGAGCGCCGACGACAGGCCCTCCAGGTTCCATTCGACCGGTGCCTCCGAAGCCGCGAACGTGTCCAGGACCGCCTCGACCTCCTCGTCGAGGAAGGCCAGCACGGTCTCGCCCAGGTCCTCGTTGCGCAGGACCTTGTCGCGCTCGGCGTAGATCGTCTCGCGTTGCTTGTTGATGACGTCGTCGAACTCCACGACGCGCTTGCGGATGTCGAAGTTGAAGCCCTCGACTCGGCTCTGGGCCCCCTCGATCGTCTTGGACACGATGCGCGACTCGATGGCGACGTCGTCCTCCAGGCCCATGCGCTCCATGAGCCCGGCGACCCGCTCGGAGGCGAACCGCTTCATCAGCTCGTCGTCCAGCGAGAGGTAGAACCGCGAGGAGCCGGGATCGCCCTGCCGGCCGGCCCGGCCGCGCAGCTGGTTGTCGATGCGCCGGCTCTCGTGGCGCTCCGTGCCGATGATGTGCAGCCCGCCCGCCTCGACCACCTTCTCGTGATCTTCGTCGCAGATCGCCTTGGCCTCCCCGAGCGCCTCCTCGTACGTCGCCTTGTCCACCTCGGCCGGGTTGAGGCCGCGACGGTGGAGGATGTCGGAGGCGAGCCCCGCCGGGTTGCCGCCCAGCATGATGTCCGTGCCGCGGCCGGCCATGTTCGTGGCGATCGTGACGGCACCTGACCGACCAGCCTGGGCGACGATGCCCGACTCCTTCTCGTGGAACTTCGCGTTGAGGACCTCGTGCTTGACGCCCCGCCGCTTGAGCATCTCCGAGAGGACTTCGCTCTTCTCGACCGAGATCGTGCCGACCAGGACCGGCCGGCCGGCCTCCTGCATCTCCTCGATCTCGTCGATGAGCGCGGTGAACTTGCCGGGCTCGTTGCGATAGACGAGGTCCGCGGAGTCGTCACGAATCATCTCGCGGTGGGTTGGGATCGCGACGACCTCGAGGTTGTAGATCTTGTGGAACTCCTCGGCCTCGGTCATCGCCGTTCCGGTCATGCCGGCCAGCTTGTCGTAGAGCCGGAAGTAGTTCTGGAACGTGATCGTGGCCAGCGTCACCGATTCGCGCTGGACGCGGAGGCCCTCCTTGGCCTCGATCGCCTGATGGAGGCCCTCGCTCCACCGGCGGCCGGGCATCTGGCGGCCGGTGAACTCGTCGACGATGACGATCTCGCCATCCTTGACGATGTAGTCGCGGTCGCGCTTATACAGGGCATGGGCCTTGAGTGCCTGCTCGAAGTGGCGGGCGAGCGCCGGGTCGGCGTCGTACATGTTGGCGACGCCCAGCCAGCCCTCCATCTTGTTGATGCCCTCTTCGGTCGGGCTGACCGCCCGGTCCTTGAGGTCGATGAAGAAGTCGCCACCCTCCTCGTCACCCTCCGGGCGGCCCTGCAGGCGCGGCACGAGACGGGCGAAGGTGAAGTACTTGTCGGCGGACTCCTCGGCCTGGCCGCTGATGATGAGCGGCGTGCGGGCCTCGTCGATGAGGATGTTGTCCACCTCGTCGACGATCGCGAACGCCCGGTCGCGCTGAACGCGCTGGTCGAGCTCGGTGACCATGTTGTCGCGCAGGTAGTCGAACCCGAACTCGTTGTTCGTGCCGTAGGTGACGTCGGCCGCGTAGGCCTCCTGCCGGCTGACCGGGCGGAGGTTGACCAGCCGCTCGTCGGTCGTGGGGTAGCCGGGCTCGAACACGAAGCTGGCGTCATGCGTGATCATCCCCAGGCTGACGCCGAGGAAGTGGTAGATGGGCCCCATCCACTGCGGGTCGCGCCGGGCCAGGTAGTCGTTGACGGTGACGATGTGGACGCCCCGGCCGGTGAGGCTGTTGAGAATCGCGGCCAGCGGAGCGACGAGGGTCTTGCCCTCGCCGGTCTTCATCTCGGAGATCCGGCCCTGGTGGAGGACGACGCCGCCGATCAGCTGCACGTCGAAGTGGCGCATGCCCAGGGTCCGCTTCATCGCCTCGCGCGTGGCGGCGAAGACCTCCGGCACGACGTCGTCCAGGGCGCGCTGGATGCGCTCCTGCTCCTTCTTGCGGCGCGCCCTCGCGATCTCGCGGCGGCGCTCGAGGTCCGGATGGTGGAGCTCGTCCTCGGACGGCTCGTCCGGCTCGGCGGCCTCGTGGATCTCCTCGCGGATCACCTGGATGCGGCCGCGGATCTCCTCTTCGGAGAGCGCCTCGAACTCAGCTTCGAGGGCGCCCGCCTCGTCGACCATTGGTTGGATGCGTCTGATCTCGCGGTCGTTCGAGTCGACGAAACGGTTGAGAAAGCCCAGGACCATAGCCGATGAAGTATAGGCGAGAGTGTTCGTCGCCCCGATCAGGAGGCTTCGTTGCGGGAAGCGGGGCCGCCGGTGAGCATCCACGGGTCATGCGGTGCGTGTCATGCATCACCCGCCCCATGAACGTGCGTTGTTCGGCGCGCGACTTCGGCGATTGTCGACCTGAGCCACGCGTGTTCGTGCCGAACGTGGTGCGCAGGCTGCACGCGGGGCCGGCGCTTCCCGAGCGGGCGAGCGTCAGGCTAATCCCAGAAGCCCGTACCGTAGCCCAGGACGAGAAGCACGAACGTGGCGAACCCGAGCCCCAGCCAGAAGAGGACGGCGAGGGCCGTCAACGTCGGCTCCATCTCCGGGTTCCGGAGCTTGGGCAGGCGGTCGCCCCGCAGGCCCATACCCCAGCGCGGCGATCGGAGCTGACGGCGCCAGTCGCGCTGGCCGGCGTTCCGGGGTTCGATGCCACCCCGGCCGTCCGGCCTGTGGAGCTGGAGGCTCATCGCCGTGCGGAGGCCCGGGCGGACGCGAGCTCGGATGCCGGCCCGGCTCGGGGTGGGCCCTTGTCGGGATGGTCGTCATCCCCGTCGAAGAGCCGCTGCTCGCCGCCCTCCCAGAAGGTCATCTCCTGGGTGAACGTGACTTCGCTGCTGAACAGTGCTCCCACCGATTCCCCGCGGTGGATCCGCTTGATCGCCTCGCCGATGAGCGGCGCGACCGACAGTGTCTTGATCTGGCGGATCTGCTTGGCGGCCGGCAGCGGAATGGAGTCGGTCAGGACCACCTCGCGGAGGTTCGACTTCTGGATCCGCTCGACGGCAGGTCCGGACAGGATGCCGTGGGTCGCGCACGCATAGATCTCGTCAACGCCCTCGCGCTCGAGCGCGGTGACGACCTCGATGAGCGTGCTGCCGGTGTCGATCTCGTCGTCGACGATGATCGCCCGCCGGCCGCGTACCTCGCCGATGACGTTCATCAACTCGGCCTTGTCCAGGTTGCCCTGGCGGCGCTTCTCGATGATCGCCAGCGGCGCCTCCAGGAATTCCGCGAACGCCCGCGCGCGCTTCGCGAAGCCAAGGTCGGTGACGACGACAACGTCTTCGAGGCGCTTCTCGATGAAATAGCGCGACAGGATGTGGACCGCGGTCAGCTCATCGACGGGGATGTTGAAGAAACCCTGGATCTGGCCCTGGTGGAGATCCATCGTCAGGACCCGGTCCGCCCCGGCGACCGTGATCATGTCGGCGACCAGCCGGGCCGTGATCGGGACGCGTGGCTGGTCCTTCTTGTCAGACCGGCCATAGGCGTAGTAGGGGATGACCGCCGTGATCCGGCCGGCGCTCGCTCGCTTGAACGCGTCGATCATGATCAGCAGCTCCATGATCGACTGGTTGACCGGGTGAGAGGTCGGCTGGACGAGGAACACGTCCTTTTCGCGGACGTTGTCGAGGATCTTGACGAAGATGTTCTCGTTCGCAAACTGGAACACCTCGGCCTTGCCCATCTCCACGCCGAGGTAACGGCCGATCTTGGCCGCCAGGTCGGGGTTGGCGTTGCCGTGGTAGATCTCGAACTGATCCGCGTACACCGGCGCCTCCTGCTGGCGGGCCGCGTCCCGGGTCGGCATCACCGCGGCGGTGAATCGTCATCGCGGCGGTGAATCGCCCCCCTCACCGCCGGGTGCGCCCGCCCCGTCGGGGTCGCCATTGTCGCCGATGGCTCCACGCTCTGCCAGCCCGGCTCGGAAGGCGGCGATGCCGACCACCCGATCGCCTTCCTCCAGGCGCATGACGATGACTCCACGCGCACTCGAGCTGTAGCGGTTGATCGAGTTCGTCTCGGTCCGGATCACCTGGCCGCCGGCGCTGATGAGGATCAGCTCCTCATCCGCCTCGGTGACCTGCTGAACGGCCGCCACGTCGCCGGTCTTTCTGCCCTCCAGGGCGATGAGCTGGACGCCCTGGCCGCCGCGGTGCTTGCGCCGGAACTCCGTCAACGGCACCCGCTTGCCGTAGCCGGTCTCCGACAGCACGAGGAGGTCGGCGCCGGGCTGGACGACCGACATCGAGACGACATTGTCGCCCTTGCGCGCCAGCCGGATTCCGATGACGCCCGCCGCGTCGCGGCCCATGGCCCGGACCTCGCTCTCGGAGAAGCGGGCGAGCTTTCCAAGCGCGGTGGCCAGGATGATGTCGTCCTGACCGGTCGAGACGTCGACCCAGGCCAGCTCGTCGGCGCCGTTGAGCACGATCGCGCGAATGCCCGACGAGCGGACGCGATCGAACTGCTCGAGCGGCGTCTTCTTGATCACGCCCAGCCGGGTCGCCAGGACGAGGAAGCTGCCCTCTCTGAAGTCCGGCAGGGTGATCGTCGCCATCGGCACCTCGCCGGCCTCGACCTGGATGCCCGGGAGGTTGATGATCGGGATGCCCTTCGCCTGGCGGCTGGCGTCCGGGATCTGGTGGACCTTCGTGCTGAAGACCCGCCCGCGATTGGTGAAGAACAGCGCCCAGTCGTGCGTATTCGCGACCAGCAGGTGCTCGACTGCATCCTCCTCGCGGGTGACGTGGCCGATGATTCCCTTCCCTCCGCGATGCTGGCGGCGGTAGGTCGCGACCGGCTGGCGCTTGATGTAGCCGCGGCCGGAGACCGTGATGACGACATCCTCGTCGGCGATGAGGTCCTCGTCGGTCATCTCCCGGCTGGAGTCGTCCATGACCCGGGTCCGCCGGTCGCCCGCGTACTTGCGCTTCAGCTCCGTGAGCTCGTCCTTGATGATGGCCAGGACCCGACCGGGGTTGGCAAGGATGTCCTCGAGCTCGGCGATGAGCTGGATGATCTGGAGATACTCGTCCTCGATCTTCTTGCGCTCCAAGGCAGCCAGCCGGGCGAGGCGCATGTCCAGGATGGCCTGGGCCTGCAGCTCGGACAGCTCGAACCGCGCCATGAGGTTCGTCCGGGCCAGCTCGACGTCGTCCGATTGGCGGATCGTGGTGATCACCGCATCCAGGTTGTCGAGGGCGATCTTGAGGCCCTCGAGGATGTGCGCCCGGGCCTGCGCCTTGCGGAGGTCGAACTCGGTCCGCCGGCGGATCACGTCGCGGCGGTAGTCGACGTAATGCTGGATGACCGCCTTCAACGGCAGGGTCTGCGGCTGGCCGTCGACCAGGGCCAGCATGTTCAGGTTGAAGGCGAGCTGCATCGGTGTGTGCTTGAACAGGTTGTTCAGCACCTTGTGCGGGTTGAAATCGCGCTTGAGCTCGATGTAGATCCGCATCCCGTCGCGATCCGACTCGTCGCGCAGGTCGCTGATGCCCTCGATCCGCTTGTCCTTGACCATGTCCGCGATCTTCTCGAGGAGCGTGGCCTTGTTCACCTGGTAGGGCAGCTCGCTGACGATGATCGCGATCCGATCGTTGCGGGTCTCCTCGAAGGCCACCTGGGCCCTGATGACCACGCGCCCGCGACCGTGCGCGTACATGTCGCGGATCGCGTCGACCGTCTCCCACTCGCCGGTGAACTGGTTGCGACGTGATTCGAACCGGTAGATCGTGCCGCCCGTCGGGAAGTCCGGGCCCAGCACGTAGCGGCAGAGGTCGTCGGTCGTGAGCTCGGGTTCGTCAATCAGGGCGACCGTTGCGTCGCAGATCTCGCCGAGGTGATGGGGCGGAATGTTGGTGGCCATCCCCACGGCGATCCCGGTGCTGCCATTGATGAGCAGGTTGGGCAGCTTTGCCGGCAGGACAGACGGCTCCTTCTGGGTGCCGTCGTAGTTGTCGGTGAAGTCGACGGTCTCCCTGTCGATGTCGGCGAGCATCTCCGCCGCGATGCCGGTCAGTCGGGCCTCCGTGTAGCGCATCGCCGCCGCGCCGTCTCCATCGACCGAGCCGAAGTTGCCCTGGCCGTCGACGAGCGGGTAGCGCATCGAGAAGTCCTGGGCCAGCCTGACGAGCGCGTCGTAGAGGGCGACGTCCCCGTGCGGGTGGTACTTGCCCATCACCTCGCCGACGATGGCGGCGCACTTGCGGTAGGAGCTGGTGGCCGACAGGCCCATCTCCCCCATCGTGTAGAGGATTCGGCGATGGACCGGCTTGAGGCCGTCACGGACGTCGGGCAGGGCACGGGCCACGATCACGCTCATCGCGTAGTCGAGGTAGCTCACCCGCATCTCGTCCTCGATGCGGACCGCCCGGATGTTGCCCAGATCGTCGGTCACGCTGTCGGTCTCCTGGTCAGGTCAGTGGGTTTGGACCGGTCATCTGTCAGGTGAACGGCGGCTCTGGGAACCGGGTCGGGTCGAACTGCGGCCCGCCCTCGGAACCGTGCGGCCGTCCGGGACGCGTCGGACATGGACGGCGCACCCGGCCGGCGCCGGATGCCGGCGAGGGTCGCCCGCAGCGCTGCGGCCCGGGCCGGGGGGAGCTTGACCAGCACGTCCCGGACGACCCACGCTCGGTGCCCGTCGGCCTCCGCCCTCGCCCGCCCCGCCTGCTCCTCACAGAAGTGAGACGTCGTCTCAATGTCTATGAGGGTCAGGCTGCGAAGCGCCCAGGCAAGTGCCTTCTGGACGTCCGGGCTGGCGTCGCCCATGAGCTGGCCGATGAGCGGCAGCGAATGGGTGACAACTGCCGGATCGCGCCCGCGCCGCCGCTCGATGAACGGGATCGTGGCGATGGTCGAGCCGACCAGTCGTCGCTCCCAGCGCGAGCGGGAGTACACAAGCTGCTCGAGCTCGGCCCAGCGATACGGCTCGAGGAGGATGCCCCGGCCGTAGGGATGCGCCAACGTGTCCACGGTGATCCAGTCGCCCGCCTCGCGGGCGGCCCGTCGGAGCAGTTGCCAGGTCCGCTCGGGGTCGTCGGCGACGAGGCGCTCGAGCAGGCCGAACGCGACCCACCGTGGCTCGAGCTCCGGCTCGCGAAACAGCCGGTCGGCCAGGGCCAGGAAGGGCGCCACGCTCCGGCCCCTGGTGGCGTTTCGCAACCCGCGTTGGATCGCCGCGAGCAGCGGCCACCGAACTCCGTGGACCGTGCCGATGCCGGGCGCGACACGCTGCTGGCCGGCCCGGCACTCGTCGTCGGCGAGGCGAACGAGCCCATCACGCAGGGCGTCGGCGAACGCATCGGGTTCGTCGGTCAGGGCCCCGAGCTCGCGACCGAGCTTCTCCGCCTGCGGTCGCCGCTCGGCCACGAGGGCGGTCGCTCGCTGGGTGGTGGGGCTGACGCTGCCGGCCGACCTGGTCGTTGCAGCCGTCATCGCGGCGGCCTCCGGCGCGGAGTTGACTCGCGCGGACCCGGGGGACGGCCCGTGGACGCGACCACGGGGTCGGGCGGATCGCGACGCTCGGCCACCGCCCGGGTTCGGCGCCGGAGCCTCAGATGTCAAGGTTGCGCACCTTGCGAGCCTCGGTCTTGATGAAGTCCTTGCGGGGCCCGACCTTCTCGCCCATGAGCATCGTGAAGATGCCGTCGGCCTCCGCCGCGTCTTCCACCTCGGCCCGCAGCAGCGTGCGGGTGTCGGGGTTCATCGTGGTGTCCCAGAGCTGGTCCGCGTTCATCTCACCCAGACCCTTGAAGCGCTGGACAGAGATGTTCTTCGAGGCCAGTTGCTTGACGATGGCGTCGCGCTCTCGCTCGGACTGCGCATACCGGGTCTGCTTGCCGGTGCTCACCCGATACAGGGGCGGCTGGGCGATGTAGAGGTAGCCGTTTTCGATGATCTCGGGCATGTGACGGTAGAAGAACGTCAGAAGCAGCGTCCGGATGTGCGCTCCGTCGACGTCCGCGTCGGTCATGATGATGACCCTGTGGTAGCGCAGCTTGCCGATGTCAAAGCTGTCGCCAATGCCCGCGCCAAGCGCGATGATGAGCGGCCGGACGTTCTCTGACGACAGGATCTTGTCGAGGCGGGCCTTCTCGACGTTGAGCAGCTTTCCCCTGAGCGGGAGGATCGCCTGGAATCGCCGGTCCCGGCCTTGCTTGGCCGAGCCGCCGGCCGAGTCACCCTCGACGAGGTAGAGCTCGCTGCGGGCGGGGTCGCGCTCCTGGCAGTCGGCCAGCTTGCCCGGCAGCGACATACCTTCGAGCGCGCCCTTGCGGATGACGAGGTCGCGCGCCTTCCGGGCGGCCTCGCGCGCTCGGGCAGCGGTCAGGCATTTCTCGATGATGCGCCGCCCATCGGCCGGGTTCTCATCGAGGTACTGGCCGACCGCATCGGCAACGGAAGTCTGGACCTGGCCCTTGACTTCGGCGTTGCCGAGCTTTGCCTTGGTCTGGCCCTCGAACTGGGGATCGACCAGCTTGACGCTGATGACGGCGGTCAGGCCTTCACGCACGTCTTCGCCCGAGAGATTGCCGTCCGAGTCACGGAGCACGCCGGCCCGCCGTGCCCAGTCGTTGAGTGAGCTCGTGAGGGCGGCACGGAAGCCGGTCACGTGCGTCCCGCCGTCCACCGTGTTGATGTTGTTGGCGAAGGCCAGGACGTTCTCGGTGTACGAGTCGTTGTACTGGAGGGCCACCTCGACGGTCGTGCCGCCCTCGCGCCGCTCAACGTAGATCGGCCGCTGGTGGAGGACCTCCTTGTTGCGGTTGATGTGCCGTACGAACGACACGAGCCCGCCCTCGAAATAGAACGACCGCTCTCGATCGGCGCGCTCGTCAACCAGGCGGATCCACGTCCGTTTGGTGAGGTACGCCGACTCGCGGAGGCGCTGGGCGATCAGGTCGAAGCTGAACTCGGTGGTCTCGAACATCTGCGCGTCCGCGCGGAATCGGGTCGTCGTCCCGCGCCGGCCGTTCGAGGGCCCGATCCTGGTGACCGGCATCGTCGGCTTGCCCCGGACGTACTCCTGCGCCCACACGGCGCCATCGCGCGCCGATTCGACGCGCAGCCATTCGGAGAGGGCGTTGACGACGCTGACGCCAACGCCATGCAGCCCACCGGAGACCTTGTAGCCGCCCCCGCCGAACTTGCCGCCGGCGTGGAGCACGGTGTGCACAACCTCGAGCGCATCCTTGCCCGTCGAGTGGCGGCCGACCGGGACCCCACGACCGTCGTCTGTGACCACGACCGTGCCATCGGCCTGGATCGTGACCTCGATGCGGGTCGCGTGACCGGCCATCGCCTCATCGATCGAGTTGTCGACGACCTCCCACACGAGATGATGGAGGCCGCGATCGTCGGTCGAGCCGATATACATGCCGGGCCGCCGGCGTACTGCCTCCAGACCCTCGAGTACCTGGATGCTCGCGGCGGTGTAATCGCCTGCGGTGGCCTTCGATCGGCCGCCCTTGGCGGGACGGCCGCCCATCGGCTGGCTCGCCTCGCCGGTCAAGACGTCCCTCCGGTCAGCCGCTCATAGAGCCGGTCCAGCTCCTCGTCGCTGTAGTACTCGATCACGATGCGGCCGCCGCGACGGGTGCGCGCGAGGCTGACCTTGGTGCCAAGCGACCTTCGGAGATCTTCCTCGACGCGCTCCAGGTCCGGATCTCCGGAGGCCGTACGGGTGGGCTTGGCTGCCGGTCGCGGCTCGCGCAGCCGTCGGGCGAGCTCTTCGGCCTGACGGACCGAGAGCTCGCGGGAGACGATCGCACCGAGGAGATGGACCTGGGCAGCCGGGTCGAGGCCACCGATCGCACGGGCGTGACCCTCCGTGATGTGGCCGTCGGTCACCGCGACCTGCACCGCCGGGTCCGTGTCCAGCAAGCGCAGCGTGTTGGCGACGGTGGCGCGCGCCCGCCCGACCCGCTTGGCGATTTCGTCCTGCGACAGGCCGAACTCGTCCGCAAGCTGGCGGTAGGCATGGGCCTCTTCCATCGGGTTGAGATCCGCGCGCTGGATGTTCTCGACCAGTGCGAGCTCGAGCTGGCTGCGATCGGCGAGATTCCGTACGACAGCCGGGATCCGTTCCAGCCCGGCCAACTCCGCCGCGCGGTAGCGTCGCTCGCCGGCGACGAGCTGGTAGCCGTCGAGCACCTCGGTCACGAGGATGGGCTGCAGCACGCCGTGTTCCCTGATGCTTGCAGCGAGATCCTCGATGGCCTTGTCGGCCGTGCTGCGCCGTGGCTGGTACGGGTTCGGGCGAATTCGGGCAAGCGGGATCTCGGTCGGGGCCGCGATGTTCGCCGGGCGTTGCGGGATCAGTGCCGCGATGCCACGGCCAAGTCCGGTGTGGTGCCGGTCCGGTCGGCCCGTCATGCGTCGACGGTCACGGACGGAATGATCCCGGAGATCGCCTGCTCGATCGGCTCGCGCGATCCCTTCCGCGCGGGTTCGCGGCCCGGCGGCAGCGTCGCCGATGGCCCCGTCTCGGCGGTGACGCGCCCGTCGCGCACTCGGAGCTCGTCTGCAAGCGACCGGTATGCCTCGGCGCCCCGGGAATCGGCCCGGTACAGCGCGATCGGCTGACCGTAGCTGGGCGCTTCCGAGAGGCGGACGTTGCGCGGGATGACGGTCTTGAACACGGCGTCTCCGAGGTGTCGTCGCGCCTCTGCGCTTACCTCGGCGGACAGGTTCGTTCGGGAGTCGTACATCGTCAGGAGGACCCCGAGCACGGCGAGGTCAGGGTTGAGATGGTCACGCACGAGGTTCACGGTCGCGATCAGCTGCGTCAGGCCCTCCAGGGCGTAGTACTCACACTGCAGGGGGATGAGCACGGCGTCTGCGGCAGTCAGGGCGTTCACCGTGAGGAGCCCGAGCGATGGCGGGCAGTCCAGGAGCACGTAGTCGAAGGTGGCTGAGACGGGCGCGAGCAGGCGGGCCAGGCGACGCTCCCGCTGGCTCAGCGGCGCCAATTCCACCTCGGCACCGGCAAGAGCGATCGTGGACGGGATCAACGAGAGCCCGGCGACCGCGGTGTCGATCGTGAGGTCCGCCAGGCTGGATCCGCCGACGACCGCGTCGTAGATCGAGGTCTCGAGCGCGCCGCGATCCACACCGAAGCCGCTCGTTGCGTTCCCTTGGGGATCGAGGTCGATGACGAGGACTCGGTCGCCGGCGAGGGCGAGATAGGTCGCCAGATTGACCACGGTCGTGGTCTTCCCGACGCCTCCCTTCTGATTGGCGCAGGCGATCGTTTGGCCCACTCAGGGCCCCGGCCGGGTGCTCGTCACGCTCAAATTCTACCATCTGGGACCGGTTTTCCTCCGCCCGCAACACCGGGAGGCGGCTCACGCCACAACTCGCGGAAGCATGCCACGGGCCGCTGCACGCCCACGTATCCGGCAGTGTTTCACGTGAAACGTCACGCCACGGGCGGGTCGCATGAGAGCCTCCTGCCCAGCTCGTCGCCCTAATGTCCACCCAGTCGGGCGTTCGACCGCGGCGGCACAGGCAGACTCCCTTCGAGCCACTGCCCCGAACACAACGTCCGTTGCTCGTTCGGGCGCTGCCGGCCTATACTGCCGCTCGAACGTAGCCACCAAACCGTCGTCGCGGTCGTACGGACCACGGACGCGCGACCCTGGCCTTCTGCCGAGGATCGACGCCATGAGCCTGACACTCGCCGCGGTCGGCGCGGTGGTGGCCGCGCTCTTTGACACGACCATCGCACCATATCTCCAGATCGGGGGAGCGCAGCCCGATCTCGTGCTCGTCCTGGCGGTGATCTGGACGGTCGTCGTCGGGCTCGAGGGCGGTCTCGTCTGGGCGTTCCTTGGGGGGTTGCTCATCGACCTGCTTGCACCGCGACCGTTGGGGTCGACTGCCTTCGCGCTGCTGCTCAGCGTCGGCGCCGCCGCCGTCTACGCCACGGTCGTCGTTCGTGGCCGTTACGCGCGACCGATAGCCGCTGTCTTTGTCTTCAGCCTCGTGAATGTCGTGATCTTCACCATCGTCAATCGAGCCCTGCGAGGAGCGATCCCGCTCGACGACGCCGTGGCAGCGTGGCTGCCCGGAGCCGTGTACAACACGGTCCTCGCAGTCGCCATCGCCCCGATCGTCGTGTCGCTCCACGCCCGCGCCGATCGCGACAGGGTGGGTTGGTGAGCGCCACCTCCGGCGACATGCTGGTCGCCGATCGTCGGATCCTCCGGTTCGTGGCGTTCGGGATCGCCGTGGTCATCGGGGTCTCCGGCCTCACCGCACGCCTGTTCTATCTCCAGGTCACCCACGTCGACGAGTTCGTCCAGCAGGCGGCCCAGAATCGGACGGTCCTTCAGGCAATCCCCTCGACCCGCGGCCTGGTCTACGACCGAGCCGGCCGGCCGCTCGTCGTCAACGAGCCCAGTTTCGCGGTCAAGATCCGGCCGGCCAACCTGCCCGAAACCAAACGCGACGCGGTGGTCGCCCAGCTGGCCGGCCTCCTGCGGATGGAGACGGCCGACATCAACGCGGCGATCGACGGCAGCCCAGGTTCGCGTTTCGACCTGGTGCGGATCGCCCAGGGGGTGCCACGCGAGACGGCCAACGTGATCGCGGAGGGGAGCGCCGACCTGCCAGGCGTCGAGGTATCCGTCGAGACGCAGCGTCGCTACGTGAACGGCCCGCTCATGTCCCAGATCCTTGGCTACACCGGCCCGATCGACGCCGCCGAGCTCGCCGACATGCGAGACGACGGCTACCAGCCGGACGATCTGATCGGCAAGACGGGTGTGGAGTCGGTGTACGAGGCCCAGCTCCGCGGGACGTACGGCCTCGAGACCGTCGAACGGGATGCCGTCGGGCGCCGCCTCCAGGTCCTGGAGACGAACAGGCAGGCGGAACCCGGCAACTCACTCAAGCTCACGATCGACACGCGCGAGCAGCAGCTCCTGTTGAAGGCCGTCCAGTGGGGCATGCGCAAGGCCGGACTCAAGCAGGCGGTCATGATCGTGGAGAACCCCCAGACGGGGGAGATCCTGGCGATGGTCAGCCTGCCGACCTACGACAACAACGCCTTCGCGGGCGGCATCAGCTCGAAGGCGTACAAGAAGCTGCTGGCCAACCCGAACAAGCCCCTGGTCAATCACGCGATCAGCGATCAGTATCCGCCGGGCTCGACCTACAAGCTGGTCACCGGCCTCGGGGCGCTGGCCGATCGGCGGATCTCGCCGACCGAGCGAATCCAGACGCATCCCTACATCCAGCTTGGCGTGACGAAATTCTGGGACTGGAACCGCGCCGGGTTTGGCGCCCTCGACATCAAGAGCGGCTTCGCCCACTCGAGCGACACCTTCTTCTATCAGGTGGCCCAGCGGCTCGGCATCAGCCGCCTCGCCTACTGGGCTCAGCAGCTCGGCTTCGGCAGGAAGACCGGTATCGACCTGCCGGCGGAGGTTCCGGGCATCGTTCCCAGCGAGAAATGGAAACAGGACACATTTGGCCAGCCGATTCTGCCGGGCGAGGTGCTCCAGGCCGGGATCGGCCAGGGGTACGACGTGGCGACACCGCTGCAGTTGCTCAACGCCTATGCCGCGGTCGCCAATGGCGGGACGCTGTACAGCCCCCGGGTCGTGCGGGAGATCGTGGGTCCGGACGGCTCGGTGGTCCGGCCGTTCAAGCCCAAGGTGATCCGCAAGGTGAAGGCGCCGGCCAGCGACATGACGATCATGCGGCTCGCCGCCCGCGAGGTGGTCACCAGCCGTCACACGTTCAACCTGGTCGAACTGCCGATCGAGGTCGCGGGCAAGACGGGTACCGCAGAATTCGGCGCCCGGGACAGCCAGGGCCGGCTGCCGTTCCACAACTGGTTCGTGGCCTTCGTACCGGCCCACGGCGACGTCTCGAAGCATGACTCCAAGCTGGCCGTGGTCGCCTTTGCGTACGACTCGAACACGGTCGGCAACGCCGCAACGGAGATGGTCAAGTACTACCTCCAGCTGCACTTCAAGCTCAAGGTCGACAAGCGCCTGCCCTACCTGCTCGCGCGGGGCAACTTCTACGGTGGGAACTGATGGGCGTCCTTCGCATCGAGCCGGCCCGCGCTCACGAGTGGACTGCTCGATCGCTTGCCGCGTTTTGGCGGACCTACGACCTGCAGCTGACGATCTATGCCCTGCTGCTTGGCGCCTTGGGGCTGGCGATGGCCTACAGCAACAGCGTGGAGTCCGGGGCCGCCGTGATGGGCCCCGGCTCGACCTTCGTCCGCGGCCTCATGTGGGCCGGCCTGGCAATCGTCGTGTTCGCCGCGGCGACGGCGTTCGACTACAGCTGGTTCCGGACATTCGCGTGGCCGCTGTATTTCGTCAACCTGGCCCTGCTCGCGATCAGCCTCGTCATCGGCGACGGCGTCGGCGGCGTTGCCCGTTGGGTGGCCATCGGGCCGTTCCAGGTCCAGTTCAGCGAGATCGCCAAGATCCTCATGATCATCGTGCTGGCCAACTATCTGGCGGGACGCCAGCAGCGGCTGGACGGTCCATTCGCGATCGTGGGCGCCTGCCTCCTGGTCGCGCCGCCGACGGTGCTCGTCCTGCTCCAGCCAGACCTCGGTACGTCTCTCGTGTTCGTCGCGATCCTGGGCGGCATGCTCTTCCTGACCGGCGCCAGCCTGCGCTGGCTGGCCGTTCTGACCGCCGTTGCGATCGCCGTCGTTCCGATCGCCTGGACGTACGTCCTCAAGGACTACCAGAAGCAGCGCCTGATCAGCTTCCTCTATCCGCAGGCCGATCCCCAGGGATCCGGCTACCAGCTCATGCAGTCCCAGATCTCGGTGGGCTCGGGCGGCTGGGCCGGCAAGGGCCTGACCAACGGCACGCAGGACCGCGGCAACTTCCTCCCCGTCCAGACGACGGACTTCGTGTTCGCCAAGCTGGGCGAGGAGCTGGGCTTCATCGGGGCGATCGTCGTATTCGTGCTGTTCGGAGCGCTCATCTGGCGAATCCTGGTTGCGGGATGGCGCGCCCGCGACCCGTTCGGCCTGGCGATGGCCGCCGGGCTCGCCTCGATGATCTTCTTCCAGTTCGTGATCAACGTGGGCATGGTCATCGGCGTCATGCCGATCACCGGCATCCCGCTGCCGTTTATCACGCACGGTGGCGCATCGCTCATCAGCCTGGCATTCGGGCTCGGCATCCTGCAGAGCATGAACATCCGACAGGCGCGCGCCGAGTGGTGACGGACCCGACGGGGAGCCACGCCACGTCGGGCCGAAGCCCTGCCGAATTCCTGCCAGTCCTGCCGATGACGCGGCGGCCGTGACCCGCTAGCCTTCGGGCGCGGGTCGGGTGCGCTCGCCGGTCCCCATGGTCGCGGAGGCGCGACCGTCGCCGTCGCCGGGGATGCCCAGGCGCCGGAGCAGCAGGGCAGTCGTCGAGCCCTGGACGAGCAGCGTGAACAGGGTGATGCCGAAGGCGATCCCCTGCAGCCGGGCTCGATCCGGCAGGTCCGCCGGCAGCGAGAGAGCCAGCGCCACGGCGATCGCGCCTCGTAACCCCGCCCAGAAGAGGACATGGAGCCACGATGTCCGGAGCCCGGGTCCCCTCCGGACGACATGAAGCGCCCGCGCAGCCAGGCCGAGCAGGCCGTAGACCACGATCGCCCGTCCGATGAGGATCGCCGCGACGCCCCAGGCGATGGCCGCTGCCGCCTCACGGAGCTGGCCGAGCGTGATGGCGGTGCCGATGAGCAGAAACACGAGCGCGGTCAGGAGGAAGGCGATGAACTCCCAGGTCGCGTCGAGAGCATCGAACGTGCGGAGCGGCATCCCGATCCGCCGCCCGTACGTGCCCAGCACGATCCCCGCCACGACGGTCGCGATAATCCCGGATGCGTGGACCTGGTCGGCCAGCAGGTATGTGCCGTAGGCCAGGACGAGCGAGATCGTCAGCTCGATCGCCTGTTCCTCGGTCATGTTCATGATCCTGGCGGCGAGTACGCCCAGGCCGAACCCGATGACGCCGCTGACGGCCACGGTCGCCACGAACGTGGTGGCCGCATCAGCCGGTGTCACGCCATGGGAGATCGCCCCGATGGCGATCGTGAAGACGACGACGGCCGTGCCGTCATTGAACAGGCTCTCGGCCTCGACCAGGGTGGCCAGCCGGCGCGGCGCGTCCAGGTGGCGGAAGGTCGCGATGACGGCAACCGGGTCGGTCGCCGAGACGATCGAACCGACCACGAAGGCCGGGCCGATCGGCACGGCCGCGAAGGTGCTCAGGATGAGGGCCACGGTCCCGGCCGAGATGAGGACCCCGGGAACGGCCAGGAGCACCGCGCCCAGGAACGTCCGGCGAAGCTCGGAAATGTCGAGTCGATAGGCGGCCTCGAAGACGAGCCCGGGCACGAGGACGGCGAGGACGAGCTCAGGTGTGATCGTGAATTGCTCCGCCGGAGCAACCGCGCCGATCGCCAGGCCGAGCACGACCAGGACGACACTGTCAGGCAGACCCAGCCGTCGGGCCACGAGCGCCACCACCGCGCCCAGACCGACGATCGCGACGAATAACCCGACAAGATCGAGCGTCGCCTGACCGGTCATCTGGGGCGATACAGGCCGCGCCGCTCCTTGGCCTCGATATCGGCACTCTTGCGCCGTCCGGTCCGCCGAAGAATCGCGTCGATCTCGTCGCGGTATGGCCGTCCGATCGGAGTCCGATCGAGCCACTCGATGTACTCGATGTCGGCTCGGGCGATCTCGCCCAGCGACCAGCCGTCATACCGGCCGAAGTTCAGGACGCTGCCCGACGGCTGTCCGGGCGCGGGCGGCGCCGGGGTCGCCTTGGTGGGCGGACGGTGCAGCCCCGGATCGGGGCGGAGCGCGCCCGGGGATGCAGAGGCCACGGGAGGGGCGGCCTGTGCGTTCGACGACTGAGCCCGCTCGTCTCGGTCCCGGTCGTAACCCGCCCGCCGGTCGGGATCCCGAAGGAGCTCCCAGGCGCGATTGATGGCGGTCATCCGGGCGGCGGCCTCCGGTCCACTCGCGACGTCCGGATGCCATTTCTGGGCAAGACGGCGGAACGCTGCCTGAATGACCTCAAGGTCGGCCTCCGGATCGACCTGCAGCGTCTTGTAGGGGTCGAAGGACGGGTCTGATTGCCGCTGCGTCATGTGCCTCCTCCGGCATCGGGTACGACTTCCGGTACGGACCCTCCGGCCACCTTCTCCTCGCCCTCGTCCTCTCCCACCGCGGCGCGTTCCGCCACGGCGGGGGCGGCCGGGGTCGGCTGGCTGAGGCGGCGGAACAGATAGGCGTAGATGTCGCGCCCGGCGGCGGTGACGGGCAGGGCCAGGATGGCCCCCAGAAGGCCGGCGATCGCCGCTCCGATGATCAGGGCGAACATCACCACGGCGGGATGGAGCTTGGTCGCGTCGCCCTGGATCTTCGGAACGAGGAAGTAGTTCTCGAGTTGCTGGATCAGCAGGGTGAGGATGAACGCGGCGACGGTCGCCTCCACGCCCGCGGTGGCGCCCACCAGGATGACCGGAACCGCGGCGATGATCGGCCCGATGATCGGCAGGAGCTCGAGCAGCCCGGCCAGGATCGCCAGGAAGAAGGCGAACCGTCCAAATACCGGATCGAGAGTGACAGAGAGCAGCTCGAGACCCAGGAAGGTCGCCAGGGCAACGGCGGAGCCCAGGATGATCTCGCCCCGAACCCACTGCCCGAAGACTCGCTCGGCGATCCGGATGACCGCCCAGGTGTCCTCCCGCCATTCATCAGGCAGGGATCGATCGAAGCTCACCGTGAGGCTGGGCCGGTCCTTGAGCAGGTAGAAGACCCAGACCGGGATGATGACGTAGCCAAGGAAGGTCGCGACGAAGCCCGCCACGGACGTGAAGACCGGCACCACCAGGCCGGGGTTGATCGTGCCGGCGTCGCGGCCCACCTGGGCGAGCGAGCGATCGATGGCCGCGCGGACCTCGGGCGGGATCTCGAGGGCGACGTACGCCTGGCGCAGGCTGTCGAGCTGGCTCTGCACGAGCCCGGCCAGCTTGGGCGTGTCGCCGATGAACTGGCCGACCTGTTCGACCAGCGGCGGGATCGCCAGGTTCAGTGCCGCGGCCACCAGTGCAACGGCCACCGCATAGACCGCCAGGATCGCGACGCCCCGCGGCAGGCCGAGGCGGCCCAACCGCTCTACCGCCGGGTCCAGCAGGTACACCAGCAGCAGGCCGACGATGAACGGGCTGAGGGCATCGCGGCCCAGATACAGCACGAACGCGATGGCGATCGCGGCGAAGAGCAAGAGCGCCACGCGGGGAGTCGGGGAACGCAGCCGCCGGCCAGCCGGGGCGGCGCGACGGTCCACGAACGGGGCCGGGCCACCCTGTGCGCCTGTCGCGGGCATCGGCTCCGGGCTGAGCTGGGCGGCCTCCTCCATGGTCGGGCAGACTACCAGACGTGAGCGTGGATTCCGGCACCGTATGAACGAGATGCGGCAACGCTGGCGGTTGACGGTCCGTCGGGGGCCGGAAGCGCGAGACATGGCGCACCGCGACGTCGTTGCCGGCTGGGAGGCCGCCCTGCGCGCCTCCGGGCTACCAGTGGCCGAGACACAGGCCGCTCGGCCCCGACCGAGGATCCTGTTCGCGGCACCTATCCCCGTCGGCATGCTCGGCGAACGCGAGCTGATCGATCTGGGCCTGACCGAATGCCGCCTGGCTCATGACGTCCGCGAGTCGGTGGGGCTTGTCACCCCGGCGGGCTACCGTCTGGTCGATCTGTACGACGTGTGGTCGGGCGGTCCAACGCTGCCGAGCCTGGTGGTGGCAGGCGATTACCGGGCCATCGGGACGGCCGGGCCCGCGCCGCCTGGCGGCACCGAGACGATTGACGACGCCGTTGCCGACCTCCTGGCTGCTCCACGAATCGAGGCGCACAGAGACAGGGGTGACGGGACGGTGACCGTGGACATTCGCCCGCTCGTGCTCGGGCTACGCGGAACGGCGGCAGAAGACGACGGCTCCATTCGATTGGACATGCGGCTACGTCTCGGCGGGACCGGCGCCGTCGGACGGCCCGAGGAGGTCATCCGGGTACTGGCCGAGCGGTTGGGGCGCTCGCTCCATGTCAGTGAGCTGGTCCGCGAGCGCATTCATCTCGCCGACGATCCGCCGCAGCCCTGACCGCTGCGTCGGGGGTATCACATCGGCGGCGATTGGCCGAAGCTAGCGCAGGCTGGACACCGGCTCCAGGCCGTACTCGGCCGGATGCTCAGCCCGGTCGCGGGAAGCGGTCCGCGTGATCATCTCGAGCGTCTCCTCGACGGTCTTCCCGTTCGCGTCGGCGGCGCGCTTCAGGTCCTCGAAGACGAGGTTCACGTGAGGCTGGCCCATGTCGTCGTGGGCCTGCATGCAGCCGCAATTGAGGCACATGATCGGATCGCTCTCCCTTCTGCTCCTGGAGGTCGTCGGCCGGCGGGTGCCGGCGGGTGCCACCGAGGCGTGATCACCCCCTAGCGTAACCCCGTCCCGGTTGCAGGCGGTTGCCCGCCATCTCCGTTGGCGTTGCAGTCGTCTGCCCTCTTGGCCGCGCGATCCGGCCGGCGTCGACCTCCCCTTCCGGAAGGCGTTGTCATCCGACATCTGCGGGACGGCGTTTGACGCTCGGTGGCACTCGCCCTACACTCCGCGTTCCGCGTCCGGCTCGACCGGCGCCTCGCCATGCCCAGCAGAGATCCGTCCCGGCTTGCCGGTCGGACCCCGAGGATCAATGTACGCAGTCATAGAGACCGGCAGCAAGCAATATCGCGTCGAGGTAGGCACGGAGCTCCAGGTCGAGCTGCTCGACGCCGAGCCCGGTCAGACGATCACGCTCGAGCGCGTGCTGCTCGTGGCCGACGGCGACACCGCCTCAATCGGCCAGCCGATCGTCGATGGCGCGACGGTCAGCGCCGAGGTGCTGCGCCGCGATCGCGGCGAAAAGCTCATCGCCTTCAAGTACCGGCCGAAGGCCCGTCGGCGGGTGAAGAAGGGCCATCGGCAGGAGCTGACGATCCTTCGGGTTGCGGACATCGTCTTCGATGGCAAGAGCGCAGCCGAGGCCGTTCGGAAGGCCCAGGCGGCCGCCAAGACCGAGCGCGAGCGCCTGGAGGAGGCCGCCGCGCGCCAGGCTGCCGAGGATGCCGCTCTGGCGGCCAGGCTGGCCAAGGCGGCCGAACCCAAGGGGACCCCCGGCGGCAAGGGCGAGGGCATGGCAGGCGACAGGGCCGCGGGCAGGTCCGGCCGGGCCGGCAAGGCGGCCGGTCCGGTGCGCGGGGCCGCGGCGAAGCCCCCAGCCGCGACGCCGAAGACGGGCGCCAAGGCCGCCAAGACCAAGGCCGCGAAGACCGGAGCAACGGAAACGAGGGCCACGAAGACCGAGGCCACGGAGACCAGGGTCCGGCCGTCCGGCGCCAGGCCCGCGGGCGATGCGACTGCCGATAGGAAGGACGCGACGTCGAGCTCGGCGCCCAAGCGCAGCTCGCGCACCGGGAAGGACGACTGACTCATGGCCCACAAGAAGGCAGGCTCCAGCTCGAGGAACGGCCGCGACAGCGTTGGCCAGCGCCTGGGCGTGAAGGCCGGCGACGGGCAACTCGTCAGCGCGGGCTCGATCATCGTCCGTCAACGGGGGATGACGTTCCTGGCGGGCAGTGGCACCGGTCTCGGCCACGACTACACGGTCTTCGCGACCGTCACCGGCCACGTCAAGTTCGACCACGCCGCAAAATCAAAAAAGCGTGTCCGGGTCCTCCCGGCCGCAGCCGAATCCGAGATCACGATCCCGGCCGAGGCAGGCACCTGACGCAATACCCCGCACCGGGCTCGGCCCGGAGCATCGCACCGATCGACCACCGGCGGATCGAACCGTACGGACGGCGACGGAGGAGAACACTCGTGAAAGACGGCATCCACCCCAAGTACTACCAGGCCGAGGTGCACTGCGCCTCGTGCGGCACGACGTTCACGATCGGCTCCACGCGGCCCGAGCTCCGGGTCGACGTGTGCAGCAACTGCCACCCGTTCTACACCGGCAAGCAGACGATCATCGACACGGCCGGCCAGGTCGAGCGGTTCCAGAAGCGGCTCGAGCGTTCCGCCCGCGCCTGAATCCCGCACGCCGGGGCATGGCCCCGTCGGCGGGTAGACTTCCCGCCATGCCCAGCTACACGTATGGCGGTCAGGCCCTGATCGAGGGCGTGCTGATGCGCGGTCGTGACGCGATCGCGGTGGCCCTCCGTCACCCCGATGGACGGATCGTGACGGCGACGGAACGCCTGGACAATGGTTTCCACGGTCGCCGCTCTTCGAAGTGGCCATTCATCCGGGGTCTCGTCGTGCTCTACGAGACGCTCGTGGTGGGCACGCGCTGGCTGGTCCGCAGTGCAAGCCTGGCCGCCAGCGACGAGGGCGTGGAGCTGGGCCGTGGCGCGATCGCACTCATGCTGGGGATCACCCTGAGCGTCGGGATCGGCATCTTCTTCATCGTGCCGCTCGTCCTGGCCAGCGTCGCGACTGGCAGCGTGCAGAACGGCCTCGTCCAGCACCTCGTCGAGGGCCTGATCAGGGTCGGCCTCTTCCTGGGCTACCTCGTGCTCATCTCGATGGCGCCGGATGTGCGGCGTGTGTTCCAGTACCACGGCGCGGAGCACATGTCCATCCACGCCCTGGAGGCGGGCGATCCGCTCGTCGTCGACAGGGTCCGGAGCTACCCGACCGCCCACCAGCGCTGCGGCACCGAGTTTCTCGTGATCGTCGTCATGCTCTCGATCATCGCCTTCAGCCTGGTCGGTCGCCAGGAGCCGCTGGTCATGGTCGGCAGCCGGATCGTGCTGATCCCCGTCATCGCGGCGGTCGGCTACGAGATCCTGCGCTGGGGCGCGCGGCATCGCAGGAACCCGATCGTCCATGCCCTGTTGCTGCCCGGAATCTGGGTCCAGATGATCACGACGCGCCGGCCCACCGACGACATGATCGAAGTCGCGATCGTGTCGCTCGAGGAGGCCCTCGTCGCCGACGGAGCCAGCGTTCCGGAGGGCAGCGCGGCACTGGCCCGAGCACCCCTCGAGCTCGGGCGAGTCGGGGAGCTGGCGGCTGTCGCTCACGCTCCCGGCCTGGCCGACATCCCCTTCGGCGCAGAGCCACTGATCGCCGAGCCGCCGGCAGCCGAGCCGACGCTGGCCGAGTCGCCACGCACAGAGCCCGGGTCGCCCGACCGCCGATGAGCGACCTCGACGCGAAGCTCGAGGACGTCGCCACCCAGTACGACAGCCTCCAGGCCAAACTGGCCCGTCCCGAGACCGCCACCGATCCCGGAGCCCTCCGGCGCCTCGGCCAGGAGCTGGCCCGCCTGGAGCCCGTCGTTGCGGCCTTCCGCGCCCTCCAGTCGGTTCGAGCGGAGCTGTCCGGCGCCCGCGAGATGCGCGACGTCGAACGCGACGAGGAGCTCCGGGTGATGGCCCGCGAGGAGGTGGACCGGCTGGAGGCCGCCGAGATCCGCCTGGTCGAAGAGATCCGGCTGCTGCTCCTGCCTCGCGACCCGAACGACGACAAGAACGTGATGATCGAGATCCGGGCCGGCGCCGGCGGCGAGGAGGCCGCGCTCTTTGCGGCGGAGCTGCTGCGGATGTACCTGCGATACGCCGACCGGCATCGCTGGAAGGCCGAGATGATGACCCTCAACGAGACCGGCATCGGCGGGGTCAAGGAGGCCATCGTCTCGATCGGCGGCGCCGGCGCCTACAGCCGGCTCAAGTTCGAGGGCGGCGTCCATCGCGTCCAGCGCATCCCGGCCACCGAATCGTCGGGCCGGATCCACACCTCGACCGCGACCGTTGTGGTCATGCCCGAGGCCGAGGAGATCGACGTCCCGATCGACGAGGAGCGGGATCTCCGGATCGAGGTCAAGCGCTCGTCCGGGCCGGGCGGCCAGTCGGTCAATACGACCGATTCCGCGGTCCGAATCACCCACCTGCCGACCGGTCTCGTGGTCGAGATCCAGGACGAGAAGAGCCAGCACAAGAACAAGGCCAAGGCGCTGTCGGTGCTCCGCTCCCGGCTGTACGACCTGGAGCTCGCCCGCCAGCGCGAGGCGGACTCGGCGGCGCGCAAGACCATGGTCGGCGCCGGCGATCGATCCGAGAAGGTCCGCACGTACAACTTCCCGCAGGACCGGGTGACCGACCACCGGATCGGGCTCGACCTCTCGAACCTGCCCGGCGTCCTGGACGGCAACCTCGACCGCCTCATCGATACCCTGATCACCACGGACCAGGCCGAACGCCTGGCGACCGTGGGGGAAGCGTCAGGACCCGCACATGCCAACCGTTGAGGACTTGTTGCGGGCCGGCGTGGAGCGGCTGCGGACGAGCGGCTCGGAGTCGCCCCGCCTGGACGCGGAGCTGCTCCTCGCCAACGCGATCGGCACGGACCGGACGGTCGTCATTGCCCACCCGGAGTTGCCGGTCGACGATGCCCAGGAGGCCACCTACAGGGCGCACCTGGCCCGTCGTGAGGCCGGTGAGCCGGTCGCCTACATCCGGGGTTTCAAGGAGTTCTACGGGCTCGCCTTCTCGGTCGACGCGCGCGCTCTCATTCCCCGTCCGGAGACCGAGCGGATCGTGGAGCTGGCCGAGCGCGAGGTGATGGCTCGCCTGGCCGCCGCTCCACGCGCGGCGGGTGCGCCGCCCCTCCGGGTCGCGGACGTGGGTACGGGCAGCGGAACGATCGCGGTTTCCCTGGCCGCATCCCTGCGCCGCAAGCAGAGCCTGGGCGAGGTGGAGATCATCGGCACGGACGCGTCGACCGAGGCGCTGGACCTGGCGCGCGAGAACGCGGTCGGCCACGGCGTCGCCGACCGGGTCCGCTTCGTGGAGGTGGATCTCCTCCCGCCGGTCGTGTCGTTCCCGTTCGACGTGATCCTCGCGAACCTGCCCTACATCCCGTCGAGCGCGGTGGACCAGCTGCCCATCGCCGCCTCGTTCGAACCTCGCCTTGCGCTGGACGGCGGCACGGACGGCCTCGCCTTCATCGGCCGTCTCATCGACCGCCTGCCCGACGCGCTGGCGCCGGCCGGCGTCGCGTTGATCGAGGTGGGTTCGGACCAGGGCGAAGCCGTCTGCTCCCTCGCGGCCGATGTCCGGCCGGGCTGGCGATGCTCGCTCGAGCATGACCTCGCCGGGCAGCCGCGTGTCGTCCGGCTGGAGCGGGATTCGCCGCGTGGCTGAGCGACTGAAGGATGGGCTGCGCAACGGGCCGGTCGACGCGCCCGTTGCCTCGCGGTTCCCGATCCGCCTGGTCGTCCTCGACCTGGATGGCACGCTCATCGGCGCGGACTTCGGGATCGGCCCGCGGACCCAGGCCGCGGTCCGGTCCGCACGTGGCCGCGGCGTGGATGTGGCGATCGCCACGGGCCGGATGCCCTCCAGCGCCATGGTCTTCGCCGGGCCCCTCGGGCTGACGGCGCCGCTCATCGGCTACCAGGGAGCGCTCATCCGGACGATGCCACCACCTGGCCGGAGGCTCGGCCGGATCCTCGTCCACACGCCTCTCGCGGCGACGGTCGCCAGAGAGGTGATCGCCTGGTCACGGCTGCGGGGCCTGGATCCGCACCTCAATCATCTCGAGCGGTTCATCATCCGGGCGGATGACCCGATGCTCGACGACTATTCCCGGTTCACCGGGGCGCGGGCGGTCCTGGTGCCCGACTACAACGCGATCGACCATCCCGTCACGAAGATCCTGGCGCCCGGCGAGGAGCCTCTCGTCGCGGCCGCCCTGGTCGAGGCGCGTGTGGCGTTCGCCGGTCGGGCGATGGTCACGATCAGCCATCCCCGATTCCTCGAGTTCGCGGCCGCCGGCGTCTCGAAGGGCCGAGCCGTACGGTGGCTGGCGCGCCGGCTCGGCGTGCCGCTCGAGCAGACGATGGCCATCGGCGACGAACGCAACGACCTGGAGATGATCGCCGCCGTTGGCCACGGGGTGGCGATGCCCACCGCGCCGAACGAGGTCCGGTCGGTCGCCCGCTACGTCGCGCCGCCGCTGGAGGACGAGGGCGCCGCCCAGATGATCGAGGCGCTCGTTCTGGCCGGTCGCGCCGCGCCGGCAAACGCCGAACGGCTGCGGCGACAACTGCGCTCCGGTGCGGCATGACCCGCCGGCTCCCTGACGATCCCCTGGGCCAGGCAGCGGCCCTCGACGTCCTCCGGGCGGGAGGCCTCGTCGCAATCCCGACGGACACGGTCTACGGCCTGGCCGTCGCGCTCCACACGCCCGGCGGGATCGAGAAGCTCTACGCGGCCAAGCGGCGGGCGATCGACAAGGCGATCATCGTCCTGGTCGACGGGTTGGACCAGCTCGCCGGCCTCGTCACGGTCCCGCCGGCCGCCCAGGTCCTCGGCGGCATCGGATGGCCGGGGGGCTTGACGCTGATCCTGCCACTCCGGTCGACGGCCCAGCTCCCGCCCGCCCTCACGGCGGGCACCGCCACGCTCGGCGTTCGCGTTCCGGACCATCCCACGCCGCGGGCCCTGTCCCGGATGCTCGGGCCACTGCCGACGACGTCGGCCAATCTCTCGGGCGAGCCCGACGCCCTCGACGCCGACGCCGCCGAGTCGGCCATCGGCGACGCATGCGAGCTGATCCTCGATGGCGGGCGGACCAGCGGCGGACGGCCATCCACGATCGTGGACTGCTCGAGGGGCCTGCCGTCGGTGGTCCGCGTGGGTGCCGTACCGGTGCGAATGCTGGCGACGGCGCTCGACGACGCGGGCATCCGGCACGGGATCGAAGAGCCGGCGACCTCGGGCTGAATGAGGACGGCGGGCTCGGGCTGAACGGACCGACCGGTCGTCGGGCGCACCGCGGTTCCCGGCTGCCGATGTGGGAGGATAGCCGCGGACCGGAGAGACGTGCCCGCGATCGGCGGCGCAGGCGCTTGCCTGCGGTCGGTGGGCCCGCAGCCGGTGAGCCCGCCCGGAGGGCCATCCGAGGCCCGGGCCGTCGGAGGGCGGACTCGGGCAGGAAGGAGCTCGACGTTGACCATGACCAAGCCGTCCAGCCTCGGCTGGGCTCGCATCGCCGATGTCGACCCCAGCCTGTGGGCCGCGATGGAGGGCGAGCGCCATCGTCAGCACGACAAGATCGAGCTCATCGCGTCGGAGAACTACACCTTCGGCGCGGTCATGGAGGCCCAGGGCTCGTGGCTGACCAACAAGTACGCCGAGGGACTGCCCGGCAAGCGCTACTACGGTGGCTGCGAGTTCGTCGACGTCGCAGAGCGACTGGCCCAGGAGCGGGCCATCGCGCTCTTCCCGGGGGCAGAGCACGTCAATGTCCAGCCGCACTCCGGTGCCCAGGCCAATATGGCCGCCTATTTCAGCGTCCTGGAGCCGGGCGATCGGATCCTGGGCATGAAGCTCGACCAGGGCGGCCACCTGACGCACGGCATGAAGCTCAACTTCTCCGGCCGCCTCTACGAGGTGCACGCGTACGGCGTCCGCCAGGATGACGAGCGGATCGACTATGACGCCCTGGAGGCGCAGGCCCGCGATGTCCGGCCCAAGGTCATCGTCGCGGGGGCATCGGCCTATCCGCGAGTCATCGACTTCGAGCGGATGGCGACGATCGCCCACGGCGTGGGGGCGCTCCTCTTCGTGGACATGGCCCATATCGCCGGGCTCGTCGCCGCGGGCCTCCATCCGAGCCCGTTCCCGGTCGCCGACCTGGTCACGACGACCACCCACAAGACTCTCCGCGGTCCACGCGGCGGCCTGATCTTCAGCCGGCTGGAGCTGCCGCCGGAAGTGGACCCGGCGGACTTTCCGACCGTGCGGGCGAGCCTTGGCCAGCAGGTGGACAAGACCGTCTTCCCCGGGGTCCAGGGAGGGCCGCTCATGCACGTGATCGCCGGCAAGGCGGTCGCCCTTCAACTCGCGATGCGTGAAGAGTTTCGCGATGACATGCAGCGGACGATCGAGAACGCCAGGACCCTGGCCGAAGGGCTTGCGTCCAAGGGCGCTCGGGTCGTCAGCGGTGGCACGGACAATCACCTCGTCCTCGTCGACGTCACGCCGTTGGGTGTGACCGGTCGCGAGGCGGAGCGGCTCCTCGACGAGATCGGCGTGACCGTCAACAAGAACGCCATCCCCTTCGACCAGAATCCACCGAACGTCGCCTCCGGCATCCGCGTCGGGACGCCGGCCACCACGACCCGCGGCTTCGGCATCGAGGAGATGCGCACGATCGCGCGCATCATCGTCACCGCGATCGCCTCGCGCGACGAGCCGGCCGAGCAGGCTCGTCTGGCGGCGGAGGTGCGAGACATGGTGGCCCGGTTCCCGGTGCCCGGGCTTTCCCGCGGATGAGTCTCGGCTGAGTCGCCGATGAGCGCCGCGTGAGACTTGCGCCCGGGGCCGAGCTGGCGCTGCCCTATCTGCTCGGCGCGCTGGTCGTTGCCACCGTGCTGTCCTTCCTGCTCACGCCGCTCGTCCAGCGTCTGGCCCACCGTCTCGACGTCGTCGACCTGCCGGACGACCGCCGGATCAACACGAAGCCGGTGCCCCGCGGAGGCGGTCTCGCCGTCGCGGCGTCGTTCCTGATCGCGACAGGACTGTTTCTTGTCCTCAACGGCGGAGGGACGCTTCGTGCGCCGGTGAGCATCGGGCCGTCCGAGCTCGCTGCCCTCCTGTTCGGCGGGGCCGCAGCGACCGTCGTGGGTGCGCTCGACGACTACTGGCAGTTGCGGGCCCGCTGGCAGCTCGTCGGCCAGCTCGCCATCGCCGCCGTCGCGGTCGTCCTGGGCGCCACGCCGGAGTCGATCGGCAGCCCGTTCGGGGGGCTCATCGTGCTGGCCTTCCCGATCGGCGTTATCTTCGCCGTCGTCTGGATCCTGGGCATGATCAACAGCACGAACTTCATCGACGGCCTCGACGGGCTGTCGCCGGGCATCGGCCTGATCGCCGCGACCACCCTCGGGCTGATCAGCCTGACGACGGCCGTCGGGCCATTCGGCCAGCCCTTCGTGGCGGTTCTGTGCTTCGCCCTCGTCGGCGCCCTCGCAGGGTTCCTGCGCTGGAACTTCTACCCGGCCACCATCTTCGTTGGGACGAGCGGGGTGATGTTCATCGGGTACACGCTGGCGCTCCTGTCCATCCTCGGCACGGCCAAGGTGGCCGTGGCCATCCTCGTGCTCGGCGTGCCGATCATCGACACGTTCTGGATCATCGTCCGCCGCATCGGGTCCGGTCGATCGCCGTTCACGCCCGACCGCGGCCATATCCATCACCGGCTCCTGGACCTGGGCCTCACGCACCGCCAGACCGTCCTCCTGATCTACGCCGTGTGCATCGTTCTCGGCGTGCTGGCGCTGGTCCTCTCCATCAGCCAGCAGGTCATCGCGTTCGTCCTGTTCCTGCTCGGCTCCGGCCTCGCGATGTACGTGGTCGCCCGACGGTCCGTGGACCGGGCGAGCCGTGGCGCCCTCGACCGTCCCGACGAGGGAGCCACCGAACCCTGACGAGGGCTCGCTCGGAGGCCGTCCCGACGTGGGCTCGCTCGGCGGCCGCCCCGACCGGGGGTAGTGGCTCAAATTCAATTGAGCCATTGGTTCGCCATGCCCGGTGTGAGGTCGGGCCGTGACGCGGCGACGGCGGTCACGGCACGAGCAATACGCGGTTGCCGGGCCAACGTCGCCGGAGTTCGTCAAGCGTAAAGATCGACGGGGGCGGCCAACTGACTTCTGGGACATGGCGTGGCCAGACGGGTACAAACCACTCCGGATCAGTGCCGAGGATGGCCGACCGACCGCCACGGGGCGGCTCGACTGCGCCGGAAATGTGGAACACAACCGCCCCGATAGTGAGTACCCCGACAACTCCGAACTCGTAGTCCTCACCCACGCGCCGGAGGCGCGAGGACGAAAGCCACGAGAACGTGCCGTCAGTGATCCGCACGGCTCCGATAGAGACCCGTGACGTGTCCGAGGGAGCGTTGTCGCGCCGTAGGGTCAAGAGCGTGCCCGGCGACTCTATCGCCATGCCTCGGAGGTGCACGGTCGCACGCTCCAGCAGAAGCCACGTCTTGATGGCCCATGTCGCCACGACCTGTTGGGCTCCCGGATTGAGAACCGTTGGTTCCCCAATATGGCCTTGGAGGGCGTTCAGCATCACCGAACGGAAAGTGTGCTCTAAGTCGTGCAGCCAGCCGTTGTTGCACGCCCCGCAGACTTCCCGCAAGGTCGTATCTAAGCGAGGCGTGATCCGTACCGTCTCGTCGCCGTACATAAACGTTATCGGGCCACCGATATTCAGCGCTCGATACAGCCAAGCCGGATACACGTGCTCTTTGGTGAGCTTCTTCCGGGAGCCGCAGAAGAGACATGATCGCGCCATTGCCGCTGAGTATGCGGCAGCGCTCACGCATCCGGGCGTAGACTGCGGAGCGTGGAGCGGTTCTCACGGATCGGGGCGGGCTACATCGTCTCCTGCATCATCGGCGGGATCGGGGTGACGGCCGCTGGAGTCTTGGTCCCAGACTCCTATGGGCCGTTGAGGCTTGTACTCGTGCTCGCCGGGGGCATCGCCATCGGGATCGGCATGCTAGGGATCGTCATAGATGTCCGCGAATTGGGACGCGATCAATCGCGCACCGCACGGGAACAGGCATTTCGACTTGACTTGGCCCAGTTGCTCACCGAAGGGAATCAGCTCGTCAGTGCCGTTCCTCGGGATGAGGATGCTGTGGCGATGGACGCTGCATATTCGGCTGCCCAGGTATGGGGTTCAGCGGTCACAGATCGTCTCGATGCCGAGCACCCCGGATGGTCAGCCGTGTTCTTGGACGACACGTTTGGAACACAGCTCTTCGCAGGGAATGCACCGCGCCAATCCATACTCCAAAACTGGTATCAGCGACGACTCACGCGACTCCGCGAACTGTGGGCTCGGGTGCCATGACTATGTGGACATCAATCGAGCAACCCCGCGATCTCATCACAGGTCCAGATGTGATCCGCCACGCCAGCGGCCATCGCGGGCGTTCGTGGATAGGGGTTGGCGAGCGACTTGTGAGCGCGCCCGAAGTTGTAGTACATGAAATGCAGGCTAACCATCGCCGCGTGGTTCTCGACCTTCTTGGAGAACCCGTTGGTGAGGCGGGTAAAGCGGCGCATGCCCATCCGCATCGTCAGGTTCTGCCGCTCGACGTAAGAGGTCGAAATCTTCTCGGGATCGGGATCGCCATTGACGACATGGACCGCTTCGGCCAACACAACGGGTGGACTAAACCGCCGTTCCTCGTTCGGGTCAATCCCGTAGGTCTTGACCAACATGGCGTAGTCCACGTCGCGTCCGAACTCCGC
>DASPWU010000004.1:0-61851 GCA_035637675.1 Candidatus Limnocylindria bacterium | reverse complement strand
GGCGACCATCTCACGCCGGCGCGCCGACCGAGCAGGGCTCGTTTTTCGCCCACGTCAACCCTCCTCCAGCCCGTTTCCTTCCACACTACCGACCGGGACGTGGTGGCACTCAGGTGACCGGGACGTGGTGGCACCTGGCCGTGTGATCGTTATCCGGCCACAGTCCGTGGGCCAAGGGCCTTTGAGGGGCCGAGAGCGGGCCGTAGTCCGCCGGCGCATCGATCACGCCCATAGCCGGGTCGATAGGCGGGCTGATTGGCTCGTCTGGAGCCGACACGGCGCCCGGCATGCCGTCCGGTAATGGTGGGGCCGATGCCGCAACGGCATGGGGCCGCGGGGCGTCAGGGCCGCGGGGCGTCAAGGGGGCCGTGCGTCAGGGGGGCCGTGCGTCAGGGGAGCCGTCGTGCGTCGGGGCCGTCGTGCGTCGGGGCCGTCGCGGCGCCGAACGAGCCGAACATCGCGACATCCGGTAACGGATACTGCGCGGGTGGACCCGAGCGTGGGCGCGACCCCAGGACCGAACGCACTCGATGTCGTCGCGCTGGCCATCGTCGTCATCGCCTCACTGCTCGGCGCCCGGTCGGGGTTCTTTCCGCAGCTTGGCGGCCTGCTGGGCGCGGTCGCAGGTGGAGGCATCGCCCTCCTGGCGCTGCCGGTCGTCAAGCCGTCCATCCAGGAGATGGAACCGCCGCTGCGCGCGCTCATCGTCCTCAGTGGCCTCATCTTCGCGGTCGGCATCGGCGAGGCACTCGGTTCGGCGTCCGGCCGGGCTGTCCATTACCGCGTCCGCGGCGGCGTGCTGGGCGACGCGAATCGACTGGCGGGGGCGGTGCTGGGAGCGGCTCAGGGTCTCCTCGTCGTCTGGCTCGCCGGTGGCATCCTGGCAGCCGGCGCCATTCCAAACATGTCCAGCCTGGCCCAGACCTCGTGGACCATCCGGCAGCTCAACTCAGTTTTGCCGCCGCCGACGGATATCGCGGGCAGTCTCGGCCGCCTGCTGGACGCCTCCGGCCTGCCGGAGGTCTTCGTCGGGCTCGAGCCATTCCCGGCGACGCCGGTCAATACGCCGTCAACTCAGGAGGCGACACGCATCGCCGCTGGCGCCTTTGCCAGCACGGTCAAGGTCACGGCCGACGCGTGCGACTACGAGCTGTCGGGCACGGGGTTTGCCATCAGCCGCGGGTATTTCGTGACGAACGCCCACGTCGTTGCCGGTGGCAAGCGCCAGCAGGTCTCGCAGGACAGCGGGGTCCACGCGACGGCCACGGTCGTGCTGTTCGATCCGGCCCTCGACATCGCACTCCTGTGGGCCCCCGACATGCCTGCGCCGTCTCTCCGGTTCGCGAGCCAGGACCCGCCGACGCAGGCCAAGGGCGCTGCGCTCGGCCATCCGCTCGGTAAGCCGCTCACGGTCATCCCGGCCGGTGTCGCGGGAAGGTATGCAGCCGAGGGCCGGGACATCTACAGCGAGAAGAAGGTCACCCGGATGATCCTCGAGCTCAGTGCTCGTATCGACCGTGGAGACAGCGGTGGTCCGTTGATCCTCACCGACGGCACCGTCGGCGGCGTCATCTTCGCCGAGGCGAAGAGCGACGTTCAGGTGGGCTATGCCCTGACGCCGGTCGAGGTCTCGCAGCGGGTCTCGCCTGCCCTGACCCGAACGAAACCGGTCTCCACCGGGGCCTGCGCCCGCTGAGCACTCTCGGTGCATGAAAGACGGCGGCCGCCCATCGGGTGGCCGCCGATCCCGATCGTTCGAGGCTTCTCAGATCACGCGGGTGACGGTAAACGGGTTCTGCAGCGGATGGACGTTGTAGTAGCCGAGCCAGATCCGGGTCACCGGCAGCTTGGCGCCGTTCATGTAGCCCAGGAATGACAGGCTCTGCGCGCATGAGGTTCGGAAGTTGAAGCCGTCGATCCCGCCGTAGTTGACGAGCCGGTAGGTGATCGTCTTGCGATCGGCGCTGAGGGCGACGAAGTCGCGGCCCTCGAGCTTGACCGGCGCCGCGTCGAGCGGCGCGCTCGACACGATCTTCCCGCTGAACACGTAGTGGCTTGACGTCGCGTGGGTGACGCGCACGTGCCAGCCGTTCGAGTCGTGCCAGATGTAGTCGCCCGCGCGGGCGCCGGCATGCCACAGCGTCGGCCGGCCCTGCACGCTCCGCGGCCAATGGCCGTCCGTGCAGGCGGCCGCTGTGGTGGCGGCA
The DNA here is from genome assembly GCA_035637675.1 of Candidatus Limnocylindria bacterium. Lineage (GTDB taxonomy): Bacteria > Chloroflexota > Limnocylindria > Limnocylindrales > CSP1-4 > C-114. The sequence continues at coordinate 59,644 of DASPWU010000004.1, read as the reverse complement.
GTCGTCGATCCGATAGCCGCGGTCGTCGCCAGCGTGCTGGCCGGGACAGCGATGGCGGCGAGCAGGCTGCTCAGGGTGAGGGCGCCCGATGCGAGCCAGAGTCGGAGCTTCATGAGCTGGACCTCCGTCGTGGGACCCGGACTCCCCGTGGAACCCCCGGTGAGCGGGCGTCGATGCGGGCAGGCTGCGGCGGCGATGTACGCGGGGCCGGCCGGTCGTGTTCGCGTTGTGTAAGCCGTACCGACGAGCAATGGGCCAACCGATTTCCGCCCGGACAGATGTCCACCTTCCCACCGAGCGGTCCGTGGGCCGGAGTTGATCTCAGCTCGACGAGCAGGAGCGCGCCAGCAATTTGCTGTTTTACGAATCCGGCTACCGAAACGCGGAGAGATGGGCGAGACAGAGCCGGAGTTGGCCTGCGGTCCCGGGGAGGTCATCTGGCCACCTTGCTCGGAGGCCGGGCCGGGCCACGGAGGCTTGGCCGAGCGGCCGCCATGGGCCTCGACGCGTAGACTGGACTCCGCCCCGAAGCATCGATCGAGGAGCAACGATGCCCGATCCCGCCGTCTCCGGCCACCCCTCCGGACTCCCGTACGATCGGCCGAGCGATCCGGCCAAGCGACATTCGGCCGCCCTCACCGACGGTCCCGACCGGGCCGGCGCCCGATCCATGCTCAAGGCGATCGGCTTCACGGACGACGATCTGGCCAAGCCCCTGGTCGGGGTGGCGACGACCTGGATCGAGACCATGCCGTGCAACTACAACCAGCGACGGCTGGCCCAGTCGGTCAAGGACGGCATCCGGGCCGCCGGCGGCACGCCCATGGAGTTCAACACGGTGTCGGTGAGCGACGGCGTCACCATGGGCACGGAGGGCATGAAGACGAGCCTGATCAGCCGCGAGGTCATCGCCGACTCGATCGAGCTCGTCGTCCGCGGTCACCTCCTGGACGGCCTCGTCTGCCTGGTCGGCTGCGACAAGACCATGCCGGGCGCCGCGATGGCGCTCGCCCGCCTCGACGTGCCCGGTCTCGCCCTCTACAACGGGACGATCTATCCGGGCGTCTACAAGGGTCGCAACGTCGACATCGTCAGTGTCTACGAGGCCATCGGCGCCTACCGGGCCGGCAAGATCGGACTCGACGAGCTGTACGAGATCGAGAACGTCGCCTGCCCGGGCGCCGGCGCGTGCGGCGGCCAGTACACGGCCAACACGATGAGCATGGTCCTCGAGTTCATCGGCCTCTCTCCGGCCGGGCTCAACGGGATTCCCGCGGAGGACCCGAAGAAGGACGAGGCCGCGCGGCGCTCCGGCGAGCTGGTGATGGACCTGGTGCGGCGCGACGTCCGGCCGTCCGCCATCGTCACTCGAGCGGCGCTCGAGAACGGGATCGCGTCGGTCGCCGCGACCGGCGGTTCCACCAACGGCGTGCTCCATCTGCTCGCCATCGCCCACGAGTTCGGCATCGAGCTTGCAGTGGACGATTTCGGGACGATCGCCGACCGAACGCCGATCGTCGCCGACATGAAGCCGGGCGGCCGCTACTCGGCCTCGGAGATGTACGACGCGGGCGGGATCGGCCTCGTCATGCGCGAGCTGCTGAAGCGGAACCTGCTCCACGGCGACGCCCCCACGGTCGACGGACGGACCATCGCCGAGATTGCGGAAGCCGCCGTCGAGACGCCCGGGCAGTCGGTGGTCGTCCCGATCGAGAAGCCGATCAAGCCGGTCGGCGGCCTGACGATCCTCCGCGGCTCGCTGGCGCCGGACGGCTGCGTGGTCAAGCTGGCCGGTCACGAGCGGCGCCTGCATAGAGGGCCGGCTCGGGTCTTCGATTCGGAAGCGGAGTGCTACGAGGCGGTCCGCGCCCAGCGGATCAAGCCCGGCGACGTCGTCGTCATCCGCTACGAGGGGCCGGTCGGGGGGCCGGGCATGCAGGAGATGCTGAGCGTTACGGCGGCGCTCGTCGGCGAAGGGCTGGGCGATTCGGTCGCGCTCCTGACCGACGGCCGGTTCTCGGGGGGAACCCATGGGCTCATGATCGGCCACGTCGCTCCCGAGGCGGCCCTGGGCGGCCCGATCGCACTGGTCGACGAGGGCGACACGATCGTCATCGACGTCGACCGCAAGGCGCTGGACCTGGACGTCCCGACGGCCGAGCTCGACCGACGCCGATCGAGCCTGACCACGCGGCCTCCCCGCTACGTCGGGGGCGTGATGGCCAAGTACGCGGCCCTCGTCTCGTCCGCCTCCGAGGGCGCGATCACGACCGGCGCCCGCATGACAGCCGGCCTCGCCGCGAGGTGAGCGAGCGCGGGATCTCCATCGGCTTCAAGACCTCCCCGCAGGACGTCGACTGGTCGACGCTCGACGCGATGTGGGCTCAGGCGGGCGATCTCGACGTCTTCGAGTCCGCCTGGTTGAACGACCACCTCACCAACATGAACCCCGACCCGCCGGGGCCATCCCTCGAGGCGCTGACCCTCCTCGGAACGCTGGTCCACCGGGTGCCGGGCAAATTCGTCGGCCACAGCGTGCTCTCGAACACCTTTCGCCACCCGGCGGTCCTGGCGAAGGCGGCCACCGTCCTGGACCTGGCGACCGGGGGACGATTCATGCTCGGCCTCGGCGCGGGCTGGTACGAAGGCGAGCATGGCCCATTCGGGATCGAGATGCCGCCCATCGGTGAACGGATCGACCGCCTGATCTCGGCCGTGGACACCATCCGGGCCTTGTTCAGCGACGCCGCCTACCGGCCGACCGGTGTGACCCGACCCGATCCGTTCTATCCGCTCGCCGGAGCGACGAACCTGCCGCCCCCGATCCGTCAGGGCGGCCCGCTCATCATCCTCGGCGGCCAGAAGCCGCGCGGCATCGCGCTGGCGGCCCGAGCCGCCGACGGCTGGGTCCTCCCGGGCGTGAATGCCGGAGACGTGTCGTACTTTCGTGCGAAGCGAGGCGAGCTTCTCGCCGCGATGGAGCGAGTCGATCGCGAGCCGACCGGATTCCGGTTCATCGGCCAGATCAACATCACGCAGGATCCCGACTGGACGGCGGCCCTGCAGACGGCCCGGGAGTTCGTGACCGCCGGTGCGACGGATATGGTTCTCGCCGTCCGGGCCGCAGACGGACCCGACGGTCTCGTCATGGCGGCGCGCCGGCTTGCCGAGCCACTTCGCGAGGCGGTCGGCTGAATGATCGCTGGAGGTACGGCGATGCCGACCGAGCCGGGGCATCATGATCGGGACATGGATGACCCACAGCAGCCCCGCCCCGACCTACCACCGGTGACCGAGCGCGATCTCGCGGCGCGGGCCCGCGGCCTCTCGTCGGCGTACATCCCGGGCGGCAACGACCCCGATCTCGAGCGCACGCGGCGCAGGGAGGCGCGATACGTCCGGTTGCTCATCGCGATGGTCGTGCTCATCGTCGGCTCCGGATTGATCGTGTCGCTCGTCGGCCTGGCCCTGGGCTACGGCGCCGGGCAATGACCGGCTGACCCGAGGTGCCTCCGTCGCGGTGATCGACGCCCGCCCCTCCAATCGTCTGGATGCCACGGCCTGGCGACGGGCGCACGAGCGCCTGGTGGCCGACCTGCGCGACCTGATCCGGCTGCGGACGGTCAATCCGCCGGGCGACGAGATCCTGGCCGCCCGACACCTGGCGGCCGTACTGGCGGACGAGGGCATCCCGTCCGAGGTCGTGGAGCCCTTCCCGGGTCGCGGCTCGATCGCCGCCCGACTCCGCGGCGACGGCAGCGCCGGCGGCCCGCTCCTCCTGCTCAGCCACCTCGACGTCGTGCCCGCCCCGGACGAGGGCTGGACGCACGACCCATTCGGAGCGGACGTCGCCGACGGATACGTGTTCGGCCGGGGCGCGGTGGACATGAAGGCCATGGTCGCAATGGAGCTCGGCGTCCTGCGCCTGCTCGCATCCGAGGCGAGGGCCGCCGGCCGAGACCCGGCCCGCGATCCCATTCCCGGCCTGCGGCGGGACGTGCTGTTCACGGCGACCGCCGACGAGGAGGCCGGTGGGCTGGCCGGAGCACGCTGGCTCGTCGACAACCGTCCGGAGTGGCTCCAGGCCGACGGCGCGCTCAACGAGGCCGGCGGCGTGTCGATCGAGCTCGGCGGCCGCCGGTTCTATCCGATCCAGGTGGCCGAGAAGGGGTTCATCGTCTACCGGCTGCGGGTCAGGGGGACCGCCGGCCATGGCTCGATGCCGCGCGAGGACAACGCGGCCGTTCTCGCTGCCCGCATCGTGGAGCGTTTGGCTCGGCCCGGAGAGGTTCGCATGACGCCGGTCATGGAGCGCCTCTTCGCGGCGATCGATGTGGCGGCGCCGGAGCTGGGCCTTGGCCTGACCCGGGCGATCTCGGCGGCGTCCGATCCGGATCCGCGCCGGAGCGCGGCGGGCCTCGCCGGCATGTGCGACCCGATGGTGGCCCGCGCGACGAGCGCGCTCCTGCGCGACACGGTAAGCCCGAACGTCGTCCAGGCAGGCGTGAAGTACAACGTCATCCCGGGCGAGGCGGTCATCGAGCTCGACGTGCGCCAGCTGCCAGGGACCCCCGAGCCGGCGATGCGCGAGGAGCTGCGGCGTCGGATGGGTGACGAGCTGTGGCCCGCCACGGACGTGGAGGTCGTGGTGTCCGGCGAGCCGGTGGAAGCGCCGATCGACACGCCGCTGTACCGGATCATGGCCGACACGCTCCGGGACCACGATCCGGAGGCGATCCCGGTCCCGGCCATGGCGCCGTTCTCGACGGACGCCAAGTCGACCGGTCTGCGGCTCGGCGTCCCGACCTACGGCTTCTCGCCGCTACGGATGGCGCCCGAGGAACGGTTCCTCGACCGGTTCCACGGGGTGGACGAGCGCGTCTCGCTCGAGGCGCTGCGGTTCGGACTGCCGGTGCTCTACGACGTGGTCCGTCGCTTCTGCGGGTAGCGGCGGCCGGCGCGGCCGTGGCTCCTCAGTCAGTCGGCGCCTTGATCAGCCGGCCTCGCCGGGAGATCGCATGGGTCGCCAGGGCAGCGACCCCCATCGCGATGAGGGCCCGCTCCGCGCGCGGCATCGGCCGGACGGCAGAGAGGAACTGGTCCGCGCGCGCTCGATCGACCATCCGCAACAGGGCTTTCCCTCGCTGCGTGAGCCAGAGCGTCTTCTGGCGGCGGTCCTCGGTCTCCGGCCGACGCTCCACCAGCCGTCGCCGGACGAGCCCGTCGACCAGGCGGGACGTCGCGGAGGGCGATCGGCCCAGGGTGTCGGCAAGGTCGGAGACGGTGGTGACGCCACCATCCGCAAGGACGTACAGTGCGGCGAGCTGGGTGAAGCCGAGGCGAAGACGCCCGAGCTGCGAGGCAAAGCCCACCACGAGCTCGCGCCACAGCGCTCGGCCCATCGCCACCCGCTCCGAGAGCTCGCGCGGATTGGATGTGCGTAGGCCCGCGTTGACCACCGGGGCCGACAGGTCGGCCTCGAACATCCGGGCGATGGCACGCCGGGGGGCCATCGGACGGTTCGTGCGAAGCGGAGGCGTCGGTCGTCGGGCGGAGAGGGATCGTTCTTCGGTCATGGTTCGTGAATCATGGCGCCTTGAGCGTACGACGGGCCAGGATTGGATGCAATGTTGCACGTGCTCTGCCGCGTGGGTTCGGTCTCCACGCATATCCTCTGAGTGTCCAGAGCACCATCCTCGCAGGAGCGCATGAGCCAAACCGCCTTTGTCTTCCCCGGCCAGGGATCCCAGTCCGTGAGCATGGGCCGGGCCCTCGCCGCCGCATCTCCCGCTGCGTCGGCCGTCTTCCGGGAGGCTGACGAGGTGCTCGGCGAGCCGATCACCCGCCTCGCCTGGGAAGGTCCCGCGGAGACGCTCGACCTCACGGTCAACGCCCAGCCGGCGCTCCTGGCGACGTCGATCGCGTACCTGGCCGCGCTGCGTGAACGGTGGGCAGCAGCCGGGATCGCTCCACCAGAGCCGGCATTCGCCGCCGGCCACTCGATGGGTCAGTACTCCGCGCTGGTAGCGGCCGGGGCGGTCTCGTTCGCCGACGCGATCCAGCTGGTACGTGAGCGCGGCCGGCTCATGCAGGAATCGGGAGCCGGGCGTGAGGGCCGGATGGCGGCCATCATCGGGCTCGACGACTCGCGCCTGCCGGAACTGCTCGTGGCGGCCCGCCTCCACGGGACGTTTGGCATTGCCAACCGCAACTCGCCGGGCCAGATCGTCGTCAGCGGCGAGCGCCCGGCCGTGGAGGCGTCGCTCGCGATCGCCCGCGAGCTGGGCGCCCGCCGGGCCATCGAGCTGCCGGTCAGCGTGGCGGCTCACTCCCCACTGATGGCCGAAGCAGCCGCGGGGATGCAAACCGTCCTCACGGGCGTCCGCTTCCAGGATCCAAGCCCGCCGCTGCTGGCCAACGCCGACGCCCGAACGCTCGCGACCGCCGACTCGTGCCGAGCCGAGCTGGTCGATCACCTCACGACCGGCGTGGACTGGGTCGCCGCGATCGAGCGCATGACCGGCGAAGGTGTGGACACGTTCCTCGAGATCGGCCCGGGCCGTGTGCTGTGCGGCCTCATCAAGCGGATCGCGCCGGACGTCGAGGCGATCCCGACCGACGACCCCGCTGCGCCGGATCGGTTGGCCGTCGCGTTCGCGACGGCCGCCACGGCCTGACCGTCACCCCAAAGAGCCTGGAGAGCCACAACCACCGTGCGCAAGCCCGACTATTCACGTCGCGTCGTCGTCACCGGACTCGGCGTCATCAGCCCCGTCGGCAACGACAAGCAGACCGCCTGGGACAACCTGATCCGGGGCAAGAGCGGCCTCGGCGAGATCACCCGGTTCGACATCAGCCGCTACGAGGCCAAGGTGGCCGGCGAAGTGAAAGGCTTCGTCCCCACTGAGTGGCTCGATGCCAAGGCCATCCGCCGGACGGAAGTCAGCCTCCAGTACGGCGTGGCCGCCGCCAAGCAGGCCGTCGCCGACTCGGGCTTCGAGATCGACGATGAGAACCGGACCGAGGTCGGTGTCGTTTTCGGCTCCGGCGCGGGCGGCCAGCAGCTCATGATCGACAGCTGGCGGACGCTCCAGGAGAAGGGGCCGCGGGCCGTTCCACCGACGTTCATCGCCAACGGCCTGGTCGACTCGACGTCGGGAATGATCGCGATCGAGACGGGCGCCATCGGCCACAACATCTGCATCGTGTCCGCCTGTGCCACGGGGACACACAACGTCGCCGAGGGCGCCGAGGCCATTCGCCGGGGCGACTGCATCGCGGTCATCAGCGGATCCGCGGAGATGCCGCTGCTGGAGGTCGCCCACGCGGGCTTCGGCAACATGCGGGGCCTGGGAATGCCGCGACCGGGCGAGGGCCTGGAAACGGTCTCGCGGCCATTCGACAAGACGCGGGACGGCTTCGTCCTTGGCGAGGGAGCAGGCTCGCTCTTCCTCGAGGACCTCGAGCTGGCCAAGGCGCGCGGGGCGCACATCTACGCGGAGGTCGTCGGCTACGGCTCGGCCGCCGACGGCTGGGACATGATCCAGCCGGTGGCGGGCGGCGCCGGCTCGGCGCGAGCGATGAAGATGGCACTCGACCGACGCGGCGTCCCGGCCGACGAGGTGGACGTCATCAACCCCCACGGCACCTCCACCCCATTGGGCGACCAGCGGGAGGCCGAGGCGATCTGGACCGTCTTCGGTGACCACACCCCCCAGGTCGCCATCAGCGGGACGAAGTCGATGACGGGCCACATGATGGGAGCCGCCGGTGCATTCGAGGCTTTCGCCACCGTCATGACGGTCGCCGAGCAGTGCGTGCCGCCCACCATCAACTACCGCGAGCCCGACCCCGAGTGCGACCTGTGGGTCGTCAGCGAGGCCACCCCGATGAAGGTCCGCTATGCGCTGTCGAACAACATCGGCCTCGGCGGGCACAACGGCGCGGTCATCTTCCGCCGCTACGAGGGGGATTGAGCCCTCATTCGTGGCCGGCTCGTGGGCGAGGCTCCTCCGGCGTGATGGGTCGGGGCAGGTGCGAGTGCTCGGCGGCCGGCCCGTGGGCGAGGCTCCTCCGGCGTGATGGGCGGGCCGGCCGACGACGAACGCCCGCTACAATCCCACTGCCCATGAACCGCACGAAGTGACGCCAGCGTGCCACCCGGCCTAGATCCTGCTCGGCGCGCCGTGGTAACGGGCGTCGGTGCCGTGACGCCGATCGGCAACGATGCGGGCACCTTCTGGGCCAACCTCCTCGAGGGGATGTCAGGCGGCGGCCCCATCACGTCGTTCGACACGACCGGATTCGACGTTCGCATTGCGGCCGAAGTCAAGGACTTCGACCCGACGACCGCGATGGACCGCAAGATGGCCCGCCGGATGAGCCGGTTCATCCATTTCGCGATGGCGGCCGCAACCGAAGCGGTCCATCAATCCGGTCTCGACTTTTCCGACTGGAGCCCGGAGCGCCGCGACCGGACGGCCGTGGTCCTCAATACCGGCGGTGGCGGTATGGAGCAGGTCATCGAGGGGACTGCCACGCTCGCCGCGAAGGGCCCCGGCCAGGTGAGCCCGTTCGCGATCCCGGCCTTGTCGGGCTCGATGGGCGCCGCGCAGGTCAGCATGAAGTACGGCCTGACCGGCCCCGTGATCACCCAGGTGGCGGCCTGCGCCAGCAGCGTGATCGCGTTCCAGGACGCCCTGCGCCTGATCCGGTCCGGCGAATGCGACGTCGTCATCGCCGGCGGATCCGAGGCGGCCCTCCTGCCGATCGCCTTCGCCGCACTGGGCAACATGGGCGCCCTGTCGAAGCGCAACGACGACCCGACGCACGCGTCGCGGCCGTTCGACCGGGACCGTGACGGCTTCCTGTTCGGCGAGGGGGCGGCCTGCGCCGTCATCGAATCCGCCGAGCACGCACTCGCCCGGGGAGCAGGCGACCTCATCCAGGCCGAGGTGATCGGCGCTGCCCTCACAGCGGACGCGTACCACATCAGCGCGCCGGAACCGACCGGCCGCGGCGCGGCGATGGCGATGACCCGAGCGATGCGCGATGCGGACGTCGGGCCGACGGACATCGATTACGTCGTCGCGCACGGCACGTCCACGCCGCTCAACGATGTGACGGAGACGCGCGCGATCAAGCTGGCGTTCGGCGACCGGGCGAAGCGTGTCCCGATCAGCTCCCCGAAGTCGATGGTCGGCCACCTGCTGGGCGCCGCCGGAGCGGTCTCCGCGCTCACCGCCCTGGGTGCTATCCGGGACGGCTGGATTCCGCCGACGGCGAACCTGGAGAACCCCGACCTGCCCGAGTGCGACCTGGACTACGTGCCGCTCGTCAAGCGGCAGGCCAAGGTAGGCACGGCGATGATCAATGGCTTCGGCTTCGGTGGCCAGAATGCCGTCGCGATCTTCCGGCGGTTCGCTCCGTAACTCCGCTCAGTAACTCTCGCTCCGTAACTCTCGCTCCGTGGCTCTCCTCGAAGCCGACCGTCGCGCGACGCGCGCCTCGTACACTCCAGGGCGATGGCCAGCTGCCCGTCGTGTGCCGCCTCCAACCCGGATGCCGCCCGGTTCTGCATGGCGTGTGGCGTCGCGCTGCTTGCGCCGGCGGGAGCCACGGTTCGCTCGGATGGCCGCGCGGCGGCTCCCGCCGGCAACGGGGCGAGCCTGCCGACCGAATCGACCGGTCCGGGGGTTGCGGGCCGGGAGACTCGCCGAACCGTCACGATCCTGTTCAGCGACCTGGCCGACTCGACCGGGCTCGGCGAGCGGCTCGACCCGGAGACCGTCCGGCGGGTCCTGGACCGCTACTTCGGCGCGATGCGAGTGGTCATCGAGCGCCACGGCGGAACGGTCGAGAAGTTCGTCGGCGACGCGATCATGGCCGTCTTCGGCCTGCCGGTGGCACATGAGGACGACGCGCTCCGGGCCGTGCGCGCGGCGGCCGACATGCGGGCCGCGCTCGAAGGGCTGAACGTCGAGCTCGAGCGCCTGTGGCGCCTCCGGCTTTCGGTGCGGATCGGCGTCAACACCGGCGAGGTGGTCACCGGCAATCCGTCGGCCGGCGGCACGTTCGTGACCGGCGACGCCGTCAACGTCGGCGCCCGGCTCGAGCAGGTCGCGCGAGCCGGCGACATCCTGCTGGGAGCGACGACCGTGCGGCTCGTTCGCGGCGCCGTGACGACCGAGGCTCTCCCGCCACTGACCGTGAAGGGCAAGGCCGAGCCGATCCTTGCCCATCGCCTGCTGGCGGTGGCACAACGAGCCCAACCGATTGCCGGCCGGCTCAACTCGCCACTCGTCGGCCGCAAGCGTGAGATCAGGCTCCTGCGCGAGGCCTTCGAGCGATCTCGCTCCGGCCCCAGCTGCCAGCTCATGACGGTCCTGGGCGCCGCCGGGGTGGGCAAGAGCCGGCTCGTCCGGGAGTTCCTGCAATTGGCCCGCGAGGAGGCGACGATCCTGCGCGGGCGGTGCCTGCCATATGGCGACGGCATCACCTACTGGCCGGTGACCCAGACGATCCGGGCGGCGGCCAGGATCGCCGACACGACCGGCGCCGCGGCCGCCCGAGATCGGCTGACCGGAATGCTGACCGGTCAGGATCGCGCCGCGGCGATCGCGGACGGGCTGCTCGGGGCGCTGGGCATGGCAGGCGAGGCACCGGCCCGGGCGGAGGAGATCGCCTGGGCCACCCGGCGCCTCTACGAGACGTTGGCGGCCCGGCGCCCGCTGATCGTCGTGTTCGACGACCTCCACTGGGCAGAATCGAGCCTCCTGGACCTCATCGAGCACGTCGCGGACTGGAGTCGCCGAGCTCCGATCCTGCTCTGTTGCATGGCCCGACCCGAGCTGCTCGAGGCTCGTCCGAACTGGAGTGGCGGCAGGCGCAACGCTACGACGACGCTGCTCGAGCCGCTCTCGGCGGAGGACAGCGGCAGGCTTGCGGCGAACCTGCTGGGCGGCTGGCAGATGCCGGATGTCGCCGCCCGGCGGATCGTGGAAGCGGGTGAAGGGAACCCGCTGTTCGTGGAAGAGCTGGTGGCGATGCTGGTCGACGACGGCCGGCTGCGGCCCACCAGCGACGGCTGGGTACCGGTCGGCGATCTGGCCGATCTCGTCGTCCCACCGACCATCGCCGCCCTCATCGCAGCACGGCTGGATCGTCTGGCCCGGCGCGAACGGAGCGCGATCGAGCGCGCGTCGGTCGTCGGCAAGCAGTTCTCGCGCGGCGCAGTGGCCGAGCTGACACCGGACGACGAGCGGCCGGCCGTGCCCGGCAGCCTGCTCAACCTGGTCCGCAAGGAGCTCATCAGGCCCGACCTCCAGCCAGGCGCCTCGGACGAGGCCTATCGATTCCGGCACCTTTTGATCCGCGACGCCGCTTACGGGGGGATGCCCAAGGACGAGCGGGCGGACCTCCACGAGCGTTTCGCGGCTTGGCTCGAGCGGACCGCCGGGGACCGCCCGGAGTTCGAGGAAATCATCGCCTATCACCTGGAGCAAGCGGCCCGCTATCGAGCCGAGCTGATGCCCAACAGCGACGCGGCGGCGGCGATGGCCCGCCGGGCGAGCGACCTGCTCTGGGCCGTCGCCCTGAAGGCGCGTGACCGAGGCGACGCCCAGGCCGCCGCGCACCTGTTGTCTCGATCGACGGACCTGACGGCGCCCGACAGGCGAGCCCGACCGATGCGCCTGGTGGAGATGTCGGCGGCCCAGTTCGCGGTCGGCGAGCTGGATGCGGCCGCGGCGTCCGCCGCGGCCGCCCTGGCTGCCGCCGAGGCACGCGGCGACGTTCCCGGAACGTGGCACGCGCGGCTGGCCGCACTCGCCGTCCGGGACAAGGTGGATCCGTCGATCCGTGCGGAGGAGACGCTGGCCGCTGCCGATGAGGCGCGGGCGGCGTTCGCCTCGGCCGGCGACGAGCTGGGGCTGTCGCGAGCCTGGCGGCTCCGGGGAGACGTGTCTCGCAATCGGTGCCAATGGGCAGCGGCAGAGGCGGCGTGGCTGCAGGCACTCGACCACGCCCTCGCCGCCGAGGCCGGCCGCGAGGTCGACGATCTTCGCACGTGGATTCCGAGCGCGCTCTATTTCGGGCCGACGCCGGTTCGGGAGGCGGTCGGCCGGATCCTGGAGATCAGGGCGACCGCCGGCCGGGCGCACCCTGTCGCGGGAGGGGATCCGCGGATCGCCGGTCTCCTGGCCAGGATCGGACGCTACGAGGAAGCCCGGGTGATGTATCGGTCGGCCCGGGTCGAGCGGCAGGAGCGGGGCCTGGTCCTCTTGCTGGCCGGCGTCAGCCTGTTTTCCTCGGACGTCGAGCGGCTGGCCGGCGACGACGAGGCCGCCGAGCGCGAGCTACGCCTCGGTATCGGCCAGTACCGCGCCCTCGGCGAGCGATCCGGGACGTCGACGCTCCTCGGCCGGTACGCCGACCTGTGCGCCCGGCAGGGCCGGGATGCCGAGGCGATCGCGCTGGTCGCCGAATGCCGCGAGACCTCGGCCGCCGACGACATCGCGTCGCAGTGCCTGTGGCGTGGCGTCGAGGCGAAGCTCCACGCGCGACAAGGTCGTCACGCGGAAGCCGAGGCCTCGGCCCGAGACGCAATCGCGCTCCTGTCCGGCTCTGACCAGCTCGACATGATCGGCTGGAGCCAGGAGATGGCTGCCGAGGCGCTTGCCGGCGCCAGCCGGCCGTCGGACGCCCTTCGCCACGCGTCGGCGGCAGTGGCCGCGTACGAGCGGAAGGGGAACCTGGCCGCGGCGCGCCGAGCGCGGTCGCGCTGGTCGAGCCTCGAGGGCTGAGCGCGTGATCGACGCGTCGTTCGAGCCGCCGATCCTGTGGCTCGTGGTGCCCGGTCCGTGGGGGCCGATCCATCTCGCCGCCAGTGAGATCGGCCTCGTCGGACTCGAGCTCATGACGCCGACCGAGGCGTTCGTTGCCTCGCTCCGTCGCCGGGTGGGATCGCCGGTCGAGGCGGCGATGGGATCGCCGGTCGAGGCGATGGCCTCCCAGGCTCGATCCCAGGTGCGATCCCCCGCGCGCGACGTCCTCGATCGTGCCGCTGCCGCGCTCGCGGCGTTCCTTTCGGGAGAGCGGGCGGCCTTCGACGAGGTGCCGATCGACCTGCGAACCGGGACGGCCTGGGATCGCCGGGTGCTCGAGGCCGTTCGCCAGGTTCCGTTCGGCGAGACGACGAGCTACGGCCGGCTGGCTCGGCGCATCGGCGCCCCAGGGGCGGCACGTGCCGTCGGCGGGGCGGTCAGTCGCAACCCGATCGGGCTCGTGATCCCATGCCATCGCGTGATCGCCGGGGACGGCACGCTCGGCGGGTACGGCGGTGACAGGTGGGGCAGCCGCGAGCAGCGCCTGGCGATCAAGCGGGAATTGCTGGCCCGCGAGGGGGTTCTGTTGCCGACCTAGGGCCGCGGCACCGGTCGCATCGGATAGACACCAACGACGACCGGTGAGGCAGGATCCTGTGACAGCTCGAAGCCCACCTCGCCGCCCCGGAGGAGGTCGCCGAGGATGCGACCCTCGCGGTCGGGCAAGCCGATGAAAAGGCCGCTGCCGTCAACTTCCACCAGGGTCATCTCGTCCTCGGAGCCGTTGATGGCAAACCGGCGACGAAGCTCATGCATCGGGACCCACGCACGGCTCTTGATGAAGCGGCGAAGCTGGGCCGGCGTGCATGAGCCGCCATTGAGCCGGGCGTTGGGCCCGGCCTGCTCGCCACCCGATGCTGGGTCGGGAGTCCCCTCTACTGGCGCCGCGTCGCTCGCGAAGCGCTCGCCCGCAACAACAGGCCCAGACGAAGGCACGACCACGGGCGCCTGGAGCGGAGCAGCCAGGGGCGATGGCGAGGCCGCCAGGCCAAGAGGCGGCGACACGGGGCCAGGAGGCGGCGACACGGGGCCAGGAGGCGGCGACGCCGGGCCCTGGAGCGGAGGCGCCGGTCTCTGAAGCGAAGGCGCCGGTCCCTGGACCGAAGGCGCCGGGCCCTGGAGCGGAGGCGCCGGGACGTGACGAGACAGGCCACCATGGGTGGCATCCGATCGATGCGATCGGCCGTGACCGCGTTCGCGATGGCGACGGCTCATCTCGTACGTACGGTCGCGGCCGGAGACGCGGACCGCCCTTGGGCGAGGGATCGCGGCGAGGGCTCGCCGCGGGTTGTGGCAGACATGCGGATCCAGGTCGGTTCGGGGTGCGTCAGTGCTCGGTCGCACCGGTGGCGGCATTCTACCTCCCGCGCCGACCGCCCGCCCCTGCCCCGGTGCGAGTGCATGGCCGTGCCGCGGCTCCGGGCGGGTGCGAGCCGATTCGTCCGCATGCGCCCAGGGCATATCTTCGGGGCAACTCGATGTCAGTTCGTCCGAAGAGGTCGGGAACATGCCCTGACGCGCATCGCGCAGAAGGGGTGGTCCCCAGACGCGCACGGCGAAGTGGGCTGCTCCTCCTGGGCGCAGCCTCAGCGGCCGTCGACGACTCGCAGGTCGAGCGCAGATCGATTGAGCGATTCGGGCCCGGTGGAGCCGCACACCACGATGTCCTCCAGCCGCATGCCCCAGCGGCCCTCGACGTAGATGCCCGGCTCAACGCTGAAGGCCATGCCGGCTTGGAGGGGCTCGGCATTTCCTGAGACCAGATAGGGCTCCTCGTGGACCTCCAGCCCGATACCGTGGCCCGTTCGATGGATGAAGTTCGGGCCGTAGCCAGCCTCGGTGATGATCGCGCGAGCCATGGCGTCGATCCGTTCGACCGCCACGCCCGGCCGCACGGCCGCGGTCGCCGTTGCCTGGGCCCGGTGGAGGACATCGAAGGCGGCCAGGAACTCCGGCTCCGGCATTCGGGACGAATCGCCCCCGGTGGGCCACAGCGTTCGAGTCGTATCGCTGGCATAGCCGTCGCGGAAGCCGCCGATGTCGAGCACGATCGGCTCGCCCGCCTGGATGACGCGATCGGAGGCTTCGTGGTGGGGCGACGCTGCGTTGGGTCCCGAGGCCACGATCGCGAAGTCCGCGCGCTCGTGACCCTCCGCGATGAGCCGCTCGCGTGTCTCGCGAGCGACGTCGGCCTCGGTCCGGCCCACCAGGCGCCCTGCCGCGATCTGGTCCTCAACCCTGTCGGCGGCATGCGCCGCAAGCCGGAGCAGCGCGATCTCGTCGGCGTCCTTGATCATGCGCAGCTCGCGGGTGACGGCCGATGCGCGTTCGAACTGGGTGGCCGGCAGAGCCGACTGCAATTGGAGCAGATGACTCGACCAGAGCGTGTCGTTGACGGCGACGGTCGTCGATCGGTGGACCCGCTGACCTGCGCCGTCGAGCCGGGCGGCCGCCGCCACGAGCTCGTATGGATCCGCCGTCTCCTCCCAGGTGACGACCTCCACGGCACCCGAATCGACGGCCGGGGATCGGCGTGCAGGATCGGCTTCGAGCCTGGGGACGACCAGCACGACCGGGGCGCCAGCCCGAACCACGAGCATCGTCAGGCGCTCGAGCGGCATGGCCACGTATCCGGTCAGGTAGCGCAGGTCCGGCCCGACGCCAACGAGCAGCGCGCCGAGGCCTTGGTCCTCGATCAGACGTGTGGCGGCTTCCAGGCGTTCGGCATAGCGCGACGCGGCTATGGCCGGATGGGCGGCGATATCCGTCATCCGTAACCCTCCTGGATGCCGAGCGCATCGGGACCGAGCCACGCCGCCAGCGTTGCCGGGCCGTCCTCGAATAGCTTGCGGTAGGCGTAGACCCGTTCGGCCCCGGCCGCCAATGCCCGCTTGCGCTGCTGGGCGTCGTCGTGCTGGCCGACCGCCAGGACGCGGCGCCCGGCCGCGGCGGCCTGCTCGATCGCTGCGATCGGGTCGTAGTTGCGCGCCGTGAGATCGACGACGACCGCGTCGACGCCGGCCAGGGTATCCTCGAGCCCGGCGTCGCCCCTGGCTCGAGCGGCATCCGCGCCGATCGCCCGCAGCGTGCCGACCAGGCGCGTCTGCCAGATGAGGTCATCGGCCAGGACGACGACCCGCGGCGCGGTCACCGATTCGCTCACGACGTCAGCCGACGATCTCGGCGATGCGGTGGAAGACGTCGCGTGCCGTGACGATCCCGGTCGGTCGGCCACCGTCCACCAGCGGGATGTGCCGGAAACCGCCCAGCGCCATCTTGTGGATCGCCACCGCGACCGTGTCTTCCTCGCGGAGGACGACCGGGTCGGCGGTCATGACGTCGTTGACCGAGATCCCGGCAAGGGTCCGGCCGGCCAGCTTGAGCAGCGCGTCGCGCTCCGTGAAGATGCCGATCAGGCGCCCATCCTCGACGACCAGGACGCCGTCGAGGCCGTCAGCCCGCATGGTCGCGATGACGTCCGCCACCAGCGTTCCGGGCTCGACGGTTCGCGGAGAGTGCGAGGCCAGGCCGGACAGCCTCCCATCGACCAGCCGGGCCTCGAAGCGCGTCTGCGGGGCGGGCAGGTCCGCCCCGGCGAGCGGCGTTCCGCAGCGATCGCATTCGTCGTTGCCCGCGATGTTGTCGAAGCCGCACGCCGGACAGATCATCGAGCGATCCGGGTGTCAGGCATCCTGCACCGTCGCTATTCGACGGTCCACGTCTCGCCTTCGTTGAGCAGGCGACCGAGGTCGCCCGGGCCACGCTGCGCGATCGCGGCCTCGAGCTGGGCCGTCATCAGCTCGTCGTGCGTGGGCCGCTGGACGTCGCGGATGACCCCGACCGGCACCGGGAAGTCCGGCGCGAAGATGCGGCTGAGCATGAACGCGAGGTAGGGATCCTCGGCGTGCTGATCGTGCACCAGGATGTCCGCTTCGGTGACGCCGTTCTCGCCGATCCGGACGACCTCCGGGTGGAGGCCGCGCAATCGCAGGCCCTGGTCCCGGTCCTTGCCGAAGAGCATCGGCTTGCCATGCTCCAGGGTGAGCATGCGGTCTTCGCGGACCTCTCGATCGGTGAACGATCGCCAGGCGCCGTCGTTGAAGATGTTGCAGTTCTGCAGGACCTCGATGAAGGCCGAGCCCTTGTGCCGGCCGGCTTGCTCCAGCGTCTGCTGGAGGTGCTCGGTGTGGGTGTCCACCGAGCGGGCGACGAAGGTCGCCTCGGCGGCAAGCGCGACGCTGAGCGGCATGATCGGATGGTCGATCGTGCCGTCCGGGGTCGACTTCGTGCGCTTGCCGAGCTCCGACGTGGGGCTGGCCTGGCCCTTGGTCAGCCCGTAGATCCGGTTGTTGAACATCACCAGCTTGATGTCCACGTTGCGACGCAACGAGTGGAGCAGGTGGTTGCCGCCGATGGACAGCGCGTCCCCGTCACCGGTGATGACCCAGACCATGAGGTCCGGGCGAGAGGCCTTCAGCCCCGTGGCGAGCGTCGGCGCGCGTCCGTGGATCGTGTGGAAGCCGTACGCGTTCATGTAGTACGGCAGCCGTCCGGAGCAGCCGATGCCGCTGATGAAGACGATGTTCTCCCTTGCGAACCCGAAATCCGGCATGACCTTCTGGGTCTGGGCCAGGATCGAGTAGTCGCCGCAGCCCGGGCACCAGCGGACCTCCTGGTCGGACACGAAGTCCTTGCGCGTCAGCTGCGTGAGGACGGCCTGGTTTTCCGCGCTGAGACCGGCCTTGCCATTGCCGGTAGCCGATTCGGTCACTGGAGGGTCTCCCCGTTGAGCGCGGCCTCGGCTGCGCTGACGATCTCCGAAATCCTGAATGGCTTGCCGCGAACCCGGTTGTAGCCGATCGCGTCGACCAGGAATCGGGCTCGGATGAGCATCGAGAGCTGGCCCAGGTTGATCTCGGGAATGAGCACGCGGTCGTACCGTCGCAGGACGTCGCCGAGGTTCCGTGGGAAGGGATTCAGGTAGCGCAAATGCGCGTGGGCGATGCTTCGGCCGTCCGACTGGAGTCGCTCGACGGCACTCCGGATCGAGCCGTACGTGGAACCCCAGCCAAGGACGAGGAGCTCACCGCGCTCGGGGCCGGACGCGACCAGCTCCGGGATGTCGTCCGCGATCCCCGCGATCTTCGCCTGGCGCAGCATCTGCATCCGATGGTGATTGTCCGGGTCGTAGCTGACGTTGCCCGTGATGTCGGCCTTCTCCAGCCCGCCGATCCGATGCTCCAACCCGGCAGTGCCCGGCACCGCCCACGGTCGGGCCAGCGTCGTGGGATCGCGATCGTACGGATGGAATCCCTCTCGCTCGACGCGGTTCTGCACCCCGATCTCGGGCAGGGAATCGACGCTCGGGATGCGCCACGGCTCGGCGCCGGTGGCAAGGAATGCATCCGAGAGATAGACGACCGGGGTCATGTACTTGAGCGCGATCCGGGCCGCCTCGACCGCCATCTCGAAGCAGTCGGCCGGGGTGGACGGGGCGACCACCGCGACCGGCGAGTCGGAGTTCCGGCCGAACATGACCTGCAGCAGGTCCGCCTGCTCGGTCTTGGTGGGCATGCCCGTGGATGGGCCGGCTCGCTGGACGTCGATGACGACGAGCGGCAACTCGACCATGATCGCGAGGCCCAGCGCCTCCGACTTGAGCGCGATCCCGGGGCCCGATGAGGCGGTCATACCCAGGGCACCGCCGTAGCTGGCGCCGATCGCCGAGCCGATCGCGGCGATCTCGTCCTCGGCCTGGAAGGTCCGCACGCCGAAGTTCTTGTAGCCCGACAGCTGGTGGAGGATGTCCGAGGCGGGCGTGATCGGGTAGCTGCCGTAGAAGATGGGCCGGCCGGCCTTCGTGCTGGCGGCCACAAATCCCAGGGCTGTCGCCTCGTTCCCGGTGATGTTCCGGTAGTGGCCGGCCGGCAGGTGCGCCGGCGCCACCCGGTAATGCGTGTGGAACATCTCGGTCGTCTCGCCGAACGCATAGCCCGCCTTGAGCGCGCGCTTGTTGGCCTCGGCGATGACCTGCTTGGCCTTGAACTTGTCGTCGATCCAGCGGAGCGTGGGGTCCATGGTCCGCTCGTACAGCCAGAACATGAGCCCCAGCGCGAAGAAGTTCTTCGTCAGGTCGACCTGCTTGTTCGACATCTCCAGGCCTTCCAGCGCCCGGGCGTTGAGCGTGGAGATGGGAATGGCGAAGACGGTGTACGGCTTGAGCGAGCCGTCCGTCAGCGGGTTCTCGGCGTAGCCCACCTTGTTGAGGTTCGTCTTGGTGAAGGCATCCTCGTTGACGATGAGCGCCCCGCCCGCCGGCAGGTCGTCAAGGTTGGACTTGAGCGCCGCCGGGTTCATCGCCACCAGCACGTCGGGCTGGTCGCCCGGCGTGTGGATGTCCAGGCTGCTGAAGCTGATCTGGAAGCCGCTGACTCCTGGCAGCGAACCGGCCGGGGCGCGGATCTCGGCCGGGAAGTCCGGCAGCGTGCTGACGTCGTTGCCGAAGACCGCCGCCGTCCGGGTGAACTGGGTGCCGGTGAGCTGCATCCCGTCGCCGGAGTCGCCGGCGAAACGGATCGTGACGCGCTCGAGATCCTGGGTGGGAAGCTTTCGTTCGGCGGTGGTCACGCGCCCTCGGGCTCCTTCATGCGTTGGTGAGGCCGAGGCGGCAGGTTGAGGACCTCTTCGGGGAATGCTTCGGCCAGGTAGCGAAGGACGTCCTGGGGCCGGACGATCCCGGCGATCAAACCCTCATCGTCGACGATCGGGACGTTGCGAAAGCGTCCGGTCTCCATGAGCGCGATCGCGTCCCGGATGGGATCCTCGAAGTGGAGCAGGCGAGGCTGGGTGTTCATCAGGGCCTCGACCGGCTGGGCCAGGTCCTCATCCGTGCCGACGAGGCGGGCGACGATGTCGCGCTCGGTCAGCACTCCGCGCAGGCGCCCATCGGGATCTGCCACGACCACGCTGTCGCCGGTGCCCGTCCGCTGAATGGCGAGGAGGCAGGCGGCCAGGCTCGTGCCCGGCGCGACGCGCACCGGATCGCGCCGCTGGAGGACCTTGATCGGCTCGTCGAGGAGCGTCGGAACGCGCTCCGTGACGGTCTTCGACACCGCGGCTTCACTCACACATTCCAGTGTAGGTCGGCCGCGCCAAACGGGCCACTCTGCGCATGCGGTCACGCGCCGCGCCGACGCGGAGGCGAGCGGCCAGAGGGAGCGGCGAGCGACCAGCGGCCGCGGCGAGCGGCCGTGCTCCCCTGCTAGGCTCGGGCGAATGGACCGGCGACGGGAGTTCGGGCTCCTCCTCGTGCTCGTTTCGGCCTGCGGATTCGGCTCGGGCGGGCTGTTCGCACAGCCGGTCTACGAGGCGGGCGTGGGCTGGCAGGTCCTGTCTGCCTGGCGATTCGGCTTCGCGGCCGTCCTCGCCTGGCTCTGGGTCCTGGCCTGGCCGGACCGGCGACGCGGACTGCGGCTGCTCGACCGGCGAACCGCGATCGTGGCCATAGCGCTGGGAGTCCTCTACACCGCGAATTCCGGCACGTATTACGCGGGCCTCGAGGTCGTCTCGGTCTCGCTCGCCTCGATCATCGTGTACATCTATCCGGCCATCGTGGCGGTCATGAGCCTCCGCCTGGGCCGTCGGCTCGAGGGTCGCCGCTCGTGGTTTGCTCTCGGCCTGGCGATGGTCGGGGTCGTGCTCGCGGTAGGGGGCATCCCTGCCGGCGAGACGCCCCCGGTCGCGGGGTTGGTCCTCATCCTCGCGTCGCCGATCATCTATTCGATCTGGATCGTCCTGGCAGCCCGACTGGCGGGCGAGCGCCGAGAGACGGTCGCGGTGGATGCCGACGGCGGTACCGACGTGGCCGTGGCAACCGCCCTGATGATGACCGCCACCGCCGCGACCTACTGGCTCAGCGGCATCCTCCTCGGAGTGCCGCTATGGCCGGACCGGATCCCGGCCGCCGCCTGGCCCGGGCTGGTCGGGGTGGCCGTTGTGGCGACGTTCATCGCTATCGAGGGCTTCTACGCCGGCGCCCGCCGCATCGGCAGCAGCCAGGCGGCCCTGGTCAGCACGATCGAGCCCATCTGGACGATCACACTCGCGGCGATCATCTTCGGCCAGACGATGGCGCCGACCCAACTCGCCGGCGGGGCGCTCATCATCGTGGGAGTGCTCGTGGCCCAGGCTCCGCCGGAGACGTTCAGCTCGATCAGGCCGGCCGTTCGGATGGCCGACGAGTAGTGGGCCATGCTCGACCGGTGTCGCTTAGGACGCTCCGCGCGAGTTCGGCCGCTCCGCCGTGGCTCCTACAATCGGCGCCCATGACTCCCCTGCGGCGCCTCCGACCGTGACGGATCCGTTCCTCGGCTGGGAGGACGCCTATCGCGGGCCGCCGCCGCCCTGGGACATCGGCCGTCCGCAACCGGTCGTGGTCACCATCGCGAGCGCCGGCAGGTTCCGATCGCCGGTCCTCGATGCGGGCTGCGGGACCGGCGAGAACGCCTTGTACCTGGCAGGGCTGGGGTTGGAGGTCGTCGGCCTCGACGGCGCCCAGCTCGCCGTCGATCGGGCGCGAAAGAAGGCAGCCGCGAGGGCGCTCGACGTCGAGTTCGTTGTCGGCGACGCGATGTCGCTGTCCGAGCTGGGGCGATCGTTCGGATCGGTCCTCGATTGCGGGCTGTTCCACACGTTCGACGATCCCGATCGGGAGCGGTACGTCGCGGCGCTAGGCGACGTCGTCGAACCGAGCGGCGTCGTCCACCTGCTGTGCTTCTGCGACCGTGAGCCCTGGGGCGGCGGGCCGCGACGCGTGAGCCAGCCGGAGATCCGCGCCGCGTTCCCCGATGGGTGGACGGTCATGGCGATCGAGGAGGTGCGGTTCGCGACGCGACTCCACGACGCCGGCGCCCGGGCCTGGCACGCGACCATCGGGCGATCGGGCTGACCCACGACCCGACCGGCGCGCAGGATCGGGCGAAGGCTCAGTCGGGGAAGGCCTCCGGCCCGCGGGCCGCGAGCTCTGACGCTTCCCGTGCGTGGTCGTCGGCGGGCAGCCAGGAGTAGGGATACGCGGGATCGTCGAGCCCGGCGGCCTGTGTCGTGATCCGCAGCGGATTGAACGTGTCGACCATGACCGCCAGCTCCTCGGTCCCCTCCTTGCCGATCGATGCCTCCACGGTGCCCGGATGCGGGCCGTGAGGGATGCCCGCCGGATGGTCGGTGAACGACGCGATCTCGACCCCGCGCCGGCTCATGAAGTTGCCGGCCACGTAGTAGATCACCTCGTCGCTGTTGATGTTCGAGTGGTTGTACGGCGCCGGGATCGCGAGGGGGTGGTAGTCGAACTTGCGCGGCACGAAGGAGCAGACCACGAAGTTCCGGCCCTGGAAGGTCTGATGGACGGGCGGCGGCTGGTGGACGCGCCCCGTGATCGGCTGGAAGTCGCCGATGTTGAATCGGAACGGCCAGAGGTAGCCGTCCCAGCCCACCACGTCGAACGGATGGTGACGGTAGTGATAGGCGGTGATCCTGTCCGCCGTCCGGACGTGGATGACGAACTCCCCGGCGTCGTCGCGGGGCGGCACCTCGGCCGGGGCATGGATGTCCCGCTGCGAATAGGGTGAGTGCTCCAGCAGTTGGCCATAGTCGTTCCGGTAGCGCCTTGGCGGCTCGAGCTCGGATGGGCTCTCCAGCCAGAGCATCCGCTGGGCCGAGCCCTCGTCCGGATCCAGCCGCCACGTGGTGCCGATCGGCAGCACGAGATAATCGCCCGGGCCGTAGCGGATTGGCCCGAAGACCGTGTCGCAGACGCCGCTCCCCTCATGGACAAAGAGCATCTCGTCGGCGATGCCGTTCCGGTAGAACGTGCCGGCCGGCATGGCCCGCGCCGGGCGGACGACGCCCATGGTCACGTCGCCGTTGAAGAACAGCGCGATCCGGCCGGTCACGACGTCCCCCGCCGGCTCGACCCCGCCGGTCTTGATCAGCCGGTGCCGGTGGACCCCGTCCTCGGACGCCTCCAGGCGAAGGTCGCTGACCGGCTCGATTCGATGCGTCCGGGTCGGCGGCACGAGGTGGTAGAGCAGCGAGCTGCGGCCGGTGAAGCCCTCGACCCCGAACAGCTCCTCCGCGTAGAGCTGGCCAGACGGTGAGCGGAGCTGCGTGTGGCGCTGCTGGGGCACCTCGCCGCGGCGGACGTAGTACATCGAACCTCCTGACGGCCCGAGTCTACGCCGCCCATTCCTGCGGTAACCGTGACCGAGGCCGTCCCGGCGGTCCGCGTCGTGAGGATCGGCTCCTTCCCGAGATCGCCCGTCGCCTGAGGGTTCACTCGGGTCAGCCGGAGCGGCCTCGGGCGTCCACCGGCCAGCGACCGACGATTTCGCCGCCCCGAACCGCCACGAACGAGTCGAACAGGTCGACCACCGGGCAGACATGGTTGGGAACGATGGCCACGATCTCGCCAAGCGCCGGTGCAGCCTGGCCGTCTGGAATCCGCGTCGCGCCGTGGTAGTCGTAGAGCCGCTCGATGAAGGCCTCCGGGTAGGCCGGCAGGAGGCCGTGGCCGTCGAGGTACGGCGGCAGGTCCTTCGTCAAGCACTTCGCTCCTGCATCCAGGATGACCTGGCCCGGAACGGTCGTGCTGACGACCGTCGCCGCGACGTGGAGGGCGATGCCGTCCGGCGAGATGGACCCCAGCGCGACCTGCTGCCGGTCGCCGAGCAGATACGTCCCGGCGCGAATCTCGTTGACCTGGCCCGTGGCGGCGTCGACGGCCGTCGGCGTCGATCCCGCGCTGACGACTTCCACCGGGATCTCCGCCGCGCTGAGCGCATCCGCCGCCTGGCCGAGGGATCGCACCTCGTCGGCTGCCGCCGGGGCGCCGGCGTCGGGACCCGCGTAGCTGTGCCCGCCATGAGTGAACACGCCCAGCACGTGCAGGTCGAGCTTCTGCGCGGCGAGTGCGACGGCGACCGCTTCTCCGGGATTGCCGGCGCCGGTTCGGTGCCCACCCGAGTCGAGCTCGATCACCACCCGCAGGGGCCGCTTCGTCCCGGCAACTGCCGCGGCCAGCCGCTCGGCGCCGGCCCGCGAGTCGACGCCGACGATCAGCCCGATCGACTCGTGCAGGGCGCGCAACCTGGCGGCCTTCGCACCTTCGGCCCAGAGGGGATACGCGAGGAATAGGTCGTTGAGGCCGGCCGCCGCCATGACCTCCGCTTCGCCAAGTGTGCCAACCGTGAGACCGGCGGCGCCGCTCTCCAGCTGGAGCCGCCCGAGCGCGACGCTCTTGTGGGTCTTGACGTGCGGCCGCAGGCGCACGCCACGCCGGTCGAGCTCGTCCTGCAGCCGTCGGGCGTTGCGGTCGACGACATCGAGATCGACCACCAGGCACGGCGTCTGGAGCCCGGCGGGGAGATCCGGCACGGGCACGCCGGCTGAGTGGGACGCTGCCGTCGGAACGGTCATGTTCGCAACGACGCTATCACGCGGGGCGCTCCACGATCGGCGTACGGAGCTCACCCAGGCGCTCGATCCGGAGCGTGACGGCATCGCCCGGTTGCAGGTACCGGCCCAGGGTCTCGTCCTTGACCTCGAGCAGGCAGCCCGTCCCCACCGTTCCGCTGCCGATGAGGTCGCCCGGCCGGAGGAGAGCGTCGGCCGATGCCCGGGCGAGCATCTGACCGAAGCTGAACTGTGCGGCGGACCACGTCCCGTGGCTGATCGCCTGGCCGTTCACGTCAGCGGTCATGGCCAGGTCCGGCCCGGTCGAGCCCGGCGCGCGAGCGTCGGTCAGCTCGTCCGGAGTGACCAGCCACGGACCGATCGTCGTGGCGAAGTCCTTGCCCTTGGCCGGGCCCAGGCGAACGGTGGTCTCGTCGCGCTGGAGGTCGCGCGCCGACCAGTCGTTGAGGATGCAGTAGCCCCCGATCGCGTCCTCCGCGCGATCCGGGTCTAGGTCGCGGGCCGACGCATCCACGATGGCGCCGACCTCCAGCTCGAAGTCCAGCTCTGCCGACCCGCGCGGCGCCCACACCGGGTCGTCCGGGCCGCGGATCTCCGACACGTTCCCGAAGTAGAAGATCGGCAGCCGATACCACGCCTGGGGTACCTCGCCACCCCGCCGCTGCCACATCGTGGCCACGTGGCGCTCAAAGGCGTAGAAGTCGCGCAAGGTCGGCGGCCGGAGGATCGGTGGTCCGAAGGCCAGGTCGGCGGCGTCCAGCACCGCGTCGTCGTCGTCCTCGCCGCCTGGCTCGAAGCCATCGACGACATCCTTGAGCGCGGCCACGCGATGGCCCGCGGCGAGCAGGTCGTCCAGCGTCGTGATCGGCTGCCGGAACAGGGCGCTGTTGTGGGCCCGCTCCGCGTGGCGGCGGACGAGGCGGCGCCGGGCAAGATCGAGGTCGAGCCAGGTCGCACCATCGTCGTCGAGCGCGGCCGCCAGCCGCCAGGACGTTCCGACTGGACCGTGACGCTCTCGAACATGGGCAATCCTCATCACCCGAGTCTAGACCGGACCAATCGGTCCCTTCACTTGATGAGAAGCGCGCATTGACATGTCACGGCTCGATGTATTGTGATACTCGTGAGTATCACGTTGTGGCCCAGGCGACTCTCCCGGGTCCGACTGCTTGGCTCCGGCGCCGGCGTCTTGATCAGTCTCGTGGCGCTTCCCATCTTGATTATGAGAGCGGAGACCTCGATCGAGCGTTCCATCACGATGGCGATGGCGCCGCTCGCCGCCCTCCTGGGCTGGTTGCTCGCCGACCATGCCGCCCGTCCCGGATGGCGTGCCGGCGTCGCCTCCGCTGTGGGTTTCGCTCGATCGGCCGTTGTGCTCGGTGCGTTCGCTTTGGCCGCACTGGCTCAGCTGGCTGGAGGCAGTGGCCCTGGCGAGGTCGTGGCCGGCGCGATCCTCTTCGGGTTCCTGGGACTTGGGTTCCTCGGACTCCCGGTGTTCCTTCTGGCGTTCCCCATGGCGCTCATCTGGGTGGTCGCCGTTCGCGTCGGCATTCGCGTCTTAGGTGTGCACGCGTAGGGCCCTCACCACCCGGAGAATGTCCAATCGGCTCGAAGGGCGTTGATACATGGCGCATCGCCTCCAGCGTTGAGACTGCCACTGGCGAAGACATAAGCCGGCGATGGGCGCAGTTTCGACCTCCCATCGGCGTCGATCACGCTCGTGGCGAGCACGAGGACGGTCCGCCGGGTGCCCGGCCTGCTCGTTGTTGCCGGCGTTCGCCTGGGAGTAGCGCTGACAGCGCTAGGGCTGCGGGCAAGTGGATGGCAGCCGCCACTCGGCCTCGATCACGAGGCGGTGTCGCGGGGCGCGGCGGCGGGAGCAACTCCCACGCCCGGCTCGCCGCCCAGACGGGCGAGGGCCAAGGCCGACCGCGCGACGTAGAGGGAAAGGCCAAAGATCAGCAAGGCGTTCACCGGGTGGAGCGCGGCGATCGCCGGGTACGCCTGGCGGGCGCTCGGCAGCAGCGTCTGGACGATGTACAGCACGAACAGCCCGATCACCAGTCCAAGCGTGCGGAGTCCAGGCCGGGCGACAAGGGCGGCGATCAGCAGAAGCAGCACCAGGATGCCGATCGAGTAGCCGAACTCGATGTGCGTCTGGCGGTAGGCAACGTCGCCGAACAGGCCGAGCCCGATCAGGAACACCTGGATGACGATGGCCGCGACGAACAGCCAGGCAAGCCCGGCGAAGGCGATCCGCGCGTAGCGGGTCATTGTCAGTTCCTCCGGCTGGTTGGTGACCGACCTATTTCTCCCCGCGGCGCGCGGGTGACTGCCGCCAGGTCTCGATGCCCGCCGCCGCCAGGTGACGACAGCCCAGGCCGGTCCTGCCCTCCTCGCACTCGCACCGCCAGGCAAGCTCGCCGCTGCGCGACACGAGCTCGACCCGGGGCTTCGGCGACCCGTCGGCAATCTCGGCCACCACCATAACCGGCCCGAACTCGACGAATCGGACGGATCCGGCATCAGCGAGCGCGAGGCCCTCGGCGTACGGCTCGGGACCGACCAGCTGCCGGAGGGCCGGCTCCTCGACCAGGTCCGCGACGGATGCCATGGGCGACGACGTTGGCCGGCTAGAGGTTGCCGCGTTTCGCCTGCTCGCGCTCGATCGCTTCGAACAGGGCCTTGAAGTTGCCGACGCCGAAGCCGCGCGAGCCGTGCCGCTCGATGATCTCGAAGAAGAAGGTCGGCCGATCCTGCACCGGCCGGGTGAAGATCTGGAGCAGGTAGCCCTCCTCGTCGCGATCGGCCTCGATGCCCAGCTCCTCGAGCGTCTCGATCGGGACGCCGACGTCGCCCACGCGATCGGCGAGCGTCGCGTAGTACTCGTGCGGCAGCCCGAGGAATTCGACCCCGCTCTCGCGCAGCCGACGAACCGTCCCGACGATGTCCTCCGTCCGGAGCGCGATGTGCTGGGTCCCCGGATCGAGGTACCAATCGAGGAATTCCTGGATCTGGCTCTTCTTCTTGCCGGTCGCCGGCTCGTTGATCGGGAACTTGATCCGCCCGTTGCCGTCGGTCATGACCTTCGACATCAGGGCGCTGTACTCGGTGTGGATGACCTTGTCGTCGTAGTGGATGAGCTGGCTGAAGCCGAACACGTCGCGGTAGAACGCGACGAACTCGTCCATCTGGCCGAGCCCGACGTTGCCGACGCAGTGGTCGACTTCCAGGAGGCTCAGCCCCTCCGCTGCTCGGGCCGGTTTCTTGACCCTGCGGTAGCCGGGGGCGAACACGCCGTGGTAGCCGCTCCGGTCCACGAACGAGTGGCGGACATCGCCGTAGGTCCGGACGGCCGAGCGCTTGAGCACGCCGTCCTCGCCTCCGTCGAGCTCTGTGGGTTCCATAGCCGCCACCGCCCCGCGCGACGTCGTCTCGTGGAAGGCCGACCCCGCGTCGTCGACGGCGAAGGCGATGTCGCGGACGCCGTCTCCGTGGCGCCGGACGTGGTCGGCGATCTCGCCGTCCGGCGTCAACGGTGCCGTGAACACGAAGGTGATGTCGTTGCGGCGCATGACATAGCTCGCCCGGTCGCGAATCCCCGTCTCGAGACCCGCAAAGGCGATCGGCGTAAAGCCCCACAGGGCGCGGTAGTAGGCCGACGCCTGGCGAGCGTTGCCGACCCAGAACTCGACGTGGTCGATGCCTTTGAGGGGCAGAAAGTCCTGGGCCTCGGCGTAGGCGTCCTTGTTGAGTACGGCGCCGGACTGGTTGGCGGCACCCTGGCTGGTGGGTGGCAGGATCTGCGTCATCGACGCTTCCTCCGGTGCATGGCGCGCGGCGCGCGGGAGCGGGTGGACGGTGCGACACTGGTCGCGCCCGTCGGTTGTGGCCAGTATGAAAGGCCCGTCCGAGGCGTCAAGCGCAGCCGTGAGGCATCGACAGATCATGAACCAACCCGCCATCAAGGCCGAGCCCCTGGCCGATCAGCTCGAGCGGCTGCGGCGCACCCGGCGCGCCCTCCGTGACCTGCGGCCGGCGGTCATGGCAGGCGAGCCCTGGCCGCTGGCCGAGCGGTTCGGCACGGAGCCCGAGGCGCACTGGGGCCCGCCGGAGGTCCTTGCCCACGTCGCCGAGATGCTGCCGTTCTGGCTGGGCGAGCTCGAGCGCATCCTCGCCTCGCCGGTCGAGGCTGCGCCGTTCGGCAGGGTCGTCACCAACGAGCTGCGCATCGCGACGATCGAGCGCGATCGGACGTTGCCGGCGCGCGAGCTGTTCGACCGGATCGATTCGACCATCGATCGCCTGGAGCGGCGGCTGTCGGAGCTGAACGCCGCTGAGGCCGGTCGGCTCGGGATCCACTCGACGCGCGGCGAGATGCCACTTGCAGAGGCGACCGAGCGGTTCGTGGTGGGCCATCTCGAGGAGCACGCCGCACAGCTTCGGGACGCGCTCGGCTGACCGTCGCCGCCATTCGGCCGACCGGCGCGGCTATTCGCCGGGGCTGCGCTTCTCCCGCAGCACGCTGCGCAGGACGAACGCGACGTTGGCCGGACGCTCTGCGAGACGGCGCATGAAGTACGGATACCACTCCGTCCCGAACGGGACGTAGACGCGCACGCCGTAGCCCGCCCGGCGGAGCTGGTCCTGGAGATCGCGGCGGACGCCGTACAGCATCTGGAACTCGAATCGGTCGCGAACAATGCCGGCCTCCCGGGCGAACCGGATGGCCCTCCTGATGAGGTGTTCGTCGTGCGTGGCGATGGCCGGGAACGTGCCGTCGCGGAGAAGCCGTTCCATGAGCCCGGCGTACGCGCGGTCCACCTCCGCCCGGTCGACGAAGGCCACCGATGCCGGCTCGTTGTAGGCGCCCTTGCACAGCCGGACGCGGCCCTGCTCGGCGATGATCGAATCGAGATCGGCCGGGCTCCGCCGGAGGGCGGCCTGGATGACCACGCCCGTGTCGCCCGACGCACGGTTGAGCGGCCGGACGGCCCGCCACAGATCCAGCGTCGCGTCGGTCCTGGAATGGTCCTCCATGTCGATCCGGACGAACGAGCCGTGGTGGGCGGCTCGGGTCACGATCCGCCCCACGTTCTCGCGGGCCAGAGCGGGGTCGACGTCGAGGCCCATCTGGGTGAGCTTCAGGCTGACGTTCCCGTCCAGGCCGCGGGCAGCAAGCCCATCCAGCACCTCGACGTACGCACCCGCCGCGGATCGGGCGGCCGCCGCGGTGTCGACCGACTCGCCGAGCACGTCGACGGTGGTCCGCAGGCCGGCGGCTCGGAGCCGATCGAGGGCGTCGAGCGCCTCGTCGAGCGTCTCGCCTGCCACGAAGCGGGCGACCAGCGACCTGGTCACCGGCAGACGCGTGGCCAGCCTGCCCAGCCCGCGGCGTCGCGACAGCGTCAGGAACGTCGACCGGAGCGCACGATCGGGCAGCTGGCGCAGGCTGCGCGCGGCAGTCATCGGCGGATGGTACCGCGCGATGTGGGCCCGGCAGCGGCTAGACTCCGGCCGTGCCCGACATCGCGAACGTGCCGGACCTGGGCTCAGGGCTGATCGGCGTGGCGCTGCGCTCGGCGGTCATCTACCTGTTCCTCGTGATCGCCCTGCGCGTGGGCGGCAAGCGCGAGGTCGGCCAGCTGACGACGCCGGACCTGGTGGTCCTGCTGGTGGTCGCCAATGGGGTGCAGAACGCCATGGTCGGCGACAACACGACGGTTCTCGGCGGCGTCGTGTCGACCATCGTCATCATCGCCATCGCCCGGGTCATCCAGATCGCGGTGAGCCGGTCGCAGCGCCTCGAGCGGGCACTCATCGGCGAGCCCCGCATTCTCATCGTCGACGGCGTTCCCGACCCCAGGGCGATGCGCGAGGAGGAGATCAGCATGGAGGAGCTCCTGGCCGCCCTCCGCGAGCATGGCGTCGAGCACGTCAACGAAGTCCACCTGGCCGTGCTTGAGGTGGACGGCTCCATCAGCGTGATCTCGGCCGAGCCTGGCGCCGCACAGGGCGGAGGTCCGGGGTCGCGGCGGGCCGGCAGGTTGCCGCGCAGCCGGCGAATAGGGCGCCGGGCCGCACAGGCCAAGGCCTGAGGGCCGGAAAAAGGGGTCAGTCGATGACCCACAGGACTTTGACGTAGCGGTAACCCGCGACCGCCGGGGCGCCGTTGATCTCGAGCGTCGCGGCCAATCCCAGGCCGGCCGGATAGGTTGGCCCCGAGCCCAGGACGGGTCCGAGCGCGGCCGTCGGACTGTGCGCCTTCGCCACACGACACGTGGCGCCAGGGGTGGGGGGCGGGAAGCTGAAGTGGTCGCCGCAACTCAACCCAAATATCGGCAGCAGGGCTCACTGCATGGAGAGTCGCCGTCGGCATCGGCGCTGATGGACGAATGTCGGATATCCCAACCCGCAACCGCTCGACGAGAGGGCGAAAAGGACGAACAAGACGAATTGTCCAACAGGTAGCGGCGCGAGGACGCGCAGTGGATTGCTCGACATGTCGACCCATCTGGATCCAGATGCCAACCCAATATCGGCACCGTACTCCCAACTCCCATCAGGCGGAGAATCAACGCCGCAAAGGAGGGAACCACCGGTTAAGTGGCGGTCGAACCAGCGCCATCTCCGGCGGACCAACCCGGTCAGAGGGGGTCTTGAAGACTCGGCCGCTGGCGACCGCGGCGTGGCCGGCCTGCGCAACGGCCCATGACCTCCCGAATATCACGAGCATTGCTATGAACTGCATGGGACGTGCGCACGATGCCCTGGCCTCGCCCGTTCGGCGCATCCTGGGGCCGGATGATGCGCACGGTGCGCATGCCGCCAGCGCTCAATCCGCGCAAATGGTCGACCTGGAGGCCGCAGCGGCCGGGATTCCGTCCGGATAATCATGGCCGTGATATGGAGGACGGTGGAGGTCGCGCCGTCCTGTCTCCACGGCACACGCCGCCGCCGGTCAGCTGTCGACCGGCGCCTCCAGGACGTGCTTTCGGAGGAAGTCTCTGATCCGGTTGAATGCGTCGCGGCGGTTCTCGCGCGCCTGCCAGCCGTGGCCCTCGTCGTCGTACCAACGGACCTCGTGGTGCTTGCCCTCGATCTCGAGGGCCTCGACCATCTTCTCGGTCATCAGGGGCACGACCCGCTTGTCCTTGCGGCCGTGGAGGATCAGGAGGGGCGCCTCGATCCGCTCGGCGCGATAGAGCGGCGAGCCCCGCCTGAACATGGGCGCTCGCTCTGGGTCATCCGGCATGCCCATCTGCCGCTCCAGGTCGATCCTGCCGACCCGATCGCCGTGGCGGTAACTCTCGGCGATCTCGGAATCCCCGTAGAGGTCCACGCCGGCGCGCCACATCGCCGGCTCCTCGACGAGGGCGCACAGGACCATGTAGCCGCCGTACGACCCGCCGTACACCGCCAGCCGGCCGTCGCACCACGGTTGCTCCTGGAGCCACCGGCCGGCATCGATCAGGTCGAACACGTCGGCGTGGCCCCACTCGCCCATGTTCGCCTCGCGGAAGCGACGGCCGTAGCCCGTTGAGCCGCGGAAGTCGACGTCGAGGAACGCGAAGCCGTCGCGCACGAGCAGCTGCTTGAACGGCAACCACGCCCGGTAGGCCTGCCAGGTCGGCCCGCCGTGGGGAAAGATCACCGCCGGAACCTTCGATCCTCCGCGCTTGCCCGTCGCGACCGGCGGCCGCCACAGGCTGGCCTCCAGGCGGATGCCGTCGCGGGCGGTGATCGCCACTCGTTCGGCCTTCGGGAAGCGTGACGTTGCAGGCAGCAGAACGGCTGGCAGGGACTGCGTCACCTGTCGCGGCCGGGATCCGTCAGGAGCCACGCCGGGGATCGGCAGGAGCCACAGGTCCTGGGGCCGGGTTTCGCTCTCGCCGACGGCCGCGACCCAGGCGGAGTCCGGCTGCCAGCCGACCGGGCGCCACACGCCCGGCCACGGCTGGATCGGCGTGCCCTCTGCCGTGGCCGGGCGGGGATGCTTGGGCGGCCGGCCGCGGCCGCGCTTGGCGGGCGCGACGGTCAGCGGCGTGACGATGAGGTCGGCCAGCCCGTCGTGGACGAGGATGTGGAGGCAGCGGCCGCCGTCGGGCGATGGAACCGGCGCGGAACCCGTCGATCCGCCGGGCTCGCCGTGCTCACGCTCGCCCCCGGTGACGGCCGTCCGCTGCCCACCGTCGGCAGACACGCGCATCACCTGGAACCACCCGTCCGCGTCGGACAGGAACAGGAGACCGCCATCGGGCAGCCAGCGAGGGCCGCACTCCCAATCCGAGCCGTCGCCGACGAGACGCTCCGATCCGGTCGCGACGTCGATGATCGAGATTCGCGACGCGTGGCGGACGGTTGGGCCGCGCTGAGCGGCGACGGCCAGATGCGCCCCGTCCGGTGACCAGGCGAACTCGTCCGCATCGATGCCGGCCGGACTGACCGGGCGGGCTACGGCAGGCTTCGGCGACGCGGCGGGACGGCCGCGGCGGGGAATCGGCGCGTCGACCAGCCAGACCTGACCCCAGCCGCGCCGGCGCGAGAGGAAGGCGATTCGCCGGCCGTCCGGCGACCAGCGCGGCATCGAGTTGCCGGCCGCGTGCTCGCTGACCGTAGCGAGCCGGCCCCCGTCCGCCTCCACGATGTGGATCGTTCCGTCGCGCACGAAGGCCAGGCGGCGGCCGTCGGGCGACCATTGCGGGTCGGATATCGGCTTCTCCGATGCCGTTACCTGT
Organism: Candidatus Limnocylindria bacterium; assembly: GCA_035637675.1. GTDB lineage: Bacteria > Chloroflexota > Limnocylindria > Limnocylindrales > CSP1-4 > C-114. The sequence continues at coordinate 26,553 of DASPWU010000004.1, read as the reverse complement.
ACCGGCACGGCGCCCCGCAGGCTGAGCGTGAACAGCTGGCGGGTCCCGGCGGCCTCCTGGGTGAACGCGACGGCCCGGCCGCGAGGCTCGAGCCGGAACTCACGGGGGGCCTCGACCGCGACGATGTGCTCGACCGTCAGTGGCTCGCCCGACGGTTTCGCCCGCGTTTCGCCCGCTTCCGCCTGTGCTGGTTGCCTGATCCTCATCGAGACGCGGCGTCGCGCTCGATCGTGGCCTCGAGCTGTTCACCGAGCTCGACCGTCCGCCGATAGGCCGCCCAGACTGCCTCACTCAGGACGGTGCGCAAGCGGCCGGACTCGAGCTCGTGGAGGGCCGCCGCCGACGTGCCCCCGGGCGACGTGACCATGTTCCGGAGGACGGCCGGATGGTCGCCGCTCTGCTTGGCGAAGTGGGTGCTGCCCTCCAGGGTCTCGACCACCAGGTCGTGGGCGATGTGCCGCGGGAACCCCAGATGGACCGCCGCGTCGATGAGCGCCTCCATGACCAGGAATACGTAGGTGGGCCCGGTCCCACTGACCGCGGTGGCCATCGCCACGAACCGCTCGTCGTCGACCTCCAGCTCGTGACCGAGCGCGCGCAGCAGCGCGCTCGCCTGGCCGCGCTGATCGTCAGTCGTGGCCGGCGTGGCGTACCAGACGGTCATTCCGCGGCCCAGCCGAGCCGGCGTGTTGGGCATGCTCCGGACGACCTGGTCGTGGCCCAGGATCCCGGTCAGCGCCGCCGTCGTGGCCCCCGCGATGATCGACAGTACGAGCTGGCCGCGGCGCAGGGCCGGCGCGATCTCCCGGCCGACTCGGGCGAGCATCTGCGGTTTGATCGCGAGCAGGATGACGTCCGCACCGGCGACCGCATCCGTGTTCGAGGCGGTCGTCCGGATGCGGTACAGGCGCTGGAGCTCCTCGCGACGGTCTGCCCGCGGATGGCTGGCGACGACCTGATCGGGCTCCACCAGCTCGCCGCGGAGCAGGCCGGCGATCATGGCCTCTGCCATGACGCCCGATCCTACAGTCGCGATCTTGCGCTGGGCGAGCGGAGACATGGCGGCGAGTATACCGGCGCAGATGCCTCCCGCCGGGGCGCCAGGTCGGCGAGCGCGACCATCATCTGCTCGCCACGCCCAGGAGGAAGAAACGTGGTGTGGTCGATACCGTCGCGGTGGCAAAGCCGGCCGCGCGGAGCGCCGCCTCGAGCTCGCCGGGTTCGTAGTAGATCTTGGGGATGGAGAAGGTCCGGCCGTCGTTGAGCCGGCGCAGGCTCGTTTCCTCCTCCCGTGAAGGCCGATGGTCGACCGCCGAGGACTGGCGATCGAAACGCGAGTCGATGAACGCATACGTCCCGCCGGATCGCAGCCAGCGGGCGGCCAGGCCCAGGAAATCGGCCAGCCGGGCCCGGGGCACGTGGCTGAGCCAGAAGCCCGTGAACAGCGCGTCGGCCGCCAGCTCCGGGTCGGCCCAGGCGTCGCGCACATGAAGATGGGCTCGGAGCCGATGGGCGAGGAGTCGCTCACGAGCACGATCGAGCGGCGCCGACGCGGCGTCGTAGCACCACAGCTCGCCCTTCGTCGCCAGCAGCGGCGACCACCAGCCCGTCCCTGCCGCGAGCTCGACGATGCGACCGCCGAGCGGCAGGCCGTCCAGCCAGGTCGTCGCGGCGTCCAGGTCCGCCTGCCAGGCCATGTCGTCGATGGGTCCGTGCGCGTATCGGCCGCGACGCAGGTACCAGTCGTCGTATTCGGGCGCCCGGGCCTCGTAATAGGCCACCATCTCGTCGGTTTCCATCGCCGCGACGGGGGCGACAGGAGCCGCCGGCGTGGCCGTCCCGGCCTCCTCGCCGTGGCGCCCGGCAGCCGCCCGGTCCGCCATGGCCGCGTGGAGTCGGAACCGCAGGAACGGATTCTCGCCGGCGCGGCCCAGGCAGGCCGGGCAGAGCTGGGCCCAGCCTTCCAGGTCGTCCGGCGCCCGCGTCGTGTGGGCGGTGCCGCACCACAGGCAGGCGAAGCTCGCTCGGAACGTCGTGGCCGTGGCCATCAAACCTGCCCCGCGTCAGACGGGGATGGGTTCCCAGCTCATCGGCGGGGCGATGTCCACGAAGTGATTCGGGTCGAAGATCTCGGCCAGCATGTAGATGCCGTCGACCACCCGCGGCCCCGGCCGGCTGAAATAGGCCGAGCCGTCGAGAGCGATCACGTTGTGACGCTGGACGGCGAGGATGTCCGACCAGAACGGCGGCCGTCGCATCCGCCCGAACTCGCGGACCGTGTCGGCCAGATGGTAACCGCACGGCATGAGCAGGAGCATGTCCGGCTCGATGTCGCGAATCGCCGACCAGGTCGTCCGGACGGCCGGCTCGCCCTCCCGACCCAGCAGGTCCCAGCCGCCGGCGCGACGAATCTGCTCGGGGACCCAATGGCCGACCACGAACGGTGGGTCGAGCCATTCGAGGCCGACCACGCGCAGCGGCCGGAAGCCGGCCGCGCGTTCCTTCTCCACCTTCTGCTCGAGCCGGCCCAGCCGGCCACGGAGCCGCGCCAGCAGGGCCAGCGCCTTGGACTCAGTCTCGGTCATCGCGCCCACCGAGCTGATCGAGTTGAAGATGCCTTCCAGACTGGCCGGATCGATCGAGATAACGGCGATCTCCGGGCTGATGGACCGGGCCAGCTCCTGGACAGAAGCGTGGTGGGGAGCGCAGACGGCGCAGAGCTGCTGGCTGATGATGAGATCCGGCCGGGCGGCGCGAAGCGCCTCTTCATCGATCTCGTAGAGGGCGTGCCCTTCCTCGACGGCCGCCTGGACGCGCCGATCGATGGCGCGATTGGACGCGCCGCGCAGGTCGAGCGTGGGTCGCGTCATGACCGGCTTGCCGACCGCCTCCGGAGGCCAGTCGCATTCGTGGGTCACGCCAACGAGCTGGCGGCTCAGCCCCAGGGCGCACACGATCTCCGTGGCCGACGGCAGAAGGGAGACGATCCGCATGGGATGCAGTCTATCCGTCGGAGCTTACGGGTCCCTTGCGGGGCCGGCGCCGCTCCAATGCGGCTTCAGGCCGGTTTGGCCTCGTCGACGGCCGCCCGTGCCGCGGCCTTATCCGTGTACCAGGTCGCGTCGATCTGGGTGTAGCTGGCCCACTCGGCGGGCAACGATTCCTCGGGGAAGATGGCGTTGACCGGGCACTCGGGCTCGCACGCGCCGCAGTCGATGCATTCGTTCGGGTCGATGTACAGCTTGCGATCCACCCCCTCTTCGTAGTGGATGCAATCAACCGGACAGACGGAGACGCACGAGATGTCGAGCACGTCGATGCATGGCTCGGCGATGACATAGGTCATGGAATGTCTCCTCTGCGACGATCCGCGCCGCCCGGTCGCCCAATGTCCCGGTCGCCCCTGTCCGCTCGCCCGGTCCAGTCACCCCGCGCCGGCCCTGCCGGTGACGAGGTACTGAGCGTATCACTCGCGCGGCGGCCTCGCCGGACACGAAATCTCAGGGCGTCACGGCGCGCACCGGCACCTGCATTCCCTTCGCCCAGTGGCCAGGGATATGGCAGCCGACGACCATTCGACCGGCCGTCGGAGGCACGGTCCAGATGGCGTCGGCCCGCTCCCCGGATCGCACGACCAGTCGCAATCCGGCGATCCCGGGCGGAACGCTCACCATCGGCGTCGGACCGGGCGGGGCGCCGGCAACCGCGGCCTCGGCCGCCTCCCATGCTGCCTGCGTGGCGGCGTCGCCGACGATCGCCTCGTGCACGTCGAGACCGGCGTTGACGACGTGCAGGAGGATGGTTTCGCCCGGAACGACATCGACGGCGGGAGGACTGAACGCATACTCGCGCGCGATGAGATTGACCTCTCGAGGATTCGCGGGCGTCCCGGGCGTCGGGCGCGGGGTGGGCCTGTCCGCCTCCGCGTCGCAGCCGGTGGCCGATACGACGAGCGCTGCGAGCAGCAGCGCGACGGCGACACGTCGGCGGCGGTCGGAGTGAGGTATGGACAGGGGTGGGCCTCCCGGCCGAGTCTAGCCGTCCCGCCGGCCGGCCCCTGGCTTGACACGGTCGGCGGCACCGACGCAGAGTGCGCGCCACCCACGCGAACGGCTGCCGCCCGGCGCCGGGCCGCCCGACTCGTGGCCGTGGCCGCATTCGGGCACGGCCGCGCGAGGCAGACTGAGCGACATGGCGTCGTGGCGCAGGATCCGTCCGACCTGAGAGGTTTCGCTTGACCCCGAGCACCGTCTCCGCGCCCGACCGGATTGCCGGCCCTGCGCCTGCGGCCGATGGGTCGCCCGGTGCGGCGTTCGACGCCCATGCCGCAGCTGCCGTTCGACTGGATCATGTGGAGAAGCGGTTCGGCGACGTCGTCGCCGTCGACGGCATCGACCTGGCGGTCCGCGATGGCGAGTTCTTCTCGGTGCTCGGGCCGTCAGGCTCGGGAAAGACGACGACCCTTCGGATGATCGCCGGCTTCGAGCTTCCAACCGCCGGGCGGATCCTGCTCCACGGCCAGGACGTGACCCAACGGGCGCCGTTCGAGCGCGACGTCAATACGGTCTTCCAGGACTACGCGCTGTTCCCCCACATGTCCGTCGGCCAGAACGTCGAGTACGGCCTCATGGTCAGGAAGGTTCCGGTCCGTGAGCGACGGACGCGGGTGGCCGACGCGCTCGAGATGGTCCGGCTGGAGGGATATGAGCGGCGGCGGCCGTCCCAGCTATCGGGCGGCCAGCGGCAACGGGTAGCGCTTGCCCGCGCGCTCATCAACCGGCCGCGGGTGCTCCTCCTGGATGAGCCGCTCGGCGCACTGGACCTGAAGCTGCGCCAGGAGATGCAGATCGAGCTCAAGTCGATCCAGCTGCAGGTCGGCATCACGTTCATCTACGTCACCCACGACCAGGAGGAGGCGCTCACGATGAGCGACCGACTGGCCGTGTTCAACCGCGGCCGAATCGAGCAGGTCGGCACGCCCGCCGATGTCTACGAGCGCCCGGCGACGGTCTTCGTGGCCGGCTTCGTGGGCACGTCCAACCTGCTTTCCGGCGACGTCGCCCGAACGATCGTCGGCGAACCCGGCACGTTCACGGTTCGCCCCGAGAAGATTCGCCTGGCTGAGCCGGACACGCCCGTTGCTTCCGACGAGTCGTTCGCGCAGGGTCGCATCCGGAGCGTCGTCTATCTCGGCTCGAATACCCGCTACGTCGTCGCACTCGACGTCGGCGGCGAGCTCGTCGTCACCCAGCAAAACCTGGCGACCTCATCCATGGAGGCACTGGCGTCACAGGACAAGGCTGTCCGGCTCGTGTGGAAGCGGCAGCACAATTTTCCCGTCACCGGCTGACGGAACGAGGAGGAGGACCCATGAAAACTCGATCCCCGCTGGGGGCGCTGGCCACGATCGGCCTCGTCGTGTCGGCCTGCTCAGGCGGCGCGACGCCGAGCCCGGCACCGACGACAGCGCCCGCTTCGGCGCCGCCTTCGGTGGCCAGCGCCGCTCCCAGCCCGTCGTCCAACCTGCCGCAGTCGATCGGAAAGGCCGAGGGCGAGCTCAACATCATCATCTGGGCCGGCTACGCCGAGGACGGCTCGAACAAGGTCCCCAACGCGACGACGACGCTCAAGGCCTACGACTGGGTGCACGGGTTCGAGACGAAGACCGGCTGCAAGGTCAAGTCGAAGGTCGGCAACACGTCCGACGAGATGGTCACGCTCATGCGGCAGGGCGGCGGCTCCGTGTATGACGGCGTCTCGGCGTCCGGCGACGCCACGAACCGGCTCATCGCCAACGGCGATGTGGCCGAGATTAACCCGGCGCTCATCCCCGACTGGAACAACATTGCCGAGTTCCTGCAATCGCCACCCCACAACACCGTGAACGGCAAGCATTACGGCGTGTCCCATGGGTGGGGAGGTAACTCGCTCATGTACCGCACGGACAAGGTGTCCCCGGCTCCCACGAGCTGGGACGTCGTCTTCGACCCGGCCAAGGCTACGGCGTACAAGGGCAAGATCACGGACTATGACAGCCCGATCTACATCGCCGACGCGGCGCTGTACCTGAAGGCACATAGGCCCGAGCTCGGGATCACCGACGTGTACGAGCTCACCCAGCCGCAGTTCGACGCGGCCGTTCAGCTGCTCAAGGACCAGCACCCGCTCGTCGGCAAGTACTGGTCGCTCTACACCGACGAGATCGACAACTTCACGACGGGCGCGAGCGTCGTCGGGACGACGTGGCCGTATCAGGTCAACACGCTCAAGGGCGCGGGCGTCAAGGTCGATGCGGTCGTCCCCAGCGAAGGGATGACCGGGTGGGCCGACACCTGGATGATGTCCGCGCACGCCACGCATCCAAACTGCATGTACCTGTGGATGGGCTGGATGGTCACCAAGGAAGTCCAGGCCCAGGTCGCAGAGTCGTTCGGAGAGGCTCCGGCGAATCCGCAGGCCTGCGAGATCCTGGACGCCGGCAACCTGGGCCCGTACGCGCTCAAGGACTTCTGCACGGCCTACCGGGTCAACGACAAGACCTTCTATGACGCGATCAGCTTCTGGAAGACGCCGCTCGCCGATTGCGGCGACAGCCGGGGGCAGACGTGCATCGACTACTCGATCTGGACCCAGAAGTGGACGGAGATCAAGGGCTGACGACGCCCTGATGGCCGCGCGGCTCAGGCCGGGGAGCCGATCCCCGGCCGGCCGCTGAGCCACGGCGCGGGATCGCGATGGCGTCCTCCGCTCGGCCAGGCTTCTTCCGTCGCGTCCAGGCGATGCTCTGGCGACGGCGCTGGGCGCAGCTCGTGTTGCTCCTCACGCCGCCGGTCGGCTGGTTCGCGATCGTCTACCTGGGCTCGCTCGCTGTCCTTCTGGTCAGTGCCTTCTGGTACCTGGACCCGGCGACCTCGGCCGTCCGCCACGACTTCAGCCTGCGCAATTTCGAGCTTCTCATCGAGAGCCCGGTTTACCGGACGGTTGCCCTCCGAACGGTCGGCGTCGCCGCCCTGGTGACCGTGGTCGACATGCTCATCGCCTTCCCGATCGCCTACTACATGGCACGAGTGGCGTCGCGTCGCGTCCGATCCGTGCTCTTCATCCTGGTCCTGCTGCCGCTGTGGGCCAGCTACCTGGTCAAGGTCTACGCGTGGCGCGTGTTGCTGGCCGATGGCGGTCCGCTCGAATGGCTGTTCGGCGTCCTCGGCGCCCCCGGCCTGAGTCCGGGCTCCTCCGGCGCCTCGATGGTCGTGGTCTTCTGCTATCTCTGGCTGCCCTACATGATCCTGCCGATCTACGCCGGGCTGGAACGGATCCCGAGCTCGCTCCTGGAGGCATCGGCCGACCTGGGTGGCCGCGGCGCAACGACGTTCCGGCGGATCGTCCTGCCCCTCGTCCTGCCGGCGCTCGTGGCCGGCTCGATCTTCACGTTCTCGCTCACGCTGGGCGACTACATCACGCCGAAGCTCGTCGGCAACACGCAATTCATCGGCAACGTCGTGTACGAGGCACAGGGCGTGGCAAACAACGTGCCCCTCGCCGCGGCGTTCGCGACCGTGCCCATCCTGATCATGGGCGTGTACCTCCTGGGCGCTCGCCGGCTAGGAGCCTTCGACGCTCTGTGAGAGCGACGTGAGCCGGATCGCACTGCGCCTCGCGAGCGTCGCGGTCGTCGCCTTCCTGTATGTCCCGATCGGCACGATCGCGCTGTACGCCTTCAACGCCGACCGCGCCCAGGCCTGGCCGATCGAGCGCTTCACGACCGACTGGTTCGGGGTTGCCCTCGCCAATGGTGACCTGATCGACGCGCTCGTCCTGTCCGTCCAGGTGGGGTTGGGCGCGACGATCGTGGCGATCCTGCTGGGTTCCCTGGCTGCCCTGGCGATCCATCGATTCTCGTTCTTCGGCCGCGAATCCATCTCCTTCCTGTTCGTGCTGCCGATCGCCCTCCCCGGCATCGTCACCGGCATGGCCCTCAACGCGACGATCAACACGGCGGCCATCGGCTTCTCGGCGTTCACGGTTGCGGTGGGCCACGCGACGTTCTGCATCGTCATCGTCTTCAACAACGTCATTGCCCGATTGCGGCGCTCGTCGCGCTCGATCGAGGAGGCGTCCATGGACCTCGGCGCGGATGCCTGGCAGACGTTCCGCTACGTGACGTTCCCGGTCATCAGGACTGCCCTGCTCGCTGGCGGCCTGCTCGCATTCGCCCTGTCCTTCGATGAGATCGTCGTGACGTTCTTCACCGCGGGCACACAGGAGACGCTGCCGATCTGGATCTACAACCAGCTCTCCCGGGCAGCGCAACGTCCGATCGTCAACGTCGTCGCGCTCTTCGTCATCATCGTCTCAATCCTGCCGGTCTACCTCGCGCAGCGGCTCAGCTCCGACTCGACCGGGATCACGGCCGGCCACTAAGTGAACTTCACTAGGCCGTAGCCGGGATTCGCCGCCAGGCGCGAAGCGAGGGCGGGATCACGGCCAGGGCGGAAGTGTCGTTGCGACCTGAGGCGCGGCGAGCGTCAGTCCCAGCGCCAACCTGTCGGATCGGTTGCGGCCCAGCGCCAACCGGCCAGGTCATCCGTCGGCCCGACGACGGCCCACCGCCAGCCCGCAGGGTCATTCTCCGGTCCCGCTGTGCTCCGATTCAGGCCGGTCGGGGTCGACTCGCCGGCCACCAGCGTCAGCAGGATGACGATCACGATCAGGAACCGGCTCGCGCGGCGCACGGGCATCCTCCAACGTGCCCCGACTGCGAGCCCGGTCGCCGGGTGACGCCGGTGGCTCGTTGGATCAGTTTGCTCGTCACCGCTTAGCTGCGGCTTATCGGACCCGCGACGGCCGCGGTCGTGGGGCGGATAGCACGTCGACATATTCCGAGCATGCTTACGGAGAGGCCTTCGGCGCGGCAAAGGCGTCCTCCACGCCATCGCCCGCATCGTTCAACACCCCGGCGAGCTCGGCCCGTGCGTACGTCGTACGAGCATGAGCACCCAGGGCGGCCTTCGGCCCGCCGTTGGCGTCCTCATAACAATGCTCGGAATACGGCAAGGGCCAGAGGCCGGCCGAGCCATCTCGAGGCTGCCGGAGCCGCGCGGCGCCATCGGCGAGCGTCCTCAAAGCATTGCTCATGACAATGCTCCGACTGCGCCGCTGCCTACCAGGCGGGCCGAAACGCGGCTCAACTCGCCGGCCATGACCCCCGCGCCCGCGTCGAGCACGGGACGCGTACCATCTCGCGTCATGGATCCTTCATCGGCCGAGCGCTCGGCCGACTCCGCAACCGGCGCTGGCCCCAACCCGGCAGCGGACCGCGCGACCGACCCGCGAGCCGCGCTCGAGGCTGAGCGCGTCCGGCTCCGCGACGAGCTGGCGGCGACCATTCAGCCGCCCGGGCAGATGACCTACGGCTCACAGGCGGCGGCCGCCAGTCACGTGTTCGAGCAGCAACGCGATCTCGCCCTTCGCGAGCGCGCGGTGCAACAGCTCGCGCTGGTGGATGCGGCGCTGGTCCGGCTCAACGCGGGAACGTTCGGGCGCTGCCTGCGATGCGGCAAGGCAATCGCGCCAGAACGCCTGGAAGCCCTGCCCTGGGCAGAGCATTGCATCGACTGCGCCAGGCTCATCGCACAGGGCCGTGGCTGACCGAACGGCCATCCCGTCGGGCGGCCCCGAGCCAGTCCCTCTCGACCCGGTCGGCCTCCCCGACATCCTCGGACCCGGCCTCGTCGGCCTAGAAGCGATTCGTGATGCCGCGACCATCCTGCAGGGAATCACATTGAGAACGCCGCTCGTTCCCTTCGGGCCGAGCGGCGAGCATCGATTCCTCAAGGCCGAGTCGCTCCAGCCGATCGGCGCGTTCAAGCTCCGCGGCGCTTACGTGGCCGTCGCGTCGCTCAGCCCCGCAGAGCGAGCTCGTGGCGTGATCACTTACTCCTCGGGCAACCACGCGCAGGGCGTGGCGCGGGCCGCGCGGCTGCTGGGAGCCCCCGCGGTCGTGGTCATGCCCTCCGACGCACCACCGCTCAAGGTCCGTCGCGTCGTCGCCGACGGTGCGGAGGTGATCACGGTGGGCCCCGCGAGCGACGAGCGCCGCACCGTCGCCGAGGGTCTGGCCGCGGAGCACGGCCTGGCGGTCATCCCGCCCTTCGATGACGATCGAATCATCGCCGGCCAGGGGACCTGCGGTCTGGAGATCATCGAGGACCTGCCGGATGTCGCCGCCGTGCTCGTGCCGGTCGGGGGTGGCGGCCTGGCGTCGGGCGTGGCCGCCGCGGTCCGAGGCGTGCGACCGTCGGCGCGGATCATCGGCGTCGAGCCCGAGCTGGCGGCCGATGCTCGGGAGTCGCTGGCGGCGGGTCGAATCGTGGCCTGGCCGGCCGAGCTGGTGATCCGGACGATTTCCGACGGCACCCGGACGCAGTCGCTGGGCCGGCGGACGTTCGCCCACCTGTCGGCCCTGGTCGATCGGATCGTGACCGTGACAGAGGCCGAGATTGCGGCCGCCGTCCGGCTGGCGGCCGAGGAGGCCCGGCTCGTGGCCGAGCCGTCCGGAGCCCTCGCCCTGGCGGCCATGCGATTTCACCTCCGCGAGGTAGGCCTGGATGGCATCGACGGGCCGGTCGTGGCGATCGTCAGCGGCGGGAACGTGGACCCGGAGCGCTACCGGTCATACCTCCAGGCCCCGATCCCGGGCTGACCAGCGGCGGCGCCTGGCGCTACGGCCCTCCGATCCGCTCGTCGCCGGCCCGATCCTCGCCCAGCCGCTCGGCGGCCAGCCTGTCCGCCAGGGCGGCTTCCCGGGCGCGGATTGCGGCGATCTGGGCATCCTCGCGGCGCTCGCGCCCCAGCGCCTCCCGCTCTTCGGACCGCATCCACCCGACGACGGTGAGAACGATCGCCACGATGAAGACGACATCCCCGACGATCCACATGAGGCCGCCCGCGATCTGCTGATCCATCAGCGGGTCGGGCCCCCATCGGATGCGAATCGCTGCGTAATGCGGATAGAGCGGAGCGGCGGCACTGTAGATAGCCAGGGCGAGGAACGTGTTCTGGGGCATCTGCAGGAACAGGTACATGGCCCGGACCGGATTCGGGATCCGCCAGGGGCTGGGGTCGACGCCAACGACCGGCCACCAGAACAGCAGCCCGGCGACGAGGTACGCGAGGTGCTCGAGCTGGTGGACGAGAGGCTGCTCGAGCGACTCGTTGAAGATGGGCGAGAAGTGGGTGCCCCACATGACGCTGGCGAAGAGCAGCCAGGCCACCACCGGGAACGTCAGGAATCGGAGCAACCGGCTGTGCAGGATCGGCAGGGCGACGCGGCGTCGGAACTCGGGCCGGGCGACGCGCAACGCGAGCGTGATCGGGGCGCCGAGCGCGAGGAGTGGCGGCGCAACCAGCGTGAGCAGGATGTGCTGGACCATATGGACCGAGAACAGCGTCGTGTCGTAGCGCTCGATGATCGACTGGAGGGCGATCTCGATGACGGCCAGGCCTGCCAGGAACGCGACGATCCGCGAGCGGGGCACCCTGTTTCCCGGGTGCGCCGCATCGACCCGTCCGACCGCCCACAGGTAGGCGGCGCCGACCAGCAGGAGCGGAATCGTCACGAGGCCATCGAACGCCCAGTCGAAGAGGAAGTCGGACGGGGCCGGCGGGAGGAGCGCGTTCGCCCCGTGGGCAAGCACCGGCGGCGCGAGACCGCCGAGGACGCCTATGGCGAGAACGAGTCCGGCGGCGATGTGCGCCGCCGGCCGCCGAAACCAGCGCCTGGCGAACCGGCGGACGGCGAACCGGCGGCCGGCAAACCGGCTACGGACAGGTCGGCGAGCCATCATCGTCGCCCATCCTGCCACGGAACCGAGGCGCCCTCCGCCGCCCATCCTGTCACGGAACCGAGGCGCCCTCCGCTACGCACCTGCCACGCGACCGCGGCGCGCTCCGCTACGAACCTGCCACGCGACCGCGGCGTCCCGAACGGCGCGCAGCTGCTCCGAGCGGTCGAACGGCGGGTCACGCCGTCGAGCCGCTCCGGTTATCATGGGCGCCGGTCCTGCCCGGCTGGCGGGACCGTCGCGATGACCCCCCGTGGCCCCTCATCCGTGCCCCTGGTCCGGACGTCGACCGGCGCCCGCGCTCGAGGACCCCGATGCCGATCAAGAGGAACAAGCGGACGCGCCCCGCGGCAATCGTGGCCTCGCTGCTGTTGGCTCTTGTGGCGGCGGGATGCGCCTCCCAGTTCCCACAGCTCTACCCGCCAAGCGCATCGACGTCCCAGGGCGCGGAAGTCTCGTCCCTGTACGACATCGTGTTCGTCCTCGCGGTCCTCATCTTCCTGGCCGTCGAGGGCGCCATCATCTACGCGGTCGTTCGCTACCGGCGCAAGCCCGACGATGCCGACCTGCCCCCTCAGACACACGGCAACAACCTGGTCGAGATCATCTGGACCATCATCCCTACGATCATCGTCCTGTACCTGTTCGTCGTCTCGTGGCAGACGCTGAACGCGGTCGAGGCCAAGAGCGATCACCCGGGCGTCCGGGTCAGGGCTGTCGCCGAGCGGTTCGCCTGGAGCTTCGCCTATCTCAGCGATGACGGAAAGACGCCGCTCTTCACGACCGACGCGCAGGGACATGGCGTCTTCGGGACGATGGTCGTTCCGGTCGGCGAGCCGATCCACGTCACGCTCCACAGCGTGGACGTCATTCACGCCTTCTACGTGCCGAAGTTCCTGTTCAAGCGCGACGTCAACCCCGTGACCGACCCCAACAAAGAGAACAACTTCGACTTCACCGTCGACGCGGGCGATGCAGAACAGACGTTCCGCGGCCAGTGCGCCGAGCTGTGCGGGGCGGGGCATGGTGGCATGACGTTCGAGGTCAAGGCGGTCACCCGGGCGGAGTACGACGCCTGGCTCAAGCAGCAGATCGAGGAGGCCAAGAAGTCGCCTCCTCCGGCCGCGAGCCCGCCGGCCGGCAGCGCACCCGCCGGAAGCCCACCGCCTGGCAGCCCACCCGCCGGCGCCGTCCTGGAGCTCGCGGCCCAGAACATCGCGTTCGACAAGGCCACCCTCGAAGCGCCGGCCGAGAAGCCGTTCCAGATCCACTTCACCAACAAGGACAACGCAACCCAGCACGACGTCGAGATCAAGAATCCGGACGGCAGCGTGGCGTTCAAGGGCGAACTCATCACCGGCCCCGCCGACGCGACCTACAACGTGCCGGCTCTCAAGACCGGCTCGTACCCATTCGTGTGCACGGTCCACCCGTCGATGACGGGCACGCTCACGGTGAAGTAAGGAGCATTCGATGGCGACCACCGCGCTGACGCCTGCCGCCACCTATCGGAGCGCGCTCTACGAGTGGGTCACCACCACCGACCACAAGAAGATCGGGATCCTGTACCTCGTCAACTCGTTCGTGTTCTTCTTCATCGGCGGCGTCCTTGCGCTTGGCGTTCGCAGCCAGCTGGCCGTGCCGGAGAACAAGCTGTTCTCCCCGGATCTCTACAACCAGCTGTTCACGATGCATGCCTCGCTCATGCTCTTCCTGTTCATCATCCCGATCCTGGCCGGTTTCGCGAACTACGTCGTGCCACTCCAGATCGGGGCGCCGGACATGGCCTTCCCACGGATCAACGCGCTGTCGTTCTGGATGTTGCCCCTGGCCGGGATCATCATCCTGGCCGGCTTCCTCGTCCCCGGCGGCGCGGCCGCGGAGGGCTGGACGAGCTACAGCCCGCTGGCCCAGTCGAAGTACTCAGGCGTGGGGACGGACCTGTGGCTCGTGGCGGTGACGCTCATCGGGACGAGCTCCATCCTTGGCTCGATCAACTTCCTCGTCACGATATTCAAGATGCGCGCTCCGGGCATGACGATGTTCCGGATGCCCATCCTCGTGTGGACCGCGCTCGTGACCAGCGTCCTCGTGCTCCTAGCCACGCCGGTCCTGGCGAGCGCGCTCATCATGCTGTTCATCGACCGGAACTACGGCGGCCACTTCTTCGATCCGGCGACCGGCGGCAACGCCGTCCTATGGCAGAACATCTTCTGGTTCTACTCCCACCCGGCCGTCTACATCATGATCCTCATCGCAATGGGCATTGTCAGCGAGGTCCTGCCCGTCTTCTCACGCAAGCCGCTGTTCGGGTACAAGGCTTTCGTGTTCGCGACGGCCGGCATCGGGGCCCTGGGGTTCTCGGTCTGGGCCCACCACATGTTCACGACCGGGACGGTCTACCTGCCGTTCTTCAGCTTCATGACGTTCCTGATCGCGGTGCCAACCGGGGTCAAGATGTTCAACTGGATCGCCACGCTCTTCCGCGGCCAGCTGACGTTCTCGACGCCGCTCCTGTTCGCCCTGGGCTTCCTGACGATGTTCCTGATCGGCGGCATCAACGGCGCCTTCAGTTCCGCCGTGCCGGTGGACTTCGCCCTCCACGACACGTACTGGGTCGTGGCTCACCTCCATTACGTCCTGTTCGGCGGCTCCGTCTTCGGCGTATTCGCTGGCGTCTACTACTGGTTCCCCAAGATGAGCGGTCGAATGCTCAACGAGACGCTCGGCAAGATTCATTTCGTGCTCATGCTCATCGGGTTCAACATGACCTTCTTTCCGATGCACATCCTGGGCCTGGAGGGGATGCCCCGCCGGATCGCGACCTACGCGTCGACCGCGGGCTGGAACCAGCTCAACCTCGTGGCGACGGTCGGCAGCATCATCATCGCCGCCTCCACCCTGCCGTTCCTGTGGAACGTCCTCATCTCGCTGCGGAACGGTGAGCCGGCCGGCGACGACCCGTGGGAGGGCAACACCCTGGAGTGGGCAACCAGCTCACCGCCGCCGCCCTACAACTTCGACCATCTGCCGGAGATCAGGTCCGAGCGTCCGGTGTTCGACGCCCGGCATGGCCGGACGGGCGGCCACGGCGGCCACTCGTGAGCGCGTCCACCGTCATGCCCCAGACGGCGCACGATGGGGCCCTGGCCGACCTGCCCCGTCACGGGATCAGCAACCCGATCCTGGGGATGATCCTGTTCATTTGCTCGGAGGTGATGTTCTTCGCCGGACTCTTCGCGGCCTACTTCAACGTGCGGGCCACGGCGCCGACCTGGCCGCCGTCGGCTGCCGAGGTGGGCGAGCACCTGGCCGAGCGCTTCAACCTGCACGCCGAGCCCTGGCTGGCGGCCGTCCTCACCATCATCCTCGTGTCGAGCTCATTCACCTGCCAGCTGGGCGTGTGGGCGATCCGACGGGACGATCGTCGCGGCCTGATCCGGGCGATCGCCGTCACCCTTGTGATGGGCGTCACGTTCCTCATCGGCCAGGCCTACGACTACAGCCAGCTCGGGTTCGGCCTCTCCGACGGCACGTTCGGAACCACGTTCTTCACCCTCACCGGGTTCCACGGCGCGCACGTCCTGGGCGGCGTGATCATGCTCAGCGTCGTGCTCTTCCGGGCGATGAGCGGCCAGTTCACCTCCCGCCATCACGACGCCGTCGAGGCAACGTCCATCTACTGGCACTTCGTGGACGTCGTCTGGATCGCCCTGTTCTCGATCCTCTACATCATCCCCTCGAGGTAGGCGACCGACATGCGGTTCAAGCACCCCAGAAACGCGTTCGCGGTTGGGGGAGTGTTCGTCGTAATCGCCATCGTCTACTTCATCCTGAGCGGTGATGCGGGCGGCACGACGACCCTGGCTGCCCTGGGGATCGCGATGGGGCTGGCCGCGTATGCCCTCGTCGTCGGCACGCCGGACGACGTCTAGGCACTCGGCGGGACAGCGACAACATCGCCGATGGAGAAGCTGCAGCAGCTCTGGAACGCGTTCCTGGACCTGACGGCCAAGCTCGTCATCCCCGACTGGGGGGCCCTGGTCGGGCTGATCCCGATCGCCCTGCTGGCTTCGGTCGTGCTGTGGCTCGTCTGGCTCGTCTGGGCGTACACCCGCGTCGGCCCGCGCCAGCGCGGGTTCGGACGGCGAGTGTCCGTGGCGCCGCCGGGGGTCCACGCTCCAGGGCCCTCGTTCGCGCCGTTCTTCGGCGCAGCCGGGACGGCGCTGGTGCTGTTCGGCCTGGTGGTCGGGCCGGCCGGCGCCCTCCTGGGTGTTGCAGCGCTCGTTCTTGCGCTGCTGTACTGGCTGCGCGAAGGGATGCACGAATACGAGCACGTGGCCGGCTCCGGGACGATGGCCATTACGGTCGAGCACGGCGGTCCGCCGCCGGGCGTCCACGTCCCGGGCCCCACCTTCCTGCCGTTCACCTCGGCCGTCGGCGTGGCGGTCCTGCTGGCCGGTCTCGTCGTGGGCGGCTGGATGATCCTGGCCGGGTTCATCTGCCTCGTCATCGCGCTCGTGGGCTGGTGGCGCGCGGCCCGCCTCGAGTACCGTCTGACGGAGGAGGCCGACCGGACGGGCCACCTGCGCAACCCGCCGGCGCCGGGTTTCCCGCTGCGAACGTTCGCGCTGTTCACGATCGTCATCGTCGGCGCGGCGATCCTGCAGGCCGGCATCCTGCCGCCCAAAGGCAGCGCCGGCAGTGCCGGCGCCGCGATCGGGTCGCCCGCACCGGGCGAGGCTAGTGGGTCGGGCCCCGCGGCTTCCGCGGGAGCATCGGGGGCGCCGGGCTCCCCGCCCGCGGGCAAGCCGGCGGCCGACGTCACGATCGTCGCGCAGGCCATCGCGTTCACCACCGCGGACGTGACCGGGCCGGCCGGCAAGCCGTTCACGATAGCGTTCGAGAACCAGGACCAGGGCACGCCTCACGACGTGGCGATCAGGAAGGCGGACGGCAGCGAGGCATTCCGGGGCGAGATCTTCAACGGCGTGGCGACCCGCGTCTACCAGGTGCCGGCGCTGCCGGCTGGGCAGTATCCGTTCGTCTGCACGGTGCACGCGAACATGACCGGCACGATCACGCTCAAGTAGCGCAGGTTCATCACGACCCCTTCACCCGACTCGCCCGGCCGGCTCGATCGGACGTCCGACAGCAGGTTCGACCGGCGCCAGCTCATCGGCCTGGCGATCATCGCGACGATTGCCATCATCGCCATCGTCGCCGTGGGCGTGACCCCGCCGAGCCCGGTCGGCGTCCGCGTCGGCGATCAGGCGCCACCACTGAGCGGGACCACGCTCGATGGACGGTCGATGAGCCTGGCGAACCTGCGGGGCAAACCGGTGATCGTGAACTTCTGGGCCAGCTGGTGCGTCCCGTGTCGGGCCGAGTTTCCGCTCTTCCGGGACGCCCAGGCCCGGCATCCGAGCCTCGCGATCCTGGGAGTGGTCTTCGATGACGACGCGGGCGCGGCCCGCCGGTTCGCGGCCACCGAGGGTGCCGCCTGGCCATCCCTCACCGACCCGGACGGCTCACGGGCCAGCGTGTATACCGTCCTCGCCCCGCCGCAGACCTATTTCATCGACCGCGACGGCATCGTCCGGTCACGCCAGATCGGCGAGCTGACGGCCGCGGACTTCGAGCGCCAGTACGCAGCCATCGGCGGATGACCGACAACCCGTCCGACACCACCGAGATTGCGATCGCCCTCCGCGGCCTGGTCAAGCGATATGCCGGCCGGGACGTCGTCGCCCGCCTGTCGTTCGAGGTCCGGCGCGGAGAGATCTTCGGGCTTCTCGGCCCCAATGGCGCCGGCAAGACCACGACGGTGGAGATCATCGAGGGCTACCGCCGGGCGGACGCCGGTGACGTTCGCGTGCTCGGCCTGGACCCGGCCCGCGACGCGCCCAGCCTGCGCGCCCGGCTGGGACTCATGCTCCAGGCCGGTGGCGTCTACCCACAGGCCACGCCGGCCGAGATCCTGCGGCTGTTCGCCAGCTTCTACGCAGCTCCGCACGCCCCCGATGAGCTGCTCGACGTCGTCGGCCTCCGAGACGTCGCCGGCACGCGCTACAAGGTCCTGTCGGGCGGGGAGAAGCAGCGCCTCGGGCTGGCCCTGGCCCTGGTCGGGCGACCGGAGCTGGTCGTCCTCGACGAACCGACGACGGGCATGGACCCGGCGGCCAAGGTCGCCACTCGCCAGCTCATCGGCGAGCTTCGCGTAGCCGGGGTCACGGTGCTGCTCACGACCCACGACCTGGCCGACGTCGACAGGCTGGCCGACCGCGTCGCGTTCATCGATTCGGGCCGGCTCATCGCGCTCGCCTCCCCCGCCGAGCTGACGGCCGCCGCCGCGCCGCGCTTTCGATTCCGACTGGAGGCTCCCCTGTCGCACGCGGAGCGCCATGCGCTTGCGGAGCGGCTGTCGGACGGCGCGCCCGGCACGGATCTGGTCGACGAGGGCGGGGGCCACTATCGCCTCGACGGCGTGAGCCCGGCGCCCGGGCTCGTCAGCCGACTGGCGACCTGGTGCGAGTCCCGCCAGCTGCTCGTTGTGGAGGTGACGACGGGGGGCGGGACGCTCGAGGAGCGCTACCTGGAGCTCCTGGCGGAGAAGGCGTCCGAAGGCTCGGCGGAGAGCCAGGAAGAGCGCGAGGGCGGGCACATGCCGTGAGCGAGAGCTCGACGCCGGCGCGCTGGACGCCCGCCGCCACGGGCGCTGCTCCAGCCTGGCGAGCCACGCTCGCCCAGGCCTCGATGGAGCTGCGGCTGACGTCGCGCCGAGCCGAGAACCTGCTCGTCACGCTGGTGATCCCCGTCGCCCTTCTCGTCTTCTTCGGCTCCGTGGACGTCCTGCCGACGGGGACCGGCCGGCCGATCGACTTCCTGCTGCCGGGCGTCGCCGCCCTGGCCGTGATCTCGACGAGCCTCGTGAGCCTGGGGATCGCGACCGGCTACGAGCGCGCCTACGGCGTGCTCAAGCGTCTGGGCGGATCGCCGCTGCCCCGCTGGGGACTCGTCGCGGCCAAGATCGCCGCGGTCGTCGCGGTCGAGTTACTGCAGCTCGTCGTTCTGGTGGCAATCGCGGTCGCCCTCTTCGGATGGGCGCCCGGCGCGGGTGCCTCGGCGTTCGTCGTGGCCGTGGCGCTGCTGCTGGGGACGCTGGCCTTCGCCGGCCTCGGCCTTCTCATGGCCGGGACGCTCCGGGCCGAGGCCACCCTGGCCAGCGCGAACGGCCTCTACCTGCTGTTGCTCCTCCTGGGCGGGGTCATCGTGCCCCTGGACCGCCTGCCGCAGCCCGTGGCCGACCTCGCGGGGGTGCTGCCGGCGGCCGCGCTGTCCGACGCCTTCCGGATCGGGCTCGGCACGATGGCCGGCGATCCAACCGCAGCGGTGGCATTGCTGGCGGCCTGGGGGGTTGTCCTGGCCGGCCTCGCCGCCCGAATGTTCCGCTGGGAGTAGCCGGACAAGGAAGAACCCCGGCTGGTCGGGGCCGGGGTTCAGGAAAAGTCGATATTGGTTGCGGGGGAAGGATTCGAACCTCCGACCTTCGGGTTATGAGCCCGACGAGCTGCCGCTGCTCCACCCCGCGACCGCCAATGGTAGGGGCAGGCGCCTCAAGCGTCAAACGGGCCAGCGGGATCGTCGACCCCGGCACACGTGAGCCCGACCGACGTGCCACATATTCTCGTCCAGAATACTAACCAGCGTGACGAGCGATTCCGCGGCCAAATAGTCACGGACAGACCCCTAGGTCAGCCCGATGTCTTGCGGGCAGCCGATTTGGCCCGTTAGCAGGACCCCCGTGCACGACACTGCCGTCATCCGTGCCTCGGGAGGCCGATTGGGTGGCCACGACCGGCCCAAGAGTCTGTGGGCGCATTTCTGGCCACACCTCGACTCGGGCGCCTCAGTCGCGTCAATCGCCTTCGAGCCGGGCCTTGAGGGCCGCCCGCCACACCTCGACCGCGCGCGGCCACCAGATGTCGATCGCCTCCGGCGAGCCGTACCACGGCGATCCGCCCAACTGGCCATGGACGATCCCATCCAGGACCAGGGCCTCGGCATCCGCCAGGCCCGCTGCGCGGACGGGCACCAGCCCGTCGCCATCGATCGCCTCCACCCGGGACAGTGGCAGCATGCCGCGGTAGAGCATGGACGCAGCCCGCTCCCGCACATTGCCGCCCGGCTGGCCGACAACGAAGCGCGAGCTCACAGCCAGATAGCCAGTCGTTGGCGCGAACAACGATCCGGGCACGGCCTGGTCGGCGAAGCCCGTTACGCGGGCCGCCAGCAGCCGCCCGATCGACCTGCGATGGGCCACCTCATGGGGCGACCCGAGCGTCACGACTGCGCCAATCCGGCGGGCCGCAGCCAGCTTTCGGCCCATGAATGGCTCCGGCGACGTCAGGAGCCGAGCCGTCAGACCGCCCGCGGAGTGACCCACCACCAGCAGGGGCGCACCCCGACTGTCCGGAGATGCGGCCGACACGGCAACCGCCCGCAGCAGGGCCCGTCCCGAGCGCGTCAGGATCGCGCCCATCCCTCGGCGCATGGCTATGAGCCAGTCCGGCAGCCAGATGTTGGCCACGACGACTTCTGCGGCACCGCGCTCCAGCAGCCGGCGCCTCATGGCTCGGTACATGAGCGGGGAGGTGAACAGCCCGCCGAGCAGCAGGACGGTCGGCGCGACAGCATCCGGAGCGTCGCGCCAGTCGCCAGCCGAGCGCGGGCCCGGCGCCGCGGCGGCGGTCTGGGTCGAATCGTCCATCGGCTCAGATCGTCTGGACGGGCTCGCCGGGTGCCACCACCCGTGCGTCGCCGGGCGTGCCGGCCACGATCTCCCGCCAGCCGATCGCCAGCGCCAGGCCGAGGCTGCCCAGGACGACGGCACTCAGCAGGTAGAACGGCCAGCGAATGTCAATCACGGCCAGGGCGCCCGAGACCACCGACGCCACCACGAAGCCCAGGGTCCCGGCGGCGCCGAAGAGGCCCTGCGCGGTCGAGGATCGGCCGGGCGGGCTTGCCCGCGAGACGATCGCGTATAGCGCCGGGTTGATGAACGCGAAGCCACAGGCTTCCACCACGAGGAGCGGCAGCACCCAGACCGGATCCTGTATCAGGGTGTAGGTCGGAGCGGCCGCGGCGATGGCGATCGAGCCCGCGACGAGGAACACCAGGCTCCCGTGACGATCGACGAGCCGGCCGACCCATGGGCCAATGACCAGGATCGGCACCGAAAACATCATGAATGTCAGGCCGATGAAGCCGATCCCGGCACCCTTCGCGGTGAGAAACAGGCTCCACACCACCTCGTACGTGCCTCCCCCGAAATAGCCCCCGATGTTGGCGATGAGCGCGGCGATGAGGAGGCGGTTGGCAAGGCGCGCCGGAAGCGCTGCTGCTGCGGGATCCGCCACCCGCTGCGAGGAGCGGTCGGGTCCCTCCGGACGGTCAGCCGCCGCGCCCTGCCGGTCCGTCCCGGCCGATTCACGTAGGCGAGGCACGTCCCGCTGGAAGTCGGCCAGCCCGGTGGCCGGCAAGGCAGGCACCGCACCGTGGCGAGGCAGATCGCGGACACCGGCGGCCACAGCAATCGCAGCCAGCACCGACGCGATCCCGCCGAAGACGAACACGAAGCCGATCGACCCGAAGGCAGCTGCTCCCAGCCCGCCGATCGCCGGCCCGAAGAGCAGCCCGGTCATCTGCACCGACCCGTACAGGCCGAAGGCCTCGCCCTGTCGCTCGGGCGGGGTGGCGTCCTTGAGCAGCCCTCGGGCGGCCGGGTCGTATGCGGCCGTTGCCAGGCCGGCCAGTGCCCGCAGCACCAGGAACTCGACGGAGCCGTGGACCGCGAGGGGCAGCGCCACGAACACGCCGGTGGCCACCAGGCTGCCGACCATGAGTGGCACTCGCGCCGTCCGGTCCGCGATCCACCCAAAGACCGGCTCGCCTATGAGCCGGGCAGCCGGCCAGGCCGCGACGACCAACCCCAACGTGGCGAGATCGACCCCCTGCTCGGTGTAGAAGAGCGGCAGCACGGGCAACAGGGCGCCGAACCCCGTCCAGACGATGGTCTCGCCCAGGAACAACGGGAGGACCGGACGCCATCGTGCGAGCCAGCCGGACAGCGGATTGGTGAGTCGAGAGACGCTCATGGGAGGTCCGGCCATCCTACCCGAGCGCCACGGGACGACCCCGCCAGCGATCCTGAGTCCGCCGGGCCTATCATCGCGCGGTGCCAGCGGCGGTCCTCATCCTCGTCCTTGTCGTGGCGGCCGTCGTCCTGGCCGTGCCGCTCCGCCGGCTGTATCTGGACGGGCGGTCGCGCTCGGCGATCCTCACCTATGCGGTGGTGCTGCTCGCCCTCGCGGTGGCTGTGACCGAGTTCCGACCGCTCACGCGTTACCTGTTGCCGGCGCTCTTCCTGGTCTACCTCGTGCCGTTCGTGACCTGGCGCGGTGGGCTGGATCGGCTGCTCGGGCGGCGTCCCGAGGCGGTCCGGGTCGTGCGACCGGAGCCACGAGCCGTCGAGCCGCCCCGCAACGTGACCCCAGACGACGTGACCCCCGACGACGATTCGGGTGCGGGCGCGGGCGACGCCGACGGATCCCCGCCCAAGGCGGAGGGATGACGGGATCTCCGCAGGCAGCTCGCTGGGGCCTGGACCCGTCGATCGATTTTCTCAACCACGGCTCGTTCGGGGCCTGCCCACGGGACGTCCTCGAATTCCAGGCCGCGCTGCGGGACCGGATGGAGGCCGAACCGGTCCAGTTCCTGTGGCGCGACCTGGAGGGTCTGCTGGCGGGCTCGCGGGAAGCACTGGCGGCCTTCATCGGGGCGAGCCCGGACGACCTCGCCTTCGTGACCAACGCGACGACAGGCGTCAACACCGTCCTCCAGAGCCTCCGGTTCGACCCTGGCGACGAGCTGCTGACCACCGACCACGAGTACAACGCCATCCTCAACGCCGCGCGCGCCGTGGCGGCGCGCGATGGGGCGCAGGTCGTCGTCGCCCACGTGCCATTCCCGATCGGCGACCCGGCCGACGTGATCGCCGCGGTGCTCGGGGCCGTCACCGACCGGACCCGCCTGGCCCTCATCAGCCACGTGACGAGCCCGACCGCCCTCATCTTTCCGGCCGCCGAACTGGTTCGGGAGCTCTCGGCGCGCGGCGTGGACACGCTGCTGGATGCCGCCCACTCGCCGGGCATGCTGCCCGTTGACCTGAACGCGATCGGCGCCGCATACGCGACCGGTAATGCCCATAAGTGGATCTGCGCGCCGAAGGGCTCGGCGTTCCTCCACGTCCGCAGGGACCGGCGCGATCGCATCCGGCCGCTCGTCGTATCGCACGGGGCCAACGAAACGCAGGCGGACCGGTCGCGCTATCGGGCCGAGTTCGATTGGACGGGAACCGCGGATCCAACGGCGGCGCTGTCGATTCCCGAGGCCTTGCGCGTCGTCGGCGAGCTCCGGTCGGGCGGCTGGCCGGAGCTCATGGCCGCCAATCGGGAGCTCACCCTCGCCGCCAGCCAGCTCCTGTGCGAGGCACTCGAGATCGAGCCGCCTGCCCCTCCATTGATGATCGGAGCGATGGCCGCCTTCCCGCTGCCGCCCCGTTTCCCCGATGACGTCGACATCCGCCTGTTCGACGAGCACCGGATCGAGGTCCCGGTCGTCGGCTGGCCCGTTGCCGCCGCCCTCCGTCCCGGCGAGCGGCCGCGGGCGAGACTGCTCCGGATCAGCGCCCAGGCCTACAACCACCGTTCGCAGTACGAGCGGCTGGCGGATGCGCTGCGGTCGATGTCGGCCGCGCCGGCTCACTGGGCGTCCGGCCGGATCGCCAGCGCCGAGTAGATCGCGCCGAGGAACCGGCTCGGGACGCGGCCCAACAGCTGGGGCTCCTCGAACCCGGCGGCGACGCCCATCGTTCGCCACGTGGCGAACGAGAGCGGGTGCGGCACCCAGGGGTTGCCGCGGTCCGCGTCGTACTCGACCAGGACGAATCGACCGCCCGGCCGGAGCATGCCAAAGACCGTGCGGACCATCGCCTCACGGTCGCGCTGGAAATGCAGCGCATTGGCCATGACGATGCCGTCGAGCGGTGGAAGACCGAGGTCGGTGGTGAAGTCGGCCACCCGCTGCTCGAGGGCGACGTCCGGGAAGCGCGCCGCCATCGCCATGGCCTGTTGGTGGAGGGCCGCCGCGTCGCGGTCCACCGAGACGATGCGACCTCCCGGGCCAAGCAGCTCGGCAAGGGCAAGCGTGAAGGCTCCACTCCCGGAGCCCAGGTCCGCCCAGATCGCGTTACCCGGCCCGGCCTGTGGCACACCGCCTCGCAGCAGCCCGACATGATCGGCGTGGTCCAGGGCAGGATGCCTCGCGGTCGCACACACGGTGGGTGGTGAGCCGGGTGGGGCTCGAACCCACAACCAAGCGCTTAAAAGGCGCCTGCTCTGCCGTTGAGCTACCGGCCCACGGCGAGAGTCTATCGTCCGGGAGCCGGACGCTCGTAGACCTCGGGGTTGACGGGGGTTGGGAGACGCTCGCCGCGGACGCCCGCCAGCAGGTTTGCGGCCGCCATCTCCGCCATCTTGCCTCGCGTAGCCCGCGACGCTGACGCGATGTGGGGCACGATCAGGCAGTTGTCGAGGCCGAGCAGCGGATCGTCGGCCGGTATCGGCTCGGGGTCCGTGACGTCGAGGGCGGCCGCCGCGATCACACCGTCGCGAAGCGCCTCGTACAAAGCAGGCTGATCCACGACGGGGCCGCGCGAGGTGTTCACGAGGACGGCCGACGGCTTCATCCGCCGCAGACTCTCGGCGTTGATCATGTGGCTGGTCTCCGGCGTCAGGTTGACGTGGAGCGAGACGAAATCGGAGCGCTTGAACAGCTCGTCCAGCTCCACGAACGTGGCGCCGAGTGGCGCCGACACGTCGTCCGGCAACTCCTTCACGTCGTGGTAGAGGACCGTCATGCCGAAGCCGCTCGCCCGGCGGGCGAGGGCCTGACCGATCCGGCCGAAGCCGACGATCCCCAGCGTCGCGCCGTGGACGTCGGGTCCCAGCAGGAGCATCGGTCCCCAGGTTCGCCAGTTGCCGGCCCGGACGTAGCGGTCGCCCTCCGGCAGCCGCCGAGCGGCCGCCATGAGCAGCGCGAAGGCCAGGTCGGCGGTCGTGTCGGTCAGCACGCCGGGCGTGTTGCCGACGGGAATCCCCCGCCGGGTGCAGGCGGGCACGTCGACATTGTCGAAGCCGACGGCGTAGTTGCTGACGACCCGGAGCTGCGGTCCGGCGGCGTCGAGCAGCTCGTCGTCGACCAAGTCCGTGAGCAGGGTGAGGATGCCGTCGCAGCCGGCGACGGCGGCAAGCAACGCGTCGCGCGGGGGCGGCAGCTCGTCCGGCCAGACCGTCGCGTCGCACCCGTCGACGATCAGCCGCAGCCCGTCCTCCGGAATGCGGCGGCTGAGGAAGACGCGCGCGCGGTGAGCGTCTTCTCCGGGCACCGCTCGCGCCTCAGACCGCGAGCGGCGTAACGACCGATCGGATCCGGTCGAGTGCGTCGCGGATCTTGGCCTGGGAGTTCGCGTAGCTGATCCGGACGTGTGCGCGGCCCACCTGGCCGAACGCGGTGCCAGCCAGCACGGAGACGCCGGCCTCGTACAGGAGCTTGTCGGCCAGCTCGGCGCCAGTCAGGCCGGTCCCCGAGACGTCCGGGAAGACGTAGAAGGCGCCCTGCGGCCGGAGGCAGCTGAATCCCGGAATCGCGTTGAGCCCGTCGACGACGAGGTCGCGCCGGGCGCGGAACTCGCCGACCATCGCCTCGACCTCGTGCTGAGGACCAAGCAGCGCCTCGGCCGCGGCGATCTGCGAGAACGAGCTCGTGCAGCTCACGCTGTTGATGATCAGCCTGCTGAATGGCATCACGAGCCGCTCCGGCAGGATCGCGTAGCCGAGCCGCCAGCCGGTCATGGCGTAGGTCTTGGAGAACCCATCGAGGACGATCGTCCGCTCGGCCATGCCCGGCAACGAGGCGATCGAGACGTGCTCGCCCTCGTACACGATCCGGCCATAGATCTCGTCGGCCAGGACGACCAGGTCGTGCTCGATGGCGATCGCGGCGATCCGCTCGAGGTCCTGGCGGTCGATGACCCCGCCGGTCGGATTGGCGGGCGAGTTGAAGATGATCAGCCGCGTCCGCGGACTCACGAGCCCGGCGAGCCACTCAGGATCCAGGCGGAACTCGTGCTCCTGGTGCAGCGGCAGGGGCACCGCGGTCGCGCCCACGAAGCGCGCCATCGACTCGTAGATTGGGAAGCCTGGATCCGGATAGATGACCTCGTCGCCCTCATCGACCAGTGCCATGATCGCGTAGAACATGATCGGCTTGGCGCCGGGAGTGACCACGACCTGCTCGGCGGAGACCGGAAAGCGCTTCCGACGGGACGCGTCGAGCGCAATCGCCTCACGCAGCACGGGCAACCCGAGCGCCGGTCCGTAGTGCGTCCAGCCGTCGTCCAGGGCCCGCTTGGCGGCCGCCCGGATGCTCGCCGGCGTGTCGAAGTCGGGCTCGCCGATCTCCAGGTGGATGACATCCCGCCCGGTTGCCTCCAGGTCGCGGGCGCGCGCCGCGGCCTCGAATGCCGTCTCCGTACCGAGGCGCTCCATCCGGCCAGCCAATCGCATGGCCGGCATCTTACCGGGAAGTC
>DASPWU010000003.1:0-7697 GCA_035637675.1 Candidatus Limnocylindria bacterium | reverse complement strand
GCCACGTCCAGCGCCGCGTCGACCAGGATGGCGAGCCAGGTGACGGCGATGAGCAGCGGCCCCAGGTAGTAGCGCTCGATGCCGGCGTTGGCGTAGGTCATGGCGAACAGGCAGGTCAGCAGCAGGGTCGGCCCGGTGAGCAGGACGTAGGGCCATCGCCTGACCGCCGCAACGACGAATCCGACCGGCACGAGCACGGCGAGAGGGCCGAGCTGATTGACGGTCAGGTCCACCAGGCCACCCAGGGTCCGGCCGTGGTCGGCGAACGGGTTGACCAGGCTGCCCAGGAACTGCTGGCCGAGGACGACGTACAGGAAACCGTCCGGGGTCTCGGGCCGACCGTAGACCAGTGGTGCCCGGAACGGCCCGGCCCGCAGCGGCAGCTCGAGGTACTGGAGCGCCAGCAGGGCCACGAAGACGGCGAAGCACCGCCGCACCAGGGCCGGCCGCCGCTGGACGTCCGGCTGGATCGCGACGACGAACAGGACGATCCCGGGAGCGAGCAGGAGCATCAGCCGGTGGTTGCCGAGTGCCACCGCGTAGACCGCCGCCGCCGCGACCAGCCAGCGGTCCGAGGCCGGCCCGGTCCCGTTCGACCCGATCGATCGCCGAGCCCAGCCGACGAGGACGACGAACAGGAGGGCGAGCAGGAACAGGTGAAGGCTGTGGGCGTCGGCGGTGCTGGCGATTCGCCAGGTGATGGGCGCCATGAACAGGACCAGCGCGGCGGCCACCGCGAGGAACGTGCGTCCGGTCAGCTGGCGGACCAGGACCGCGGTGAGCCCGATCGCACCGGCAACGCACAGGGCGCCGAACAGGTTCATCCGGAACGCCGGCTCACCGAATGGCGCCAGGACGGCCGATGCCGTCCAGCCGAGCAGGACGTACGCCGGGAAGCCGGTGGGATGAAGCGTGCCGAGCAGTGGCGGCACGGCCTGGAACTCCGCGGTGTCCCAGAAGGCCAGCCCGGGCTGGAGGGTCTGCCGGGCGAGGACGAAAGCGATGGACGCTGCAGCGAGGGGGCCTGCCACGGCGGCCAGGCGCTCGACCGCCCTCACCGCCTCACCAACCCAGCGCCGCTCCCCACCACACGCCCCAGGCCTGGACCGCGATCGACCCCAGGATCAGCGCGATCGCCGGCCGACCCAGGCCCCCCAGCTGGTGGATCCCGGCCGCCACGAGCAGGAGCAGGAACGGCGCGAAGTCCAGGCTGAAACGGTAGCCGAACTGGACCCAGCCCTGGCTGAAGTGCATGAGGTTGATCACCGCGATGAACAGGATCGCGAGGGCCGCGCCCGTGACCAGCCGGCTCCGTCCGTACCGCCTCAGGGCCGGCAGCGCGAGCAGATACGCCGGACTCGTCAGGAGCAGCCCCATCCCCACCGAGTCGGGTATCAGGATCGGGCAATCGGGGTTGAACCAGCCGCGGCTGGCGCCTGTCGTCGAGCACAGCGGCTCGCCGAAATCGAGCGTCGCCGGATTGAGCCTGGGCGGGCCGATGAGCATGAGCGCGAGGTTGCGGGGGATGTAGCGCGGGTCTTCGATTGCCCATTCCGGCCGGTAGTCGAGGAATGTGTAGGACGCGGTCTCCGCCCGATACAGGTAGTCGTACGCCGGGTTGAAGACATGCCCGGTGGAGATGACGTTGTAGGCGAGCAGGCCCGCGATCGGCACGGCCGCGCCCAGACCGGCCGATAGCGTGCGCCGCCGCCAGCCGTCCCCGCCGCCGACGAGCAGAAAGAACGGCGCCCCGAACAGGATCGTGAGCCGTCCGGTGCAGGCCAGGCCGAACAGCACGCCCGCCAGGAGCTGGTGGCCGTCGATCAACCTCCGGAGACCCGCCGGCCGTACGGCAAGCCTCGGTCGATCCTGCTTGGTGGCCTCGCGGGACGCCTCCTCGGGCGCCTCGCCGGACGCCTCGTCGTCCTCGGCCAGCGGCGCGAGCGCTCCCGCGGCTGCGGCCCGATCCCGGCCCAGGGCGATGCCGACCGCCGCCATCGTCAGCGGAACCGCCACGAGGTGGGCGAAGAACCAGGTCGTCCCCTTTTCGGAGGCATACCAGAAGGCCGTGCCCAGCGCGAAGAAGAAGGTCACGGCCACCCGGTTCGACGGGCGCACACCGAGCCGGCCGAGCATCCAGAACGCCAGCCCGACGTCGAGGGCGCCCACGACGGCCGCCACCAGCTGGGCGTTGGTGGAGAGTCCCCAGACGGCGACGAACGGAGCGAGGAGGAGGGCGGGCAGCGGCGGGAACGGCAGGAGGCCTCGCCCGGTCGGAGCCCCGGCCTCGTCGACGACCGGAAGGACGTCCTGGAAGTAGTCGTTGCCGGGCTCGCCGGCGCTTGGCGGCACGGGGTACCGGATCGTTCCCTGGCCCTCGAGCCAGGCGGATGCCTGCCAGACGAAATGGTTGTAGAAGTTCGTCCGCAGCGGGTTCGAGAGGACGTACACGACCAGCACGACGGCCACGATGCCGAGGCCGACCAGCACGGACGACCGTGCCTTGACCCGGCTCGCGCTGCCTCCGGGCGGAGCCGTACCGGGGTCGAATCCCTCGCCGGCTGCGGCCAAAGCCGGCGGGTCGGAGGGCGGCGGACCCTGTGCTATCCTCCGATCCACCTCAGCGCTCGTGCAGGAGGCCAACCCACGTGACTGGCCCCGCCACGGGTGAGCCCGACCGGCGCCTGACCGCGCCGATGCGGACGTCCGGGACGCGGAACGCGGCCAGCGCGATCCTGATCCTACTCGCGCTCGGGTTCGCCCTTCGGCTCATCATCGCATACCTCCTGCCCGGTTCCGGGTTCGCCAACGACCTGGCCTCGTTCCGCGGTTGGGCGAACGACCTGTTCACGAACGGGCTGTTCGGGTTCTACCAGCGGCCGGGCTTCCACGACTACACGCCCGGCTATCTCTACTACCTCTGGGTGCTCGGCGGACTGGCCCGGACGTTCCCCACGCTGGACCTGGTCAAGATGCCGGCGATCCTGTCCGACCTTGCCATCGGCTGGCTCATCTGGTCGATGATCCTGGAGCTGGGCGGCGGGCGTCGGGCCGCACTCCTGGGAGCCGCGCTCTACCTCTTCGTGCCGATCACCTGGTTCGACAGCGTCGTGTGGGGCCAGGTCGATTCGGTCGGGATCGTCTTCCTCCTGCTCAGCGTGCGCGCGCTCTGGCGCGACCGGCCCGAGCTGGCATCCGTGTTCGCGGTGGTGGCGGCGCTCATCAAGCCACAGCTCGGCATCATCATCTTCGTCGCCGCCGCGGTCCTCCTGCGTCGGTACCTCGTCGATCCGTTGATGCAGGCAACTGCCGAAGGGCCAGCCGGTGAGCGGCCGGCCGGTGAAGGGCCCGCCGCTGCCGGGGAGTCGCCGCGGACCGCGCCACCGACGGAGGCCGGGGAGCCGGCGCGGCCAGATGGGCCGGGCCCGGCGTGGTTGAGCAGCACTCGCGGACCGCTGCGGCTGGCGACCTCGGCGGTCGCCGGGTTGGCGACCGCCGTCGGCCTGTCGCTGCCATTCGGGCTGGGCCTGCCGGGCCTGATCGATCAGGTCTTCAAGACGGCCGGCGGCTATCCGTACATCACCGTCAACGCATACAACCCCTGGGCCCTGGTCGAGCGAGGCGGCGCCGGACTGGCCGCGACCGGCCAGTGGCTGTGCGACGCGGTCACGGGTACTGCGGCTGACACGTCGTGCCCGCCCGGCAGCCAGTTGCAGGTCGCGGGGATGCCCGCCCTCGTCGTCGGCGGCCTGCTCATGGCCCTGGTCCTGGCAGCGATCCTCGTCGTGGTCATGTGGCGGCCTGACCGGCAGACGATCCTCGTCGGACTTGCCGTGCTGGCACTCGCCCTGTTCGTGGTGCCGACGAGGGTCCACGAGCGCTACCTTTTCCCGTTCTTTGCGGTGGGGGCAATCCTGGCCGCGGTCTCGCTGCGCTGGCGGGCGGCGTTCGCGATCGTTGCCCTGGCGAACTTCCTGAACCTCTATGGCGTCCTGACCACGCCCTATTTCCACAATCCCAGGATCAGCGA
Organism: Candidatus Limnocylindria bacterium; assembly: GCA_035637675.1. Taxonomy (GTDB): domain Bacteria; phylum Chloroflexota; class Limnocylindria; order Limnocylindrales; family CSP1-4; genus C-114. The sequence goes on along the minus strand of DASPWU010000003.1, from coordinate 3,667 downwards.
CTGGCTCGGGATCGGGGACCTGGTCCGGTCGCGGTTCGGGGTGACGGCCGTCGCCCTGCTGCACACCGCCGGCTTCGTGTGGGCAGCCCTCCAGTTGCGGACGGGGGCCGCGCTGGCGCTTGCGTCCGAGCTGGCCGCGACGGCCCAGGGGGCGGCGGCAGCTCGGCTGACGGACCGGGCGCCCGAGGCGTCCCCGGCATCGCCACCGGGACGGACCGCGAACGCGCCGGAGCGGGCACCGGGAGTGGCCGGTGTCGTGGTCGCCGGCTCGCCCGGGTCACCTCGAGCGGCGGGCTCAACCGGCCGAGCGGAGTCTCTCGCGGGGCCGGCTGTCGCTGGCTGGTCCAGCGACGATCCCGGTCCCGATCCTGAACCGGGCTTGCTGGCCCCGCTCACCAGGCGCCTGAACGTCCGGCCCAGCCGCGCCGACCGATCGAGGGCGCTGCACGACGAGCCCGGCGGCCGCCTTGACCGGCTGGACCTATGGATCCTGGTAGTCGTCACGATCGCCGCTCTCGGGCTGCGGACGTGGCGCCTGGCCGAACCGTATTCGATGCATTTCGACGAGGTCTACCACGCTCGAACCGCGACCGAGTTCCTGCAGGACTGGCGGTATGGCGAACCGCACTCGATCTACGAGTACACGCACCCCCACCTCGCGAAGTACGTGATGGCGGCCGGCATCGTCGCCTGGGGCGACGATCGAGTCACCGCCACGAGCGACCTGGGCGTGCCGGTTCGGGACGCCGCGACCGAAACACGCTGGGACGATCCGACGATGCCCGACCATCGAGCCGGCGATCGTCTCTACGTGGCGACCGGCGCGGACGTCCGCGCCTACGACCTGCGTACGCGCGAGCTGCTGGCGGCCCTGCCCGTGTCCGATGTGGCAGCCCTTGCGATCGATCCCGATGGCCATCGGCTGTTTGCCGCCTCGAGCGATGGGCAGGTGTCCGAGCTGGGCACGGGCGCCCTCGACGCGCTGCGCGCCGGAGGCGACGCCAGGGTCATCGATCCGCCACTGCCGTTCGGATCGTTCGAGGCGCCCGTCCGCCGGCTGTTCGCGACCAGCGACGGCTCGTTCCTGGTGGCGATCACCGATGCCGACGACATCGTCTCGATGGACGCGGCCACCGGCCAGATCGTTGGCAGCGTCACGCTCAGGGGCGCTTCCGACATCGCCCCCGCCGGCAGTGCCGAAGGCTTGATCGCGGACGCCGACAGCCTCACCGATCCACAGGCCGAGGCCAGGACGTTGGCCGATATCGTCGGTGGCGACGAGCAGGAGCTCGAACGGCGGCTCACGTCGGGCCAGGGCCGGATCGTCATCAGCGGCACCGTGGATGCGGCCACCCGGCCCATGGTCGAGAACGCCATCGCGGACGGCCGCCTCGCCGGGTTCTCCTTCGAGTCGCTGCCGAGCATCGCCGTCGCGGACACCCAGGGCGTGTCGTTCCTGTCGCCGGCGGATCTGACCCAGACGGACGAGGTGCCGATCAGCGGGGGCGCGACCGGCCTGGCGCTGACGTCCGGCCTGGACGCACCGCGCCTGTATGTCGCCGCCGGTCGGACGGTCACGGTGATCAAGCTCCCACCTGACGAGGACACTGGCGGGTCGCCGTCCGTAGAGACGACGATCCGGATGCCGGGCCCGGTCTCACGGGTGACGTTCGACGCCGCGTCGGTCATCGTCCACGTGCTGGGAACGAGCCCGGCGGCGAGCGGTGGGGGATCGGAGAGCGGCGAGGGATCGGCGAACGGCGAGGGATCGGCGAGCACGATCTACGCCATCGAGCCTCACGCCCAGGCCGTCTTCGCCGACGCCCGCCTGCCGTTCGCACCGGTGGCCTGGGCGACCGACGTCGATCCTCAGCTGCCGAGCACGGACCGCGAAGCGATCCTGGCCTTCGATTCAACCGGCTCGGTCGCCAGCGTCGATGTCGGGCACCACGCGTTCTCGTGGCGGATGCCCGGCGTCATCGCCGGCGCGCTCACCGCGGCGCTCCTCTTTCTGCTCGCCCGGATCCTCTTCCGGCGACGGTCGATCGGGGTGTTGGTGGCGGTCCTGTCGCTGCTCGACGGGATGCTCTTCGTCCAGTCCCGCATCGCCATGAACGACGCGTACGTCGCCATGTTCATCCTGGCGGGCTACGTCCTGTTCGCGGGCCTGTGGACCGGCCTCTGGCAGCATCGCTGGGCGTTCTGGGTGGGCATGCCGGCGATCGGTCTCCTGATGGGCCTGGCGCTTGCGTCGAAATGGGTGGCCGCCTATGCGATCGCGGCGATGGCGTTCCTGATCCTCGCACGGTCGGCCCTCGGCCGAATCGTGTTGATCCTGGGTCTCATCGGCGTGACCGTCGTCCTGGGCTACCAGGGATTAACCCACGCGGCGCCGGCGGCCGGGGAGACGGCCACGGGCAGCGGAAACGTGCTGTTCATCATGCTCATGATCGCCCTGACCCTCATCGCCACCGCAGTCACGGTCTTCCACCCGATCGCGTGGTCGCTCGACGAGCTCCGGTTCGCGGTCGCCGCCCCTGCGGCAGCCGGGCTGGCGATCGGCCTCCTCGCAATCCCGCTGGCCGGCCGCCAGGCGAGGGTCGCGCTGGGGCCGCTGGCCGCGTCGCCATCGACGCTGGCCGTCACCGTCGCGGTCGGCCTGCTGCTCCTGGCGGGCGGGGTGGCCGCGGCATTCTCCGTGGCCGGCCGGATCGGCGTCGGTCCGCTCGCTCCGCCGCTCGAGCCGGACGACCCGGCACGCCTGGCGGATCCCCCGTCGCCGGCCCCGATCGGCTGGCTCCGGCCCGGCTGGGGGTTCGGCATCCCGGTTCTCTGGACGGCCGGCAGCCTGCTGGTGCTGCCCGTCATCGTCTACGTGATCTTGTACATCCCATGGGCCCTCAACAGCGGGGGTCCGGCCGGCTCACCCCAGATCTTCCCGGCGGGCACGCCGATCATCGGCAACTGGCCTCCCGGCCACACCGGCCAGACGTTGTGGGACCTCACGAAGTCGATGTACGAATACCACAACAACCTGCGCGCCACCCACGCCGCGTCATCGCCATGGTGGGCCTGGCCGTTCGACCTCAAGCCGGTCTGGTTCTACCAGGGCTCGTTCTCGGGCGGAACGGCCGCGGCGATCTACGACGCCGGCAACCTCGTCATCTGGTGGCTGGGCGTCCCGGCCATGGCCTTTGCTGCCTGGCAGGCCTTCAAGCGGCGGAGCCTGGCCCTGGCGCTCGTCACCATCGCCTTCGCGTTCCAGTGGCTGTCCTGGTCGCGGATCGACCGCGCGACATTCCAGTACCACTACTACACGAGCGTCCCGTTCATCATCCTGGCCCTGTCCTACTTTCTCGGCGAGCTGTGGCACGGGGCCTCGCGTCGAACATGGCTGCTGGCGCGTGTCTCTGCGGCCGTGGCGATCATGGGTCCGGGGCTGCTGTGGCTCTTCAAGTCGCCGCTGTGTGCGTTCGTGGGAGTGGAGCGCGCCTACAAGGATTCGCCGGCCTGCGTCGGCAACCCGGGTGACTTCGTGCTGACCTCCCAGGTCGGTCTGGTCCTGCTCGTCGGCGTGCTGGCGGCCGTCGCCTTCGCCTACGAGTTCGGCCATGCCGGCGATCGCTCGGCCTTCGTCGCGTGGTTCGGCCGTGGCTCGGCGCTGGGC
>DASPWU010000002.1:0-9248 GCA_035637675.1 Candidatus Limnocylindria bacterium | reverse complement strand
GAGGCATGCTTCGCCGCGTAGGCCAGGATCGCCGTGTCGCCGTGTCCTTCGGCGTCCAGCGCGGCACGGATCGCCGCGACCTGCCCGTCGAGCATCGCCGAGGGCGCGACGATGTCCGCCCCGGCCGCCGCGTAGGCCAGCGCCGCATCGGTAAGCGGGCCCAGCGAGGCGTCGTTGGCCATGCGGTCGCCTTCCAGCAGGCCGCAGTGGCCATGGGTGGTGTACTCGCACAGGCAGACGTCCGCCATCAGCACCAACGGGAGATCGGCCGCGCGCAGGGCCCGGAGTGCCCACGGAATGGGGCCGTCCGGGTCGGCCGCGGCTGCGCCTTCGGGATCCTTGTGATCCGGTATCCCGAACAGGAGCACGCCGCCGACGCCGAGTGCGGCGAGCCTCCGGGCCTCCTCGACCACGAGGTCGGGGTTGAGCCGAGCCTGGCCGGGCATCGACGCGATGGCCTGGCGGACATCGCTGCCCTGGACGACGAACAGCGGCGCGACGAGCTGTCCGGCCGTCAATCGGGTCTCGCGGACGAGCGCCCGCATCGCGGGGCTCGTTCGAAGGCGGCGAGGACGGGATGCCGATGCCCCGGCGACGCCAATGCCGGGCGGACTGGCGCGACGCTCCAGGGTCACGGCGTCCCCGCGGGGACCGCGATCGTCTCCACCGCGGCGAGCATGCCGTCCACGGACGGAGATGCGGCTTCGGCGACGACCTTGAGGCCCGCTCCGCGGGCGGCCGTCGTGGTCCTCGGCCCGATGGTCACGACGGGCAGCTCGCGAAGACGCTCGACGGCGTCGGTATTGGCGCCCGCGAGCCGGACCAAGCCGCGGACGGCCGAGCCCGACGCCAGCACGATGGCCCGCACCTCGGGATCGGCCAGGGCGTCGAGGAGCGCGTCGCGCGAGGCCGGCGGTCCTTCGACGGTCCGGTACACGGCGAGGTCCTCCACATCGGCGCCCGCCCAGCGCAGGGCGTCGGGCAGGTCGGGAGCCGCCGCAGAGGCCCGGCACAGGAGGATGTGTCGATCTCGGATCGGCCCCTGGCGCAGGAGGGCGTCGGCCAGGGCGACGCCGTTGGCCGTTGTCGCTTCGATCGGCTGCCCCATGCCGGCCCGGACCATCGCCCGGGCGGTGCCCGGTCCCACGGCCGCCGTCCTCGGCAGCCCGGTCCGTCCCAATCGTTCCGCGATCCGGAGGCGTTCGGCGACGACGCGCGCGCCCGTTGCGCTCGTCAGGACCAGCCAGTCGTCGGCCCCCAGGCGGGCCAGCGCGGCATCCAGGCCCGAGGGATCATCGACGGGCTCGGTGGCGACGGTCGGCACCGCGTGCACCCGCCACCCTCGCGATCGGAGGCCGTCGACGAGCGGGTCTGCCGTCCCGGCCGGCCGGGTGACGAGGATCGCGACCATCAGACGGCAACCGTGCCGGCGGGGACCGGGTTCGGTGGGCGGAGCCAGGCGGAGGCACTCGCCGCGAGGGTTGTCGCGTCGGCGGTGGTGCCGCTGATGGTGATCGTGCGGCGGCCCGTGCCATCCGGAGCGACGCTGCCCGCCGTGAGCTCGAGGCTCCCATCGGAGGTGGCCGCCAGCGCCCCGATCGGCGCCCGGCAGCCGCCGCCCAACGACCGGAGGATTGCCCGTTCGAGGGTGACGGCCAGTCGAACCAGCGGGTCGTCGATGGCGCCCACGGCTTCGCCCGCACGCCGATCGGAGGCTCGGACCTGCACCGCAAGCGCGCCCTGGCCCGGTGCCGGCGGCACGACGCTGGGGTCGAGCCATTCGTCGATCCGGTGCCCGTACCCCAGGCGCTCCAGCCCCGCCGCGGCCAGAACGAGCGCGTCCACGATGCCGTCATCGAGCCGGCGCAGGCGGGTGTCGACGTTGCCCGTGAGTGGCACGACCTGGAGGTCGGGACGGACCGCCAGCACGAAGCCCGTTCGCCGCGGGCTGTCGGTGCCGACGCGGGCGCCGCGCGGCAGCGTCGCGAGACCGGCCCGGCCGTTCGCGGTCACGAGCACGTCGCGCGGGTCGACCCGCTCCGGATAGGCCGCCACGACGAGGTCGGCGGTCTCCGATGGATCGTCGATCGGCACCTCGATGGGCATGTCTTTGGCGGAATGGACGGCGAGGTCGAGCTCGCCGTACCGCAGGCCCCGTTCGAGGGCTGCGACGAAGATGCCCTCACCGAAGGTCGTCTCGGCGCGACGCCGATCACCCTCCGTGACGACGTGGACGAGCTCAACGGCGACGCCCCTCGCCCGGAGCGTATCGGCCACCAGCTGTGCCTGCGCCACGGCGAGCCGCGAGCCGCGCGTTCCCAGCCGGAGCGTGCGCTGGCGGGGCGTGCGCTGGCGGGGCGTGCGCTGGCGGCCGCCGGTCGCGTTCTCGTAGCCGTTCGTCGCGGGCACCACCGCATTGTCGCCGGGTCAGCTTCGGCTGTCAGGCGGTCGCGAAGGTGGCGTGCGTTGCATGCTCCGCAGGCCGTCCGCGAGGGCGTCCGGATCGACCATCGACGCGACGCCGCCCGCGAGCCGAGCCAGCCCGATGACCAGGGGAGATCTGGACCCAGCCGCCATGAGGGGAACGTCTCTGAGGGCCGAGCTTTCCACGGTTTGAGGCTCTCCGACGGCATCGACTCGAAACGCCACTGGCCCGCTCCGTGTCTCGGTGACGACGAGCCGGCGTCCCTGATCATCCACCTCCTCGAGGCCCAGCCGGTGCCGGAGATCCACGACCGGCAGGAGCTCTCCGTCGAGATCGACGATGCCCGCCACCGAGGACGGGGTTTCGGGCACGGCCGAGACCGGAGCCTCTGGCACCACTCGCCGGATTGCCGCCTCGTGCATGACGAGCTGGAATGGTCCGACGTCGACGGCGACCAGCCTGAGAGGACGGGACCTCTGGATCGGACCCGTCGATGGGCGCGGCTTCCTGGCCCGACTCATCTCGCTGGTCGGCAGGGCGGGCGCGTCCTCGTCATCGATCGGCAGCCCGGCAGCTGCCAGCCAGGCCATCACGGGCCGTGTTCGCTGCAGGTGGAGCATGTACAGCCGGACGCGCCCATCGCGAGCTACCCGCCCAGCGCGGACGATTCCGCCGTCGCGGAGTAGCCGGAGGTGCCGACTCGTCGCCGCCAGGCTCATCCCGAGCGCCTCCGCGATCGACGAAGCCCGCCTCGGCCGTTCGGCGAGCATGCCCACGATGGCCCTCCTGGTCGGCTCTGTCAGCAGGTCCAGGTCCGCCCGATCGTCGCCCATCAGCCCTCCTTCGCCTACCCGTTCAGCTCATGGCTCGTTCGGCGCGGCCAAACCCGACCCGGCGGAACCGTGACCCGGCGGAATCGTGACCCGGCGGAACCGTCTCTGGCGGAACTGTGACCGGCGGAACGGTCCCGCTTGGCGACGACTTTCAAGCTATCACTCGATGCTTATTCGATTGACTATCGAGCGGTACCCGAAGGCGGACCGCTCCCAGGATGGTCGTGGCGGACCGGGCTTACTTACACCTTTCCGCAGCTTGCCCGCGGCCCGCCCGGCTCGGCGGAACCGTCGGCCAGTTGGACGACCTCAAACTACCAATCGATGCTTAATTCGATTGACTATCGAGCGGCATCCGAAAGAGCATCGTTTGCGGAGGTGCTGCCGGCCACCCCGCGAATTCGGCCCGCTGTCCGGCCCGCGCCACGAGGATCAGGGGCGCGAGCCGCCGGGCCAGGCCGAGCGGGCGATCAGGAGGGCGCCGACGATGATCAGGCCGATCGGCCAGAGGCGGCCCCAGTCGAAGCCGGGAATCATCTGCGTCGCCAGCGCGGCGGCCCCGATGAGAACGAGGACGACGCCACCGACGACCGCGCTCGTATCGGGCCGCCCTGCTCGTTGCTCCGCACGCCATTGGGCGCGTTGGGCCCGGAAGCGCGCCTTCTCGGCCCGGCGCTGGTCGCGCCAGGCGCTGGAGCCCGGCACCCAGCCAGGTTGGCCTGCCGATGAGCCACCGCCCGGACCGCCGGCCTGCGCCGGACCGCCGGCCTGCGCCGCACCGCCCGGCGGACCCCCGGCCGGCGACTGACCGAGATCGGAGGCCGGGCCGCCGACCGGTTCCTCGGGAACGACGATCGCCATGATCAGGTACACGAGGATCGTGAAGCCGGCGGTGAAAGGCGTGAGGACGACCCAGGCGATCCGCACGATGGAGGGATCGACGTCCCACAGCTCGGCCATCCCTCCGGCGACGCCGGCCAGCACCCGGTCATCGACCGATCGATACAGACGATCCATCACCGACATCCTTCCGGCGGGTTGAGCGAGAAGCTTCCGGCATTGGCGGTCGTGGACAGCTCGATACGCTGGGTCGCGGTCGCGAAGTTGGCGGACGTCCACGTGGTCCCGTCGCGGACCATACCGGCCCGCGCGTAGTCGAACGATGCGGTGATGCTGTCGTTGGTCCGGATCCGCAGGCCGGCCTCTGGCGGTACGCAGAGGTGGACGGAACCCGCGTTGACGGTCCAGCTGCCTTCGAGCGAGGACGCAGGCAGGACCATCCGCACGTCGCCGGCATTCAGCGTGAGGCCGATGCGCTGCGGCGTCGCGCCGGTCAGATCGAGCCGCAACGACCCGGCATTGACCGTCCCGTCGATGCTCGCGAACCGGCCTTCGCGCAGATCCAGCGTGCCGCGACCGGCATTCATCGTCAGCCGTAGGGCGATCTCGGTTGCCCGCGGCAGCGAGACGTCCCATCGCTCCGGGCCGCTGCCGAAGCCGGGCAGGAAGAACTCTCCACGGCCACCGCTGTCGATCGACAGCGACGCGGCGGAGGACTCGATGTCCGGGACCCGATCGCGGTCAGACACGATCTGCGCGGTCCACGTCGATCCGGCCGCCGACGACACCGTCAGGTCGCCACACCGGAAATCCAGCTCGACGGTCGACGGTCCCTCGAACGTTCCCCGGCGCTCGATCGACTGGCCGCCCGCTGTCCCGCCTCCGCACGCGACCGAGCCGATGTCGACCCCGCCACCCGCCAGCAGCCCGCCGCCGATGAGACCGACCGTGATCGCCACGACGAGACCACCCACGAACGCCAGGCGCGAGCCGCGCAGCAGCAACCCGATCCCGGCGCCGACGAAGACGAGGGGCCACAGGCGCCAGGCCTGTACCGCGACCGACCGATCGATGATGCCCGCCTGGACCGCGAGGGGAATGCCGCCCGCGAGGATGAGGACCAGGCCCCAGCTCAGCAGGCCACGATCGACGCGCATGGCGTGAGGGTACGCCCCGCCATGGGCGTGTGCTAGCCTCGCCGGAGGGTCGGCGGCGTTCTGTCGCGCGGGTGGAGCCCGGGCACGCCAAGCGGAGGAACGAATGCGACTGAGCGACTGGCGGGCGGCCGCGAAGCCTCGCGAAGCGCTGGGTCCGAAGGTCACCGACGTCCTCCAGTCGGTGCTCAGCACCCTGGGCGCGGAGGACGACCCTCACGCCTGGATCGCCTGGGGCGACGATCCGGCATCGCGCTACACAGTCTTCGTGCCGACGCCGCCGGGCCTGGTCGTTGCGGCGGTTCGCGTGAGCGTCCCGCAGGAGGGCCCGCGGGTCTCGGCCAGGGTCATCCGCTGGTCGAAGTTGCAGCCGGGTGAGCTGTCGGTCGAGGCCCAGGCCGGTCATCGCCTGGTGAGCTTCCAGCTCGAGCAGCAGGTCATGAAGGGCATCGACGAGGGTGCCGACCCGGTCGCGCGCTTCATCCTCGTCGTGCTGGCGGCGATCGACGGGCGGCCCTGGCCATCGTTCGACCCGCCGGCACGCGCAGCCGCCCGCGAACCCACCGGCCGGGCCACCCGGCGCCTGGCTGAGCGCAAGACTGCCGCGACCGCCACCGGTCCACGCACCGCGCGCTCGTGAGGGGCAGGATCCGTCATCGAGGCGAGGTCCGGGGCGCGATCCCGGCCCGGCGATGACGGCCGACGCTCGCCCCGAGCTGCCCGGACCGGCCGTCCACCCGATCCGCAGGACGATCCGCTACGTCATCGCCCGGCTCATCGCCACCGCCATCGTGCGTTCCATCTTCCGCGTCCGGGTGGAGGGACGGGACCGCATTCCCTCGGGCCAGTACCTGCTCTGCTTCAGCCACGAGAGCTGGGTTGACCCGTTCGTGCTCATGGCCGTCCTGCCGTGGCGGCCGCGCCTCTACTTCTTTGGACCAAAGGAAGAAGACATGTCGAAGGGCGGCCGGAACCGCCTGATGAGCTGGACGGGCAACACGGTTCCATACCGCCCCGGCAAGAACGACCTGCTGGACGCGACCCGCCGCGTGCAGACCGTCTTCGCCGCTGGCGGCGTCCTGGCGATCGCGGGGGAGGGCCGGATCCACGCACACGAGGACGAGGTGCTGCCCATCAGCGAGGGCGCCGCCTACTTCGCCCTGCGGGCCAAGGTGCCGATCGTGCCCGTCGCCATCAACGGGCTCACCTGGTTCACGATAGGCAGCCGGGTTCGCATCCGGATCGGCGATCCGATCGCGGCCGAGGGCAGACGCAGCCGGGAGTCGGTCGAAGCCCTGACCGCGGCGACGTGGTCGGCCCTGCGCGGGCTCGTGAGCGGCTATCCCCAGCCGAAGCCGCCGGGCCGCTTCGGGCGCTGGCTGACCGAGGTGTTCAACGACTGGCCGGAGGGCGAACGACCGGCGTAGGATTTCGCACATCCGTTCTATTTCAATCGAGGCGGATGGTGATCGACATCTGCGATACTCGGGCCGGCGGATTCGCGAGGAGGTGCCGTGGTCGCGACGGGGCTCGCCGCAAACCCCAAGGAATACCGGGAGCGGCTCAACGAGCAGACGGACGAGCAGATCGACGCCTGGGCGGCCGAGCTCATGCGCGACGTTGCGATCCGCCGCGGGGTGCTCACGGTCATCCGCGATTTCATCAAGGCGGCCGGCATCGACGAGCAGGGTTTCGAGCGCGTGTTCGCGGCCGGAGGCGGGCCGCCGGCGGTCATCGGCCGGGACGGCCAGGGGAGGCTGCTCGTGCCGGCGATCACCCTGTACGCGCTCGTGCCGGGCATCCGGGCGTTGCGAAACGACGGCCGCGGACGCCTGATCGAGTACCTGGTCGCGAACTTCGAGGATCTCGTCTACGTCTGAGACCTCCGCGGGGGACGACCGTCGGAAAGGACCTCCGAGCCCGGCGCTCCGCGTCGCGGGATTGATCCGCCTCGGCCACCCGTTTCCGTCGCTGCTCAACACGCTGGTCACCGCGACTCTCGCAGTGCTCGCCGGTGCCACGATGGACGTCGCCGCCCGCCTGGCCAGCGCGATGCTCGCGATTCAGGTCGGCATCGGGGCCGCGAACGACGTGGTCGACGCGGCACGGGATGCGGCGGTCAAGCCTCGCAAGCCGATCCCGGCCGGGCTGGTCAGACCGGGAGCGGCCCGTTCCGTGGCCGTGGCCGCGCTCGCGATCGGTCTCGCCCTGGCCGCCTCGCTCTCGCCGGGAGCGCTCGCCCTGGCGGCGGCAGGCGCGGCCACCGGCCTCGTCTACGACCTGCGCCTGAAGGGCACGGCGCTGGCCTGGCTGCCGTTCGCCATCGGGATCCCGGTGCTGCCGTTGTTCGCCTGGTGGGGCGCGCGGCAGGAGCTCCCGCCGGCTCTCCTGGTCGGCGCGGCACTCGCGATCCCGGCTGGTGCCGCCCTGGCCATCGCCAACGCGCTGCCGGATGCCGAACGTGACGCCGGATCCGGCGTTCGGTCGGTCGCGACGACCCTGGGCCGGCCGCGCGCCGGCCGGGTCGTCGCGGGGCTCCAGCTGCTCGTCGGCGGGGGAGCCATCGCGTCCTACATGACCCTGGCCGGAACGGGCTCGTCCGCGCCGACGGCCGGCGGAATCGGGCAAGGTGGTGTGGCGCTCGCCGGCGTTGCGCTGGCCGGGGCGCTCATCGTGGCGCTCGTCCTGTTGGCCATCGGCGTCTTCCTCGGATCGGGCGATTCGGTGGCCTGGCGTCAGCGCGGCTGGGAGATCCAGGCCGTGGGCCTCGGCGTCCTCGCCGCGGCCTGGACGGGCGGGCTGGCGAGCGCCGGTCGGCTGTAGCGATCACGCGTGGCTGACCCGGCGGTTGTCATGCTTCTGCAACCCGTTCTGCCTAACGAACCCTGGCTGCCGGTCGTTGTCCGAAGACAGGCGCCGTCCCGAGGAGGGCTCTGCCCGGCGCCGCCGGCGTGTTGCCGCGCATATCCAGGAGGTGCACCGATCGTGCGACGCATTCGCAGCCTGCTCATCGCGCTCGTGCTGCTGGCCCTTTCGGCCGGCGCCGTGTTCGCGTTCCGACCCCTGCCGTCGGCCGCCACGGACGGTCTCTCGACGGCCGGCGCCGCCGCCGGCATGAGCGTTCCGGCCCGTCCAGACGCGCCTCCCGCGGTCGGCAGCCAGCAGCCGGCCGCTTCCGACGAGGACGCCGATGAGGACACCGGCCCGAGCGAACAGGCGACGCATCCGGACAATCACGGGGCAGCCGTGTCCGAAGCCGCCCGGGCAGCGACACCGGACGGAATTGCCAATCACGGCGTGTACGTCTCGTCCATCGCCCTGGATAACGCCGGCCAGGCCACGGCCAGGCAGCATCGCCAGACGCCGACGGTCCCGAACCCGGCGGTTCCAACTCCGGCCAATCCAGCGGGCCGCTGATCCGCCGTCCCTGGAGACCAGACGCTGCGAAGCCGGCGCCGCAAGGCGCCGGCTTCCGTTCTTGTGCAGGGCGCTACCGAGGTCCAGCCCGATCGGCCTACCTTTCGGGCGACTCGCCGCTCCGCACGAGAGCGATCGCGTTCTCCAGCTTGAGCTTGGCGATCGTCAGGTACTTCGCCAGGTTGGCTCGGTCGACGGGGCCGATGGCCTCCATAACGGTCGGTGCCCGGAGGACGTCGACGAAGTCCTCGACGGCCGTCGCCAGCTGTTGCTTGGCGGCCACCAGCGAGTCGTCTGCCAGGGGCCGGAACGGGCGCGTGCCCATCCAGGCCGTCTCGGCATCGGCCGTCGCCTCGTCGGACCCCTTGGCGTCAGCGCTCAGGCCGTTGCCGTCGCCGTCGACCGCTCCGCGCGGGCGAGCCGGCCGACCCTCGATCCTCTCTCGCAACTTGACCAGGGAGAGCTCGCCGCGGGCCACCTGCTCCGCCAGGCGGCGCCGCTTCCTGGGGTCGTTGACCTTGAGCAGCTCGTAGGCATGGGACAGCGTGTCTTTGCGTACGGACACCAGCTCCCGGACCT
>DASPWU010000001.1:0-4527 GCA_035637675.1 Candidatus Limnocylindria bacterium | reverse complement strand
GGAGATCGGCAGCTCCCCAGGCCACCCTGTCGACACCGCCGTCGGCCCGTCCACCGATCGTCGACAGCTCGGCCAGGTCGCCGAGGAGCCGGTCGGGATTGATGTCCATGAGGCGCTAGAGACGGGCGAGGATCTCGGTCGACCGTTCGAGCGCGTGGGGGTCGACCTCGGCGTACGGGTCGGGGGAGAGCGAGAGGATCACGTGGTCGGCGCCCGCGTCGGCATAGCGGCGGACCACGCCGGCGATCAAGGACGCGTCGCCCGCGACCAGCTCCGGCTCACGAAAGCCGTCGCGCCGCTCGTCCCACCCGCCGAGCACGCACGCGATGGATGCGCTCGTCACGACCTCGTTGCCGGGCCGGCCGCCTCGGCCGAGTGCCTCGCGCAGGCTGGCCAGCGCCGACTCGAATCGCGTCGTGTCCTCCGCTCCCCAGTAGGCGTGGTTCCAGCCGTCGCAACGGGCCGCCAGCGCCAGCATGCGCGGGCCTTCGGCGGCGATCCACACCGGCGGGGCGGCGGAGCTCGTGGCCACCGACGCCTCCGCCAGGTGCAGCCACCTGCCGTCGACCGAGGCGCGCCCGCCACTCAGGAGTGTCTGCAGCGGCTCCAATGCCTCCTCGAGGCGGCCGACGCGGTGGTCGAAAGGCAGGCCCAGCGCATCGAACTCCGGCTGATGCCAGCCGGTGCCCAGGCCGAGGGTGAAGCGATCGCGGCTCAGGTCCGCGAGGGCCGACGCCTCGCGCGCGAGCTGCACGACGTGCCTGAACGCATGGCTCAGCACCAGGGTCCCGATCGAGATCCGCTCCGTCGATGCTGCAACCGCCGCCAGGGTCAGCATCGGGTCGTGCGCGACCACCCGCCCCCACCGGCGATCGATGAAGACGTGGTCCATCACCCAGACCGAGTCGAAGCCGAGCTTTTCCGCGCGCGCGGCCTGGGCCGCGATCTCGGCCGGTGGCTTCGGCCGGTAGGTGTCGTAGTCGTACATCTTCAGGGTGACGCCGACCCTGACGCGACGCGGCGGCGTGCTTGCTACTTGGCGGCCCCGGCGGTCACCAGAGCGCGTCGCGCGCTCTCCCGGCCGACCCGGCGGAGGTGCGTCTCGAGCTGCCCCGCGGCCGGGTTCCAGATGCCCCGGAGGACCATGTCCGAGTAGATGTCGGCGATCTCTTCCAGCGACAGCCGTCCCCGCGGTGAGTACCACGAGGACACCCACGTCGTCATGGCGAGGATGCCGTATGCCGTCACCTGCACATCGACGGGCAGGAACTTGCCCTGCTTGATGCCGTCGGTCAGCTCCTTCTGGAACATGTCCTCGTACTCGTGCCTGAGGGCCACGATCCGCGACCGCTGCTGCCGGTTCAGGCTCCGGAGCTCGCTGTTGCCGATGAACACTTCCTTCGCCCGCTCGCCGTGAAACCTCACGTGGTGGTAGACCAGCAGGCGCATCCGTTCGACCACGTCGGGCTCCTGCGCCTGCTGCCGCTGGTCGTCCAGGAGCGCCAGCATCACCGTCTCCATGATGTCGAAGAGGAGCTCGCCCTTCGAGGTGATGTGGTTGTACAGGCTGCCCACCTGGATCCCGACGCGCGCGGCGATGTGCCGGAGCGTGGTGGCCTGGAAGCCGTGCTTGTAGAAGAGGTCGAGGGCGACCGAGCGAATCTCGCCCGCGGTGCTCTCCCCGGCGGCCCGTCCGCGCCGTCGGCCTACGTTCATGCGGCCTGCCCTGTCCAGGTCAGGCCGATGAACACGAGCACGTTGTGACCTTAGTTGCCGCGGCGTGTGCTGTCAACCATGTCCCAAGCGGTCGTTAGTTTGTTTATTGTGAGCCCCGGGCGTGCTCACCGTACCTGACGTCATCCGCCGCGTCCATGCGCGCCGGCCAGAGTCACTCGCCGTGGTCGACTCCGAGCGCCGCCTCAACCACCGCCGGCTCGCCGAACGCGCCTGGTCGGTCGCCCACGGCCTGCTCGGCCTCGGCACGAAGCCCCAGGACAGAGTCGCCATCCTGTGCGGCAACGGCGTCTTCAGCGCCGAGTCGATCCTCGGCGCCATCGCGGCCGGGGCGATCGCCGTGCCCCTCAACTGGCGGTGGTCGGCGGCCGAGCTGGAGCATGGTCTGCGCGACAGCGGGGCGAGAATCGTGCTCGCCGACACCGAGTTCGCGCCCGCGGTGCGGGCCGCCCTGGACGAGGGCAGGGCGCCGGGCGTCGAGCACCTCATCATCGAGGGCCCCGACTTCGAGGCGTTCCTGGGACGGCCGGCGCCGCCTTCCCTGACCGTTGCCCCTGAGGCGCCCGCGGTGATCCTGTACACGGGCGGCACGACCGGGGCGTCCAAAGGCGTGCAGCTGTCGCACATCAACGTGATGGCCAACGCCATCGACGAGATCGTCGACACCGACATGGAGCCCGACGACGTGACGCTGCTGATCGCCCCGATGTACCACTCTGCATCGCTGCTGTGCTGGTTCCTGCCCCATCTCGTCCTCGGCGCCTGCAGCGTGTTCATGCGGCGGTTCGACGAGGAGCAGGCGGCGGCGTTGATCGAACGCGAGCGCGTGACCAACGGCTTCTTCATTCCCAACATGGTGCGGCGCATGCTCATCAGCGGCGCATGGGAGCGGCACCACACGGATTCCTTTCGGCGCCTCTATGTCGGAGGCGCCACGTTCAAGCTGCCGGACAGAGAAGCGGTGCGCGAGGTGCTTCCCGATGCCCGGATCTACTACCAGTACGGCCTGACCGAGGCCGGCCCCATCGTGACCCGCCTCCGCCCGGAGGACATGTTCAAGCCCGAGCTCGACGGGTCGATCGGCCAGGAGATGCTCCTCAACGACGTCTCGATTCGCGATGACGACGGCCACGAGGTCCCCGACGGAGTCGCCGGGGAGATCTGCGTGAGGGGTCCCAACGTTATGCTCGGCTACTTCAACCACCCCGAGGCGACGGCCGCCGTGTTCCGCAACGGATGGCTTCGCACCGGCGACGTGGCGTCGCGGCGCGACGGCTACTACATGTTTCACGACCGCCTCAAGGACATGATCAAGAGCGGCGGCGAGAACGTCTACTCGGCCGAGGTCGAGCAGGCGCTCTACTCGCACCCGGCCGTCGCCGAGGCGGCGGTGCTCGGCGTCGCAAGCGAGCAGTGGGACGAAGAGGTCCGCGCCGTCGTCGCCCTCAAGCCGTCGACGCACGCCGGCGAACGGGAGCTCCAGGACCACTGCCGGCGCACGCTCGCGGGCTACAAGGTTCCCAAGCGGATCGTCTTCGTGTCGCTCGAGCAGATCCCCGTCAACCCGAGCGGGAAGATCATGAAGCGCGAGCTGCGGCAGATGAACCTGTGGCCGGACATGGTGGCCCGATGAAGACGGTGCGCGAGCCCAACTCGATCACCGGCGACGACGTGCTCGCGGCCCGAGAGCGACTCACCGGCACGGTGCAGCGCACGCCACTGGTCCCGCTGGAAGGGATCCCGGGGATCCACCTGAAGCTCGAGACGCTGCAGCCGATCCGCTCTTTCAAGGTCCGGGGCGCGGCCAACGCGATCGCCATGCTCTCGGCGGACGAGCTGGCCGCCGGGGTCTACACGGCAAGCGCGGGGAACATGGCGCAGGGGCTGGCGTGGGCGGCTCGCCAGCAGCAGGTCGCCTGTTCGGTGGTGGTGCCGGAGGGCGCGCCGCAGACCAAGCTCGCCGCGGTCCGGCGCCTCGGCGCGGAGATCGTGTCCCTCCCCTACGCCGAGTGGTGGAACGTGCTGGCGACCCACCGCTACGAGCCCCTCGAGCCGGCCCGATTCGTCCACCCGGTCTCTGATGTCGGCGTGATGGCCGGCAACGGGACCATCGGTCTCGAGATTCTCGAGGACATGCCGGACGTCGAAACGGTGCTCGTCCCGTTCGGGGGTGGCGGGCTCAGCGGTGGAATCGCCGCCGCGATTCGCGCGGCCAGGCCGGGCGTGCGGGTCTACGGGTGCGAGGTCGAGACGGCGGCGCCTCTGCGCGCGGCCTTCGAGGCGGGCCGGCCCGTCGAGTGTCCGCGGACCCCGACCTTCGTCGACGGCATCGGAGGACCGATCGTGCTCGCCGAGATGTGGCCGGTCGCGAGCCGTCTCCTGGCAGGCTCCCTGGTCGTCAGCGTGGCCGATGTCGAGTCGGCGATCCGGACGCTCGTCGAGCGGTCCGCCGTCGTCGCCGAGGGAGCCGGCGCGGCGTCAGTGGCGGCCGGCCTGAAGCGGCTCGGAGGCCACGGCCCCGTGGTGTGTGTCGTCTCCGGCGGCAACATCGACCTCGCCGTGCTCTCGCGCATCCTTGCCGGAGATGCCGCGTAGCCGGTAGACCCCGAGCGCGGCCACCAGCACCGCCCCCACGGTGACCGCTGCCGCCACGCTCTGGAAGACGGCGATCAGCCCCAGCGACTCGGCGACCAGTCCGAGCGCGACGGGGCCAAAGAGCTCGCCGACGCTTCCGGCCATCCAGAACATCCCCACGGCCGCGCCTCGATTGTGCGTCCCGGACGCGGTGGCGAC